>JBGVQP010000030.1:0-31383 GCA_045127685.1 Candidatus Cryptobacteroides sp.
GGGCAGTCATACCGTGTAAGAGAAACTCAAAAAATGCTTAAAAACTTGTAATATTAACAAGACTTGCTTACCTTTGAAAACCACGTTCTGTGGTCCCTTTTTCAAATCCTATCTGGGGGAAATCGATTTTACCTTTTACACATATATACAATTACATATTTGGACAAATGTAAATTTACGCAAATATACAACTTTGGTAACAATATCAAACCAATAGGTTTATTTTTATTTCCAATTATGAATATTTTTTACCAACTTTGTCCCAGACTTAGGGAACAGATCCATTTTAGAGCTTAGGTCTAAAAGCAAGATGTGCGTTCGTCAGACAAAGTCTTCCGTCCGCTCGCCCCGCCGGGGCTCATCTTGCCAATTACAGGGTACGCTCCGCAGTCGCTCCTGTCAGACAACGGTCATGAGATTGTGATAGAGATATAGTTAAACTGTTAGAGGAGGAAAGCATTGTGAGAAAGAACAAGACAGTCAGGATTACATTCCGTATTACGGATGAGGAAGCCATCGATCTTACGACAATAATGTCGCTTGAGGGCTTCAGATCAAGATCAAAATTCATCAGAAAACGCCTGTTCGGAAGAAAGGTCCAGAGGCGGAAACTCATCAGTTCCGAAGCGAATATCTGCAAACAGATTGAGATTCTTAGGGCAGATATCAAGAAGATTGGAGTAAACTACAATCAAGTCGTAAAGGCAGTCAATACAGCCGTCAAGCTCAAAGGCATGAACGGCCAGCCTGTCGTGTCCACACGCTCAATGGAATACAAGCTTGGTGGAATGAAGACACTCATGGAGGGCATACTCGCCAAGGTATGCGAGATCAAGGAAGAAATCACTGAGGGGAATACCGAAGAACAGGAGGAGGATCCTGAACCGGCCCAGTGAGATAAAACAAACAACAATTCAAATTTCATTTATCATGCAGACAATCATCATTTCGGGACATCTTGCAGCAGACTGCGAGACGTTCCAGAGCAAAGGCGACCAGGAAATGGTCAGATTTACAGTTGCGGTGAACTCACCGAAGACAGGTACGGAAGATATAAAGCCGACCTACTACACCTGCCGGATGAAGAAGAACGGTTCATCCGAACTTCTCAGGAAAGGAAGGCAGGTATCTGTTTCGGGAGAACTCCGGGCCTCCCTCAATGTAACCGAGACAAAGACCCATCTGAATCTCGATGTACGGGTATATAGTCTTGACATATCGCCAGGAGCCAAGGATAACTGAATAGTCAGAACATATCGTCTTGACATGGATACGCATCTATGGTGATAGTTATTGCAGAACCTGCCGCCAGCGTTTCAGTGACGGTGGGATACAACGAGCAGAAGGTCTCCGAGGGAACAGCCTCGGTGACCTATTGCTCAAACATAGAGGACAGGAATGACCCGATGAAGACATTCCGGCAGTATGAAAACGCAAGTATCAGAACCGAGAAGATGTCGTTTCATGCAAGCATCAACCCTGCCGTCGGAGAGAAACTTGACCAGGAGAAAATGATTGAGTTTGTCAAGGAATACATGGAAGGGATGGGATATGGCGACCAGCCATATATCCTGTACCGGCATAACGACATTGACCGTGAACATTATCACATTGTATCGGTCAGGGTCGATAAGAACGGCAAGAAGATCAACGACAGTTTTGAAGGCCGCAGAAGTACCAAGCTGCTGAGGGAACTTGCAAAGAAATACGGATTTACCGTCGGGAAATCCAATGACTTCCGAAAGAGCGACACAATCAAGGTAAGACGCTTTGACCCATCGAAGCACAACTACTCCGGTCAGATTGAATCATTGATGAAGGATGTGATGAAGTACCGCTTCACGACGGTCAATCAGTTCGAGGCGGCTATTAGGAGTCTCGGCGTGGAGATGGTCTATAAAAGTCGTGGAGGCAAGACTGAAATCAACTTCTACGGCCTTGACCCCATCACCGGGAAACGATGTACAGGATGTATCAAAGGGCGTAGCCTCGACATTCCGACATACGATCAGATAATCATGCAGACTCTAAGCCAGGAAAGGCCGGTCGGCAAGGAGGAACGCCAACGCACCTCCAAGGTCGTGCAGTTCTGTTTCAGCAAGGCCACATCGGAAAGGCATTTCCGGAGCCTGCTGGGGAGGTTCGGTATCTCCGCGGAGTACTCACGGTCTTCGGAAGGCCGTATCTTCGGTGCAACCTTCATCGACCATGAACAGCAGTGCTGCTTCAAGGCAAGTGAACTCAAGGGCATCACTGCTGCGGACCTCGACAGTGCCGACAGGTTGTGGCAGGAACAGGATGGTGAAAAGGGAAAGGCAGCCTCGGCTGCAGATGATCTGGCAGCCATCACGATGGCTGCAATAGGTGTGGAGAGGAACCGCAGGAAGGATGATGAGGTGTATCTGAGACAAGGTCGCAATAATCAAGGGCCGAAATTATAGAATTTAAAGTGGAGAGGGATTGAGGAGATGGATGCAAGGACAAAACCTATGTTCTCGATGTTCCTGATGTTGTCGGGAGTCATCTTGTTTGTCATTATGTATTATTATGCATACCCGTTCTGGGTACGCCTGGGGATGTCATCACCGATGACGGATAATCTGATGGTGCAGATCTACAGGTCCGGCACCTTGAATTCACAGGCCGGGGTAAGGGCGGTATGCCTGTTTTTCTGTCTGATGTCATTCGTGGTACGTTCCGGAAATTCGAAGGACTCCAGCTGGGCTGACATTCTCATTACTTTGATATCCGGACTGATCGTATTCATGGCATCTGCTTTTCTGGGGAATGGAGGCATGTTTCTGCTGGCCACATTCTCCGGATATATGATGTTTCTGGCAGGATCGATCCTTCTGGGAAGGAAGTTCCGCAGTTTCAATGCAAATCTTCCGGACTATTGGGATACTTTCGAGCAGTGCGAGGAACTGATAGAGAATGACCTGAGCGTGAACATCCCTTTCCGGTACCAATATAAAGGGAAGATACATGAGGGATATGCAAATGTGGTCTCACCGCAACGGGCGACATTGATTCTGGGTATTCCCGGAAGCGGAAAGACTGCTGCCATATATCGGCATTTCATCCGGCAGATGCTCAGCAAGGGATATGCGATGTTTGTCTATGACTACAAATATCCGGACCTTACCCGAATCGTCCTGAATGAACTGCTGGATAATTACCATTGTTTCAAGGTAAAGCCTAAGTTCTACACGGTGAACTTTGATGATCCGCTGTACTCACACCGTTTCAATCCGATTCACCCCAGATATCTGACTGACCCGATTGACAGTACGGAGGTGGCGGAAATTATCATGAGCAATGTCAGCAGAGGAAAGGAGAAGAAAGAGGACTTCTTCTCTACTTCAGCAGTATGTTATATCGATCTTCTGATATGGTTTCTGAGAATATATGACGAAGGAAAGTACTGCACATTTCCTCATCTGATCGAACTCATGGGTCAGGATTACAGGGATGTGTTCGAGGTGCTGAAGCAGTTTGACGAGCTGGAGGTGAAGAGGAATACTTTTGCAGATGCCATCAAGGACAAGGCATTCGAGCAGCTGCAGGGACAGATCGCCTCTGCCAGAGTTCCTCTGAACAGGTTTGCTTCAAAGACACTGTACTGGACATTATCAGGAGACGACTTCAGTCTGGACATCAACAATCCGGAGGAGCCGAAGATCATCTGTGTGGGCAACAATCCGATGAGGCAGTCTATATACGGAACGACTCTGGCCATGCTCACTTCAAGGTTGTTCAAGACAATCAATAAACCAGGCAGGATGCATAGTGCAGTTCTGATAGATGAGCTGCCGACCATTCTTCTCAAAGGACTGGACCACCTTATAAATACTGCCAGGTCGAACATGGTGGCAACTGTTCTCGGAGCACAGGACAAGACACAGCTGGTCAAGGACTATGACAAGAAGGAGTCTGATGTAATCTTCAACACGGTCGGGAATGTATTTGCCGGAGCAGTGAAGGGCAGCACTGCCGAGACACTATCAAAATCCTTCGGAAAGGAGGAGAGGGAGACACGGTCATATCAGGAAAGCGATATAAGCGACCATGTGACATATTCGTATCAGCTGAAGGACCTGCTGCCGGCCCATAAGATAGAGTCCCTATCACAGGGAACATTCTGCGGATATGTAGCAGATACCTTCAAGCAGAAAGTCAATCCGAAGATATTCTGCGGCGAGGTCATACTGCCTCCACCGGCAAAGCATGATGAAGACATACCAAAAATCCTCAATCTGCCCGAGGACAAGATTGAGGAAGAAATCTCGAACAACTACCTCCGTATCAAAAGGGAGATAGTAAATCTGATAAGAGACGAGCTTTCAAAGGGGAAGAAATAACTGTTATTCCTCCTCTTTCACCCAACGCCATTCAAAACGGTAACCGGCAGCATTGGCCATCTTTTCCATTTCGGACATCTTGCAGTCATCTGACTGGAACCAGCGTCTCATGATATGACGGTCTACATTGCACATCGCTCCCAGCTGGGCACCGGTGATGCCAAGTTCCGCCAGGTACTTGCGTATTCCGCTAAGTCTCGGGCCTGTCTGCATCTCGATAGGTGTCCTCTGTCTCTGAGGAATCACAACGGTAGGCTTCTTAGGTGTTTCAGGGGTATCTGAAGTCATTTTTTAGGCATAATTATCCCGTTATTTGGTTTTCTGAAATATAATTCTTTTCTTTGCGTGGTATTATTTCATTACCAAGTGGTAAATAATAACAACCAACAAAGAGTAAATATTTACCAATAGGTAAGTATTACAGCACAAAGTTATATAAATTTCGATTAAATGCGATAAAATTAGACGAAATTTCATCAAAATGTTTGACAATCCGATATATAACTACCCGATTGAAGCCCTCCTTTCACACTTCGGTTCCCGTGAGGAAGGCAAGGGGATGTTCTATTCTCCACTGAGAGAAGAGACTTCTGCTTCACTCCATGTCAACCGGAAAGACAATGTCTGGTTTGATCACGGTGCCGGGATCGGAGGGACAAATGTGCAGCTGGTCATGGCCGTCAGAAAATGCAGCACGGAGGAAGCCGAACAGTTCATCAAATCGCTGGATCCGGCATTGGCGGCCAAGACAGAAGCCATTACAAAGGCAAGGTCACTTCCGACCACGGAGATTATAAAGGTGAAGCCTATATGGAGTTACTATCTCAAGCGATATCTGGAAGAAAGGAAGATACCAATAAATATAGCTGACAGATACTGCAAGGAGGTCATCATCAGGAATCATGTCAAGGGAAAGGACTACACGACACTCGGATTTGAGAACAACTCCGGAGGCTACAACCTCAGTGCACCGTACGGCTTCAAGTCATGCAGCAAGGGAGGTATCACAACAATAGACACTGAAGGGAAACGGACCGTAATGCCGTCAACCAGGGCCGTGTCGATCTTTGAAGGAAGTTTCGACTTCCTGTCCTGGCAGGTGCTGCAGAACGCAAAGACCCCTACGACGGATGTGCTGGTCCTGAACTCTGTCAATAATCTTGACAAGGCGACAGGCTATCTCAGACTGCACGACTCATACATCTGCTTCCTCGACAACGACCAGGCAGGACGCAAATGTCTCGAAGACATCAGAAAGATGTTTCCCGGCAAAGAAGTAAAGGACATGTCAGCACTATACTCGGAACATAAAGACCTGAACGAAATGCTGCAGAACTGCCGGGGATACGACATCAACGAGATATCAATCAAAAACTCACTATAAACTATGGAAGAGAAACTCGACTACAGACTCACATATCTGACAGAAGCCATCGAAGATATGAAAAGAGAGATGGTACGCATCAGAATGATCTTAACCAACAGCAGGAAAACCCACTACTCAAACCAGGAGGTGATAGACCTGCTTGAAATTTCTTCTGCAACATTGAAGAAATGGAGGGATCAGAAGCTGATCGGATACTCAGCAGTAGGTAACACATACTACTACACAGATGAAGACATCGAGAACTTCTTCAGGAACAATCACAAGAAGTCAGTATTCGAGACAGGTATGGACGACTAAATGAAGGGGCTATGGATGACAAGTTAGTTGTACTCACCAGAAGCGAGCTTGAAACGACCATCAATGAAGCAGTCAACAAGATAATCGGTGAGATGCAGAAGAAGGAAATCATAAACAAGGAGTACATCACAAGGGAAGAGGCTGCTAGACTGCTTAACGTTACGATACCAACTCTACACAGGTATGCCAAGGCAGGAAAGATCAGAATCTATAAATTCGGCAGCAGGTCACTGTTGAAAACTGAGGAAGTAATTCTTGCAATCTCCGAGAACAAGATCATAAAATACGGCAGGAGCAGATACAAGAAATGATATATAAACAGGACATACAGGCAGTTTTTGGAATGCAGAGATATTTTCGTACCTTTGCAGCGAACCCTTCGGATTCAATATCTGATGTGGTTATACAAATGCACTTCCTGTCCTTATACAAGGGCAGGATTTGCGTTTATAGCACCAGAACCAAATCCGACAAAAACAGTTATACAAATAGTTATACAAAAGTTCGAAATCTGCCCGGCGAAAATTTTAAAATTTCCCGATTTTTCGTCAAAAATCACGACAGTTATACAAACAGTTATACAAATAGTTATACACGGATTTTGGGGGTCGAAAAAATTTTGAAAATTTTTCAAATCAGCCTTAGAAGCACCTGTATTGGCGATTTTTTAACGAGAAAAATTAAAAATTCTGAAAATTTAATTGCAGGAAGTTGCAAAACAGTTATACATATAGTGATACAAAAATCACCGTAAAACAAGAAAAAACCGCAACAGAAGTACTTCTATTGCGGTTTGTTTGTGGTGCCACCGGGAATCGAACCAGGGACACAAGGATTTTCAGTCCTTTGCTCTACCAACTGAGCTATGGCACCTTGTTTTCGTTTGGGATTGCAAAGGTAGGCATTTTTTCTATAACTCCAAACTTTTTCTGAAATATTTTTTAAGATTTTATTTCGTATCTTCGCAGTCCGATTATGCCACATGGAGCAAATGCATTACATATCAGTGATTTTGCCACTCAAACTCGAGTGGGAGCCTTGCTACTGGTCGACGGAAAAATTATTGCCGGGACAGAGAGTAAAGGTTAAATTTGCCAATAAGGAATATATAGGTGTCGTTTCCAATACCGATGTGGCACCCGATCTCGACCCTTCCAGAATAAAGAGCATCACGAGCGTTGAAAGAGAAATGGAGCCGGTTTTGCCGGAAGAAATAGAACTGTGGAGACAGGTGGCAGAATATTATCTCTGCACCGTAGGAGAAGTGTACAAGGCTGCGTACCCTGCAATGAAAGTAAGCATGGAGCAAGCCAGGGCGGAAGCCAGACGTAAGGTCTGCGAAAGACGAAGCAGAGCACTGGATGCGATAAATGCCAGACTCGCCAGACTGAACGAAAGACTCCGGAAGAAGACAGAAAAGGCGGAGAATTCCAAGGACGGGTCTAAAACAAAGACCACATGCCTGTCTGACATAGAAAAGATAAAAGAGGAAATCGCAAAGGCAGAAAGTGCACGAGAGAGTGCCGCATCTTCCCTTGAAGCCGCCAGAGAAGGCATTGGAACGGAATTCTCTGGTCCAGTCGAAGATACCATAATATTATCGGAGCTGCAGCAGAAGGCATGTTCAGAGATTGTCCAGCATGTTTCAGAAGGCAAACCTGTACTCCTTCACGGTGTCACAGGGTCCGGCAAGACGGAAATCTACATAAAACTTGCACACAGAGCACTGAGAAACAGGAAAAACGTCCTGTACCTGGTTCCTGAAATAGCATTGAGCAGACAACTCGAAGAGAGACTTTTCCAGCACTTCTCAGACCGACTGATAGTCTTTCATTCGGGAGAAAGCGCAGCATCAAGGCGCAACTCTGCTGAAATCATCAGAAGCCTCCGGCATGGCAAGGGCAACTATGTGGCCCTATGCACACGTTCCGGCATATTCCTCCCACACCATGACCTCGGACTGATAATCGTCGATGAAGAACACGACAGTTCATACAAACAGGACTCCCCTGCTCCGAGATATAACGGCAGGGATACTGCCCTGATGATGTCCCGCATTCATAAAGGTTGTGACATCGTACTTGGTTCTGCAACTCCGTCATTGGAGGAGATATACAACACCAGAACGGGCAGGCACTCTCTGGTATCGCTGACAGAAAGATATCACGGAAGCGACAAGGCTGACATCGAAATAATCGACACGAAAGCAGAGAGAAGAAAAAGAGGAATGATCGGAAGCATATCCCGCAAGCTTCTTGACCATATGAAAGCAGCGCTTGAATCAAAAGAACAGATTCTGATCCTGCGCTCAAGAAGGGCATGGGCGACGGCTTTGCAATGCACTGAATGCGGAGACATACAAAAATGTCCTCATTGCAATGTAAGCATGAGCCTGCACAAGACAAATGGCAACATGGTATGCCACAGTTGCGGCTACAATGCACCTTACACCGGACGATGCGGAAAATGTTCAGGTCAGCTGATCCCTCTTGGTGCCGGTTCGCAGAAGATAGAGGAAGAAATCTCCACCCTCTTTCCGAATGCAGTCACCGCCCGTCTGGACAGCGATTCACCCGACCATGAACAAACCATAAAGAGATTTGCAAAGGGCGAAATCGACATACTCGTCGGAACTCAGATGGTCGGAAAAGGATTTGATTTCAGCAACCTTAATCTTGTGGCGGTCATAGCGGCAGACACCATGCTCGGAATCCAGGACTTCAGGGCAGACGAAAAGGCCTTTCATCTGCTGGAGCAGTTCAGGGGGAGATGTGGAAGAAGGGACAGAAAGGGACTTTTCGTCATCCAGACATCCCAACCGGAGCATCCGATATATGCCAACCTGTCAGGAACCACACAAGAAGATTTCAGCAACGGACTGCTTGCCGAGAGGCAGGACTTCGGCTTTCCGCCTTATTCGCGGATCATTGAAATAACCATAAGAGACAGTTACGAAGACCGGGCGGAAAGGATGTCAAGATGGCTTGGGGAAAAATTGGCAGCATACAACGTGACCGGACCATATACACCTGTTGTCGACAAGATCGCCGACATGTATATCAGAAAGATAAGAATCTGTCTTCCAAAGGACAAGGCCCTATCAACAAGCAAGAGAAACATCAAGAAGATAATATCCGACTTTGAGAAGTCACGCAGATATGACGGTCACATCATTATCGACGTTGACCCTTCATGACATTGATCTGCCCATCAAGAACCTGAAGGCGCACACTTCCCTTTCCTACCACTTCGCCGTCAACCTCTACCGGTTCGAGTTCTACCGAACCGTAAGGATACACAGACACAGAACGGCATTTTGCAGATACCAGTTCAGGGACTTTCAGGAATGTACCGGTGAAAAGTCTCGGAGCCTCACGGGCGATTCTCCTGAGCGGCAGTTCCGGGATTATCGTCACATCCAGAAGTCCGTCATCCAGGACTGCATCCGGAGTCTGCCTCATGCCGCCGCCGGAATACTTTCCTACTCCGAACGCCATGGAGAAATACGGTCCGTCAAAAACCGTCTTCCCGTCACATACAACCCTGGCCATCTTAGGTTTGCGTTCCTTTATGGCCTGAATCAGTGAAGTCACATAAAGAATGCGTCCTCTCCTGCCCTGTTTCTTCAGGGCATTGACCATCTCGCATACCCGTGCATCAATGCCTATGCCGCCGATATTTGCCATATATGAGCGTGAAATCTCGCCTTCATTATCATCAATCAATGTGACCCTGACAACATCCTGAAGTCCCGGGGTTCCATCTTCAAGCACATCAACCGCATCAGAAACATCTTTCGGGACATCAATTGACTTGATCCAGTCATTGCCCGACCCCACCGGAACAGCAGCCAAAGTAAAGTCGTAAAACGAAATGTGCTCACCGTTACCCGCCGACCAGTCAATAAAAGCCGATATTCCGTTCAGGACATCATGAACAGTACCGTCTCCGCCGACTGCGATGAACTTCCGGTATCCGGCCATACAGGCATCAATAGTTATCTCCATGGCGTTTCCGCTGCGTCCTGTGCGGTTGCCATGATACACTATTCCCCTGTCCTTCAGTCTTTTCTCCGCTACTGCCCAGCGCTTTACAGCCTGCTTGGACGCGGCATAGACATTAAGAACAGCGAACCATATCGTATGTCTGTCAGTCACTTCCATAAAATTCACGGCAAATGTAAGAAATAAAACGAAAGAATGATTTTTTTTTGTAATTTTGCACGGATAATGTCCTTAATAAAAACAGGTATGGGAAAAGTTATAGCAATAGCAAATCAGAAAGGCGGAGTCGGCAAGACTACGACTGCAATCAATCTTGCAGCATCGCTGGCCGTATTGGAGAAGAAGGTTCTCATCATCGATGCCGACCCTCAGGCAAATACGACATCCGGCTTGAATTTTTCTCCAGAAGATGACCAGAAGAGGACATTGTATGAAGTGATTATTGGTAAGTTGGACATATCTGACGCATTGATCCAGACAGAGATAGCCAATCTTCACATGATACCGTCCCACATCAATCTTGTGGGAGCAGAACTGGAACTTGTAGAGAGTCAGAACAGGGAATCAGCGCTGAAAAATGCACTTGACACAATAAAGGACAACTACGATTATGTAATTATTGACTGTTCACCGTCACTCGGGCTTATCACAATCAATTCCCTGACAGCCGCGGATTCGGTCATGATTCCGGTACAGCCTGAATTCTTCGCACTTGAAGGACTCGGCAAACTGCTCAACACCATCAGGCTCGTGCAGGCCGGCCCTAATCAGAAACTTACCATCGAGGGATTCGTAGTGACCATGTTCGACGGAAGGACAAAGGTGCACAACCAGGTACTGGGCGACCTGAAGGAACATTTCTCAGAGATGGTCTTTGACACCATCATTCAGAGAAACATACGTTTAAGTGAGGCGCCTTCTCACGGAAAGCCGATCATCCTTTATGATGTGATCTGCAACGGAACCACCAACTATCTCAATCTGGCAAAGGAAGTACTTGAAAAGAATTCATAGACAATGAGCAAACAGCAAAGAGGATTAGGAAAGGGATTAAGCGCCCTTTTAGGAAGTGAGCCCAATCTTGGGACCATCCGTCAGCCGGTTGGTTATGTTAACAAGGAGGTAGTAAGCAGCGAGGCACCAAAACAGCCGACCGCTGACATTCTCCGCATTCCGGTGGACATGATCGAGCCTAATCCATATCAGCCTCGAATGAGTTTTGACCAGGAGGCACTGGAGGAACTGGCCGACTCTATCAGAACCCTCGGGCTCATCCAGCCGATAACTGTGCGCCAGATAAGTGATGCAAGATACCAGATCATCAGCGGAGAGCGCAGATTCAGGGCATGCAGGCAGGCAGGAATGGACATGATTCCAGCATATATCAGGGATGCAAACGACCAGGGAATGTTGGAAATGGCCATTGTCGAGAACATTCAAAGAGAAAATCTTGACCCTATCGAAGTTGCCATGAGCTATCAGAGGCTCATCGACGAATGCAACCTGACACAGGAGCAGATGGCCTTCCGGGTGGGCAAGAAAAGGGCTTCTGTAACAAACTTCCTCCGCCTTCTGAAGCTGCCGGCAAAGATACAGCACGACCTCAAGGTCGGGCTTCTCAGCGTAGGTCATGCCAAGGTTCTCCTCGGTGTGGAGGATGTGAATATGCAGGAAGCATTATGCGACCTTGTAATCAAAGAGCAGCTCTCCGTACGACAGCTTGAAGAGAAACTACGCAAACTGACATCATCCAAGCCGAAAGACAAGTCTGCTCAGTCGCAGTCACTTCCCGACGAGTACTACCGTGTACTTGAGATTGTCGGCAAGTATTTCGAGAATGACATCAGCCTGAAGCGCAAGGACAACGGGAAAGGTTCGATGACAATTCATTTCAATTCAGACAAAGAGGTACAGAAATTCCTCGAAGCATTGGAAAACTCTAAATTCTGACGATGGTGAATCTGAGAGTTCTGAAATATTTTGCAGTATTGGTCTTCTGTATGTTATTCTTCGTTCAGCGCAGTGATGCGCAGTTCAAGGAAGGGGCGTTCACACAGAATTACAACGAGCCTGGTGACACATTAGCCACAAAGGACAGTGTAGAAAAACTTTTCTCATTCAAGGAATTCATCGGTGGTCTGGCACACAAGAACACGATAAAGGTCGGAACGATGTTCGCCGGATCTGTAATCCTTCCGGGATCGTCACAGATCTACAACAAGGATTATTGGAAACTTCCCATAATATATGGTGGAATCGGAGCTCTCGCGGGCACAGGCGGATACTATCTTCACGAATACTCAAAATCAAAGAAAGCATTTGACAACTACACTTTGAGAAAGAATGAGTTTGAAGCATCGAACGGCCACCCGTATCCGTTTGCAGCTCCGGCACTCAATACAAAGGCGAAGACCACAGGAACGTGGCTGATGGTAGGAGCCGGACTCATATATTGGGGCTCACTCCTCGATGGCGTGATATGCTATGAATCCACAAACACACCGGATCCGGGCAAGGCCGCGCTCTATTCGGCGCTGCTGCCAGGTCTGGGACAGATATATAATGGAGAACTGTTCAAAGTACCTATTTATTGGGGTTGTCTGGCCGGATCAATCCATTTCCTTACGACCAACAACATCAACTACGTCAGATTCAAGCGAATTCACAACGACGCTACAAACCCTGACCAGAGCATAAGCGGCAACGTTCCCATTCCGGCGGAAACCGCGAAATGGTACAGAGACGTATATAGAAGATACCGGGACTACTCCATTGTTGCCACTGTGGCATTCTATCTGCTGCAGGTGATTGATGCAAACGTCTTTGCGTATATGCACGACTTTGAAGTTGATGATGACATAAGCATAAACTTCGAGCCGGCCGTCATTGCTCCGAACAGCGCATATGCCATCAATATGCCTTACAACGGTGGTCAAAATGCAGTAGGTATGCGACTTGGAATCACATTCTAAACGAAAATCACCAATATGAATATAAAGATAATTACCACAGCCGCAACCGTGGCTGTATTTTTCGGCCTTATACTTTCTATACCGGCTGATGCACAGACAGCAAGACAGAACAAGGGCAACATCCTGAAGGAAAACTCAAGACTCAAGAGGGAGATAGACTCACTTAAACAGGAAATAGGCAAATACCAGACAGAACTTCAAAGAACAGACAGCATCACGAACGAACTGCTGAAGCTGTATGAAACTCCTGAACCTGTCGAGAACGACACATGTGCGATACAATATACTGAAGAAGTCTCAGACAGCCTGCTGAGTTTGTGGTATGTACAGAAGCAGGTGGCTGACATAGACATGGGTATCGGAGCAGAAGACACAGTCCGCTTCAGTTCAAATGTTCCGGACTCCGTATATATTGCAAGGATCAAGGAGATGAACTCATTTATCACACTCCCCTACAATGACATCGTAAAGGGCTATATCATCAAATATTCGGAGAAAATGCCGGCAGCCATGGAGAAAATCCTCGGACTGTGCGAGTATTACATGCCTATATTCCAGGAGATGTTTGATAAGTACAACATGCCGGAAGAGCTTCGGGCAATGGCAATAATAGAATCTGCCATGAACCCACGTGCAGAATCCAGGGTAGGAGCAAAGGGTATGTGGCAGTTCATGTATCACACAGGCAAGATGTACGGTCTGCATGTAGACTCATTCGTAGACGAGCGGATGGATCCTGTAAAGTCCGCAGATGCAGCAGCAAGATACCTCCAGGATGCCTACAATATATTCGGCGACTGGAATCTTGCGATAGCTTCATACAATTGCGGTGCCGGTAATGTCAACAAGGCCATCAAGAGAAGCGGAAGCCGCAAGTTCTGGGACCTGTGGCCATACCTGCCTCGCGAGACAAGAGGATACGGACCGGCATTCGTAGGGGCGCTATACACTACAAAATATTATAAGGAGCACGGCCTCAAGCCGCTTGCGACACAGATGCCTCCGGCAGTCGACACATTCCACATCAACAAGATGCTCCATCTGAAACAGGTCAGCGAGCTCACAGGTGCCCCGCTGGAGATGCTCAAGGACCTTAACCCTCAGTACAAACATGAAATAATACCCGGAAATGAAAGGGAGTACATACTCCGCCTGCCGTTCCAATACACAAATGCTTTCATCGAGCACGAGGATTCACTGTACTTGCACAAGAGTGATGTCTATTTCAACCCTACGACCATCAAAAAGATCAAGGAAGGTGGAGACGGTGTAAGAATCGTGCACAAGGTTCAGAACGGAGAATACCTGGGCAAGATCGCCAGCAAGTACAGGGTCAGCGTAAGTCAGATCAAGAAATGGAACAACCTCAGGAGCGACAGCATCAGGGTCGGTCAAAGACTTGTCATATACAGAGGAGGAAGGGGACCTGTCACATCCGCTTCGTCCAAGCCTGCGGCGAAACCTGCTGCCAGACCGGCATCAAAACCAGTCGTTTCAGCTGACGGAAAATATGTAATCTATACCGTCCGAAGCGGGGACAATTTCTATAGCATCGCAAAGAACTATTCAGGCATAAGTGCCCAGAACATCATGGATTACAACGGCTTGAAATCTTCGAATCTCCGTCCGGGGATGAAACTGAAGATTCCGCTAAAATTGTAATACAGTCTGTAATTTAAGCTCGGCATTGCCGGGCTTTTTATATGCTGCGCTCAAATAAAGCTTTCCCCATCCGGTAAACTTCCAGCTGATATACATGGAAGCCCAGAATCCTCTGCCATAAAGGGCCGGCACATTGAAATTACCTGGAGCATCCCTTTCGTATACATATATCCTGTCTTCCCAACTGTCAACCATAAACATTCCATAACGGCCATATACGGTAATAGCCTTTCCCGTATAACCGGCTTCTGCATATCCGCTGAAAGCGAAAGCTGATCCGTGGACGGCATCAAGTCGCAAAGTAGCATTCCAGGCCTGCTGGGCATACCTCACATCTGTCCTGATCTTCGTAACCGAGACCTGACCCCATGTACGGAAGCGTTCCGAAAGTTTCACCCTGACCTCAAATCGAGTAACGGGATTCCATATCCAATCAGCCTGACCTTTGACCTGAAAAGACTCCTTTCCATCCTTTGACTTGCTTTCAGGATGGTACAGTCCTTCTGTCGAGAGCGTTATCCTATGCTTTTTACAATGAAACTCGGAAGCGAATGCCGCTGCATGCTCGTTTGACAACGGCAGATACCGCATCTGAGCGGCCAGACAGACATTTCCGGCAACCGAAAACTCACATCCGGCAAGAGTTGAGGGGCGGTTTCTGACCCAGTCATATGCCGATTCACAAAAGATATTGACGCCATCAATGCATGCAGAAGCATCTACCGAGGATGCCATGGACGGAATCCGATATGAGTCTGATGTGAAATTTGAGAAAGCCATATCATGGGTGACAGATATATGTCCATATCTTCCGAATCTGGTAAGATTGACTGCCGGTGAAAGCATCAGCTTCTCCGCTTGGGTGAGTATATTCCTGACTCCCGGGAGACTCACCAAAGCTGAAATCTTCCATCTTCCTGTCATGAAATCCGTTGCTATTCCGGTCTTTGCTGAAGATCCGGTAAAAGAATTCGTAGCCGACAGACCGGAAGGACGCTTCATAAAACCGGACGGGGTCGTCAGCGAGGAGAACGAAGCTGTATTCCACATGCACAGTCCCTGCCCGAAACGTGCATTGAAGTCACCTACAATGACTTTTCCCGTTCTATGATGAACAACAACATTAGCAGAATATAGAGTAGGATACGGCTTGGCGGAATCATATGCATCGGAAGCAGCAAGAGACAGCTGTACCTTATCCGAAAATGAAAGTCTGGACTTGAAACCATACATGGATTTCCGTTCATCACGGTCTGTGCGTGACTTATAGCCACCTCGGAATGCAAGTTCAGCTTGTGAATACTTTGGGCTGCCCTTTCGTGACGCTGCACCGCAGTCTAAATCAAGGAATGGTGAAAGGATTTTCACAAGACCCGGACTAAACCCATCTATACAAGCAAGTTCTGATTCAGAACACACATTTCCATGTCTTAAAAGATAATCAGACAACGAAGCAAGCTGATACGGGGTAAACAGTCCAGTAGCTTCCAGTTGTGTCCGGGTAAGCGAATTTATCCTGACAGGATGACGCATCAGTTCTGAGAAATGCTCTACCCTGTCCGTATCGAGATCTTCCAGCTCTGACTCACCGCAGACCATCATGACTGCTCGGGGCACATCACGATCCTGAGCCTTGATTCCGGTGAATGCAAGGCAGGTCACAACCAATACTGACACAAATTTCCACACTGGAGCAATCTTTTGCAGCAAAAATATAATGAAAGCCCTTTTTTATCGTGTTGTAATTGAAAAACAACTGTTGATTTTTTCTTTTTTTTATGTTTTTTAAAGTAAATTTGCCAGCTGTTGCAAAATCAGGCGGAATTATGCAGAAGATTGTAATAAAAGACAAGACATTCAGGACACTCATCCCTTATGAGCAGATCTCTGAAGCCATCGACAAAGTTGCGGAGCAATTGAATACTGACTTCAGATGCTGCGAAAAGACCCCGGTGCTTCTATGCGTGCTGAACGGTTCGATCATGTTCATGGGCGAACTGATGAAAAGGGTAAATTTTGACTGCCAGATAGTGTCGACCAAACTGACCTCATACGAAGGCACCACTTCAACCGGTACTGTCAGACAGGCTCTTGGACTTACAGCGGATATTACAGGCAGAGATGTCATCATCGTAGAGGATATCGTGGACACCGGACATACTATAGTTGCGCTAAAGCAGATTCTGGCGGATGCCGGTGCAAAAGAGTCCTATATATGCACCCTGCTTCTCAAACCGGAAGCATACAAGCAGGATGTGAAGATAGACTATACAGCTATTGAGATTCCAAACAAGTTCATTGTAGGATTCGGACTGGACTATGATGAGCTTGGACGCAATTACAAAGACATTTACGTTTTAGACGAATAATGAAATACTACATTCTATTTGGCCCTCCGGGCGCCGGCAAAGGCACCCAGGCCACAGCAATGGTTGAAAACTACAACCTCCATCACATCTCGACAGGAGCGATCCTGCGCAAGGAAATAGCAGCAGGGACAGAACTCGGCGCCCTTGCAAAGAGTCTTATAGAAAAGGGTAATCTTGTTCCGGACGAGGTCGTTGTAGAAATGATCGAGAACGAGTTCAAGACAGTACGCGGAGTTGACGGTTTCCTTCTTGACGGATTCCCTCGCACCATCCCGCAGGCTATTGCTCTGGACGAAATGCTTGCCAAGACATCTGAAAGCGTGACAGCTACAGTTTCGATAATGATCCCTGATGAAGTGGTGATGGAGCGTATCAAGGGACGCGCCCTGAAAGAAGGACGTGCAGATGACGCCAGCGAGGATATCATCAACACCCGCATCGCAACATACCACGCTCAGACAGAGCCACTTATAGAATACTACACCAAAGCAGGAAAATATCACGAAGCTGATGGAGTAGGTAGCATAGAGGAGATCAGAAACCGTATATTCACTATCATGGACAGATTCTGATGAGAACTGTCCGAAAAATAATCATCATTATAAGCAAGACTGTCTCTTGTATCTTTGCCCTGGCTATTCTGGCAGCGGCAGCAACAAGCTTCAGTCCTGTTTATCATTTCAGGGCATCTGCTCCCTTCACAGGTCCGGACATATATGACCCGTACCGCAACATTGATTCGGTTCACTGTTGGAAAAGGGCCAACTTTCATACTCACACCAGAGTGGACGGTCTGCTGAATGAATGCGAATACTATCCGGATGTCGTGGATGAGAAGCTCAGAAGACTTGGTTATGAAATCGTCACATTTTCAAACCACAATCGTCTCACCAAGCATCCTTTCGACACCTCGTTGCAGGTCAATGTCTATGAGCATGGATACAACCTGTTCAAATTCCATAAGCTCGTATTCGGATGCTCCGAGGTCGACCACAGAGACCATCTTCTCCCGATCTTCGCCTTCCAGAAGCAGCATCAGATAGACTACCTTGGCAAGAGAGCTGATTTTATACAGATAAACCATCCTCTGAGGACAAACTTTCTTGACGACAGGCAGTTTGAAAAACTGTCAGGATACAGACTTATAGAACTTGACAGCGGAAGAAGCACTGAAAACAAGTATTGGGATACTGCCTTGAGCGCAGGCCACTACAGTTTCGGAGCAGCCAACGATGATCTGCACTACCCTGACAGGAGCAGCAGAATCGGAGTAAGATGCAACTTCCTATGCTGCCCGTCAGCCGAATATGAAGACATCAGGACCTGCCTCCTTGAAGGCTGTTTCTATGCCATGAGAGTGCCTGATTACGGCAATGGTGACTGGGATGTCAAATACGACCATAACCGCCATCTGCCGTATGTTACTGAAATCGGTTTAAAAGACAGCACCATAGTCATCGAACTATCTGAGAAAGCTGACAGCATCAAGGTAACAGGGCAGAATCATACCACACTCAAGAGCATGAGCGATTCTGACAGGCTGGAATACACGATGCGCCCCGAGGACAGTTACGCACGAATAACGGCATACATGCCTGAAGGTGAAGTCATTTACACCAATCCGTTTGCAAGATACGATGCGACCTTGTCTGATAGTCCGTACAATGACCACCCTCAGAAGATCAACATACTGCTTACTATACTGTTCAACCTCGCAGTCGCACTTATCTGCCTGGCAGACACCTATGCGATTTACCTTATATTAAGAAAAAGAAGATGATACTGGATAAAATAAAGAAACACAAGGACAGCCCCATCAGTCTTTCAATGATGTCCGCTCTGCTTAGCATCTATACCCTGCTGGCCTTCCATTACCCCTTCTTCAAGGATGTCATTGACAAGGTACAGGCCAACTTCAACGGTGTACTCATCACTGTGAGCATGGTGGTTATAATGCTTGCCCTGAATTTCTTCATTTATTATCTCGTCCTGTTTCTGGGCCGTACAGCAGGCAAATGGCTGATCGCAGTCATCATGTTCTGCAACGCAGCATGCTTCTACTTCATATGCACCTACAACGTGCTGATTGACAGAGACATGATGGGCAACTTCTATAACACGCAGTTTTCGGAAGCTTCCAGTTTCCTGTCATGGAAAATGATAGTCTATATCATTTTCTTAGGTATCCTGCCCGGAGTTATGCTCCTACTCAAGAAGATCGAGTACGGTTCTGTCAAGAGACTTGGAGCTAATGTGGGAATAGCACTCTCGACAATCCTCCTTACGGTCGGATGCAACATGAAGAACTTCACATGGATCGACAAGCAGGCACCAGTATTGGGAAGCAGGCTGATGCCATGGTCATACATCGTCAACTCATTCAGATATCACAGCTACTGGAAGAAGATAAATCAGAAGGAGACAATGCTTCCTGATGCGACATTCAATGACAGCAAGGACATCGTCGTCCTCATCATCGGTGAATCAGCCAGAAGCCAGAACTTCTCCCTCTACGGATATGAGCGCGAGACCAATCCTCTGATGAAGGCCGACAGCGTGACTGCACTGAAGGCAAAGGCGTCAGACACATATACCACAGCAGCGGTCAAGGCTATACTCCAGCACCAGCGTAGCAGGACATTGTATGAGATACTGCCAAACTACCTCTTCCGCAACGGCGTGGATGTTATATGGAGGACAAGCAACTGGGGCACTCCTCCTATCCATGTAGAGAAAATGTTTTCCAAAGGCACACTCAGAAAAATGTACCCGGATTGCAATGGAGACTATGACGGGATCCTCCTGGCAGGTCTGAAGGAAGAAATCGAAAAATCTGAGGCTGACAAGATATTCATCGGTCTTCATACATATACCAGCCATGGCCCGTCATACTTCAGCAACACTCCCGAGGAGTTCAAGAAGTTCATGCCGGAATGCACTACCGTAGAGATGGCAGAGGCAGACAGACAGGAACTTATAAATGCTTACGACAACACTGTCATCTATACAGATTATATGGTTCATAGTGTGATAGAGACACTTCGCAGCATACCAGACAGGCGTTCTTGCGTGATTTTCATCTCCGACCATGGTGAATCTCTTGGAGAGAACAACCTCTATATGCACGGAGTCCCTTTGAGCATGGCACCGGATGTGCAGATCGATATTCCGTTCATTGTCTGGACATCAGATGCATCCATGAAGATCAGGAATCTGGAAACCGCAGGACATCATAACATCTACCACACTACATTGAGATTCCTCGGAGCGCAGACAGATGTGTATGATCCTGAAAAAGATATATTTGAGTAATGCTGTTCATCGTCAATCCAATTTCCGGTAAAGGCCGGAAGGAGCGAATAGTATCCTTCCTCCAGAAAGAAGGGTGCAAGGTCGCTTTCACCGAATATGCCGGTCATGCGGAAATCATTGCACGAGAAGCGTCAGAATCCGTCATTGTGGCTGTCGGTGGGGACGGAACAGTTAACGAGGTGGCACGCGGAGTCCTGGGCACTGACAAGACACTTGGCATCATCCCGTGCGGAAGCGGCGACGGACTGGCTCTGCACCTGGGTATCAGCAGACTATACAAGAAGGCTTACGAAACCATAATCAAAGGTAACACAACCTTGATAGATACCTGCCAGATAAACGGAAGGCCGTTCTTTTCAGTGTGCGGAGTCGGATTCGATGCGACAGTAAGCGAAAATTTTGCCCTTTCCGGAAAACGAGGCATGGCAAATTATATAAGAGTGGGGCTGAAGACATGGGCAAAATACAGGCCTGAGAAGTATAGCATAAACATTGATGGAAAGGAGTGGAAAAACGAAGCGGCTCTTATTACAGTCGGTAACGCAAACCAATGGGGTAACGGTGCGAAGATCACTCCCCTTGCGGACATCTGTGACGGAATGCTGGATGTGACCGTCGTAGATATGTTCAATGGCATTGAAATACCGACATTAGGTCTGCTTCTGATGACCGGAAAGATAGATGCAAGTCATAGAGTTCATTGCTACAAAGGACGCCACATAACCATATCACGCAGTTTCAACGGTCCTGCTCATGCAGACGGAGACTGGTTCAATGCCGGCACAGACCTTGACATAAGGATTCTGCCGAAGTCCTTGAAGGTAATAGTTCCTTAAAATTCATTATCTTTGCGACCGGATTGACAAATTCAGGATTTAGACTTACAGATGTTATCAAGATTTATTTATAACATCACAAACTTAAAGAATTATGGCAGACAGCAATTTCATAGACTACGTGAAAATATTTTGCCGTTCAGGTAACGGCGGACCGGGCTCGACCCACATGAGAAGGGAGAAATACGTACCGAAGGGAGGTCCGGATGGAGGCGACGGTGGGCGTGGTGGTCATATCATTCTGCGCGCAAATCCGCAGTTCTGGACACTGATTCACCTGAAATACCGCAAGCACATCATGGCAGAGCATGGTGCATCCGGAAGCGGCCAGCTGCAGACCGGTAAGAACGGTGAGGACATATACCTTGACGTTCCGCTCGGAACAGTTGCAAAGAACGCGGAAAGCGGGGAGATCCTGTTCGAGATGGTTGAGCCATACGAAGAGAAGATTCTCGTAAAAGGTGGCCGTGGAGGTCTTGGAAACAACAATTTCAAGACAGCGACCAATCAGACACCGCGTTACTCTCAGCCAGGAGAGCCATGTGAGGAAGGATGGTTCATACTTGAGCTGAAACTCCTTGCAGATGTAGGTCTTGTAGGTTTCCCTAACGCCGGCAAGTCTACCCTGCTGTCCACAGTATCAGCTGCTAAACCGAAGATCGCTGACTACCCTTTCACCACGCTGGAGCCAAATCTCGGCATCGTAAGCTACTACGACGACAAATCATTCGTAATGGCCGATATCCCTGGCATCATTGAAGGCGCACATGAAGGCAAGGGCATAGGAATGCGTTTCCTTCGCCATATCGAGCGCAACTCGATCCTGCTTTTCATGGTTGCTGCTGACCAGGATGACATAAGGGAAGGCTACGAGGTACTGCTCAACGAGTTGAAGGAATACAATCCGGAACTCCTTGTAAAGGACAGAGTGCTTGCAATCACAAAGTCAGACATGCTCGACGAGCAGTTGAAGGCTGAAATTGAAGCGACTCTTCCTCAGGACATTCCTCATGTGTTCATATCTTCATTCACACAGGAAGGAATCAAGGAACTTAAGAACATGCTCTGGGACGCACTGCAGAAAGAAGTACTAGTCGAAGAGCCTGCAACTATCCTCTTTCCTGGCGACGACAACGAAAAAACACTTGATTAACAACACGTCATTGCAATAATCAACACATCATTGCGATAATCAACACGTCATTGCGAGGAGCAAAGCGACGTGGCAATCTACAAAATATGTTCTGGCAGCAAGTTCACCAATTAGACCAACAAGTCTCTCTTACAATAAACAGCTGGCATTCAGCATTTTCCGACCCCATCTGGCAGTTTTTTTCAGACAAAATAGTCTGGGTACCTATGTATGTAGCCATCGTTGCACTCCTTATCTGGAAACTGGGATGGAAGAGAGGACTACTTGTCATTGCTGCAGCTGGTTTGACATTCGGATTCTGCGACCAGTTCTCGAACATAATCAAACTCGCTGTAGCGAGAATCCGCCCCGTCAACGATGTATGGATGGTAACGAACGGGCTACACATTCTGGAAACAGGGGGTGGTTACAGCTTCTTCTCGGCTCATGCAGCAAATGCGTTCGGACTCTCATGCAGTACCTTTGTCGGACTACGTTCGGGCTTCGGAAACAGACCAGGATGGGTGAAAGCATACGGAGGCTGGATGTTCTTCTGGGCATTCATGGTATCAATAAGCAGGATTTTCGTTGGCAAGCACTATCTGGGTGACGTCATCGTGGGAATGGCGGTTGGAGCGGCAGCTGGTGTAGCATTCGGCTTTCTCGCAGCTTGGGTAATGAAACGATATGTCAAAGACTGAATCAAACTGTCAGTAAAATACCATAAGTCTGCCATTATGTCAGAATCTGGACAGGTGGCAGATAATTTGTTAATAGATTTTCATAACGGAAAAACCATAAACAATATAAAACAACAGTAAATGCTGATTGTCCTGACCATATCTATAGTGGTGGCACTGCTGATAGGTAAGTTGAAATTTAAACATATAAAAGCATATGTCAGAAAATACAAAGAAAAAAACCTCTCCCAAAAAAGAGGAACAGAAAGTAAAAATAGAGGAACTGGAGACAAAGATCACTCAATTGGAGGAGACGACAACTCAATTGGAAGAGACGATTGCCAAGGATAAGGACGACTACCTTCGCCTTATGGCAGAGTTTGACAATTATAGAAGAAGGACATCTCAAGAAAAGCTTGAACTGGTAAGCATGGCGTCAACAGAAACCATCAAAGGTCTTCTGCCTGTTCTTGATGACTGTGAAAGGGCTCTGAAAGTTTTGCTCGAATCAGATGACAGCGACGCAGCAAAAGAAGGTACGGAGCTGATCTACAGCAAACTGATGGGCTACCTCAAGGGCAAGGGACTGGCTGTGATAGAAGCCCTGGGACAGCCCTTTGACACAGATCTTCACGAAGCTGTTGCACAGTTCCCCGTACCAGAAGAAGAGAATAAGGGAAAGGTGTTTGACGTAGTTCAGACAGGATATACACTCAACGGCAAGGTTATCCGTTTTGCAAAGGTCGTAGTAGGAATTTAATATGGCAAAGAGAGATTATTACGAAGTGCTGGGCATCTCAAAGGAGGCATCAGCAGATGAAATAAAAAAGGCATATAGGAGACTTGCCGTCAAATACCACCCTGACAAGAACCCCGGCAACAAGGAAGCCGAGGAGAAGTTCAAGGAAGCAGCAGAGGCGTATGCTGTACTGAGCGATGCTGATAAGAAAGCGAAGTATGACAGATTCGGTCATGCGGGAGTTGATGGAGCGGGTCCTGACTTCAGTGGCGGATTCGGCAACCTGAACGACATTCTGAACGATCTGTTCGGAGGTGGATTCGGAGGATTCAGCGGCTTTGGCGGTTTCGGAGGATTCGGTGGTGGCGGAGCACGCCAACAGCAGAGAGTCAGCCGCGGACGCGACATCAGGGTCAGAGTCAAACTCACGCTCGAAGAGATTGCCAAAGGAGTCGAAAAGGAAATCAGCATAGAAAAGAGTGTTCCATGCGATGATTGCGGAGGAAGAGGCGCAAAGAACGCTTCAGATGTCAAGACTTGTCCGGCATGTAACGGCACAGGTCAGGTTCAAAGGGTTGTAAACACATTCCTTGGACAGACAGTCACCTACTCTACCTGCCAGCAGTGCGGCGGAGAAGGAAAGATCATCTCTAATCCATGCCGCACATGTGGTGGAACCGGTCTGGTACGCAGACGCGAAACCATCAAGGTCCGCATCCCGGCAGGAGTTGAAGCAGGAATGCAGCTCACCATCCAGGGAGAAGGTCACGCAGCAAAGAACAACGGAATCAACGGAGATCTCCTCGTCGTTATCGAAGAGCAGGAACATCCAAACCTCAAGCGTGAAGGAAACAACCTCTTTTACACAAAGATTATTTCAATGCCAGACGCCATTCTAGGAGCAGAAGTCGAGATACCATGTCTGGACGGCGCCTACAAGATCAAGGTTGAAGCAGGAACGCAATCAGGTACGATTGTAAGGCTTCGCGGAAAAGGTCTTCCTACCGTCAACGGTTACGGCGGCACAGGCGACCTGTACGTAAAGTTTGCAGTATGGGTACCGAAGAAACTCAGCAAAGAGGACAAGGAAATCATTGAATCGCTCCGTAACAGAGAATCATTCAAACCGAATCCTTCAAAAGAAGACAAAAGTTTCTTCGATAAACTGAAGGATCTGTTTTAACAGGTTTGACTCAGACAGGATTTTCCAGCCGAAGGCTGCCACATCCTGGTGTTCGTCACGGCAAAAGCAACACGAACGTCCGGTCGCTTCGCTCCCTATGTTTCACTATATATGCATCCGTCAGCAAGCAAGCTTGCACGGATGCATATACAGTGAAACGCCTTGCACAATGTGCAAGGCGTCCGTGAGCTTTTGCTCTGGTGACTCCGACAGGATTCAAACCTGTAACCTTCTGATCCGTAGTCAGATGCTCTATTCAGTTGAGCTACGGAGCCGTTTGCAGCTAAGCTGCTATTTCCTTAGTCCTCGTTCTTAACGATAGCGACCTTCTTCTCCTTGATGCGAGCCTTCTTACCTGAGAGTTCGCGGAGGTAGAAGATACGTGCACGACGAACTTTACCTACCTTGTTGAGCTCGATTGACTCGATGGATGGTGACTCGAATGGGAAGATTCTCTCAACACCTACTCCTGAAGCTACCTTGCGAACTGTGAAAGTTCTTGTGTTAGCTGAAGCTCCGCGAAGCTGAATTACAGTTCCTCTGAACTTCTGGAGACGCTCCTTGTCACCCTCCTTGATTCTGTATGTAACGGTGATAGTGTCACCGGCTTTGAATTTTGGGTAGCTTGCTACTGCCTCGTTGGCAAAAGCCTGCTCTACTACTTTAATAAGATCCATTTCTGTATTAAATTAAAAATTTCAGCGCAACATTGCGATTGTTTTTCACCCTTCACAAGAGGTTGCTTGTTTTTTGGGATTGCAAAGATAGGAATAAATTTCAATCCTGCAAACTTTTTTCAGAAATATTTACAATTTTTCTATCACTTTCTCCATTTTTGTGCCTCTGGATCCTTTTATAAGGACTACGGCGCCGGATAATTGTTCCTTTTCTGCCCATTCTGCCAGATCCAAAGACGTCATAAAATGCTCTATTGTATCAGAATCCACCTTCCCCAAAGCCCTGCAGAACTCCCCTCCTACAAGACATATCTTCTGCAAGCCACAGTTCAACGCTTTCTGCAGAACTGCCTCATGCTCCGCCTCCGAATCATCTCCCAACTCAAGCATGTCACCTAACATAGCGACCTTATATTCCGCCTGAACAGCTGCAAAATTATCCAATGCAGCAGCCATACTGGTCGGATTGGCATTATAAGCATCCACAATCAGAGTATTTCTTCCTGTCCTGATCATTTGTGAACGGTTATTTGACGGGACATAGGCCTCGATTGCAGAAACAGCCTCATCGAACGAAACTCCGAACTGTGTTCCGACACAAAGGGCAGCCATTACATTATCCACGTTATATGAACCGACAAGGTTAGTCCTTATGATGCGGCCTTCAAGTTCAATACGAAGGAATGGATTTTCTGCATCCGATGGCAGCACCTCTGCCTTCTGATACTCCAGGCCATATGGAATAATCAGAGAATACGGGCGTTCCGGATCATGCTGCAGATTACGCTCTGAAGCCATGCTGCAGAGGTGTGGATTGTCGACATTCAGGAAAACCTTGTCCGCTGTCCTTCGAAGATAGTCGTACAATTCACCCTTTGTATTCTTCACCCCTTCGAAACTTCCGAAACCGAGAAGGTGAGCCTTGCCCACATTCGTAACAAGTCCATAGTTAGGAAGAGCGATATCCACAAGTTCCTTTATGTCTCCGGGATGACTCGCCCCCATCTCAACAACAGCCAGCTGAGTTTCCGAATTGATTTTAAGGAGGGTAAGCGGTACGCCTATATTGTTATTCAGATTGCCTTCTGTTGCAGTTACCTTATATTTAGTTGAAAGTACCTCTCTTATGAGTTCCTTGGTCGTAGTCTTGCCGTTTGTTCCGGTCAATGCAATGACTGTCAAGGGTTTGCCATCAACAAAAGTCATACACCTATGCCAGCGTGCCAACTCCTGAAGTGTGTTCAATGTATCTGCCACCCTTACTAGGCGTAGATCATCCACTCCCTGCACAGCCGGGGCATCAGCATTGACAACCGCATATGCCGCGCCAGCCTCCAGGGCCTTGAGAGCATATTCGTTACCATCAAAATTCTCCCCCTTCAAAGCAAAGAACAACTCGCCACCCTTAAGGGTGCGGCTGTCCGTGGTCACACCTGCGCATGACTTGAAAATATTATATAGTTCAGGTATAGTCATATAATGTCAAGATTTCTCGAGGTAATTACCTTTTGAATAAATTACGCTCGGCCCGTACTTCCAAATCCGCCCGCTCCCCTCTCAGTCTCATCAAGCACCTCGACTTCATCCCACTCAACTTTCTCATATCTTGCAACTACCAACTGGGCGATCCTTTCGCCCGGATTGATCACAAAGGCTTCATTTGAAAGATTCACAAGAATCACCTTCACTTCTCCCCTGTAATCAGCATCAACAGTACCGGGAGCGTTCAGAACGGATATTCCGTGCTTTGCAGCAAGACCGCTGCGTGGACGCACCTGTGCCTCCGTACCGTCAGGCAACGCTATATAAAGACCTGTCGGAACCATGGCTCTTTCAAGAGGTCCGAGAGTAATAGGTTCATCGATGTTTGCCTTAAGGTCCATACCAGCTGACTCTTCTGTTGCATAAGCAGGAGTAGGATAGGCGGATTTGTTGACAATCTGTACTTTCATTGGTCAAATATGATTAATTTCTGATGAAAAGTGTGGCACTATGACACACATAGGGTTACAAAGATAGTAAGAAGTTAATCGATTCTCAACTGCAAAATTATTATATTTGCGAATATTCCTAACCTGATTTGATTTATGAAAATTTTTGATTTGTGGAGAAGGACCAACCTTATGGCTAAAATTCTATTTGGAATTATAATTGGCGCTTCCCTTGCACTGATAACACCTGGCATAACTGCGATCTCAATACTCGGAGACCTTTTCGTCGGAGCACTTAAAAGCATCGCGCCTATTCTCGTAGGTGTTCTTGTAACGGCCTCCGTGGCAAAGGCCAATTCCGGATTAGGCAGTAGATTCAGGACTGTAATATCGTTATACATGATCAGCACTCTGTTTGCTGCAATTCTGGCGGTATTCGCCGCACGAATATTCCCTGTCGGAATCATTCTTAATGACATCACAGGAGCTTCAGAAGCTGTTCCAGGTGGTCTGGGCGACATATTCAGGCAGATTCTTAAAAACATAACCATCAACCCTGTGACAGCATTGTCCAGCGCAAACTACTTGAGCATTCTCTTCTGGGCTGTTATCATAGGACTTGCACTGAAGATGGTTGCCGGCGAAAAGACTATAAAATCAATAAGCGATTTCTCTGAAGCTGTTTCAAAAGTTGTATCCTGGATAATACAGTGCGCTCCATTCGGAATTCTCGGTCTGGTGTACACCTCGGTATCCGAAAGCGGGCTGGACATATTCACAACCTATGGAAAACTGCTTCTGCTTCTTGTAGGATGCATGCTGGCGGTCCCGCTTGTCATACACCCTATGATCATCGGTTTCATGCTACGCCGCAACCCATATCCTCTTATATGGAAATGCCTGAAAGAAAGCGGCGTAAGCGCATTCTTCACCCGCTCGTCAGCGGCCAATATTCCAGTAAACCTGGAGCTATGCAAGCGAATGGGAATAGATGAAAACTTCTATTCAGTCAGCATTCCTCTCGGCAGCACCATAAACATGAACGGTGCAGCAATTACCATAACTATCATGACATTGGCGACTTGTCATACATTGGGAATAGCCCCGTCACTTGGTAGCGCCATATTCCTCAGCATTCTGGCGACACTCGGTGCATGCGGGGCCTCCGGAGTTGCAGGTGGCTCGCTACTGCTTATCCCTATGGCCTGTTCGCTTTTCGGTATCAGCAATGATATTGCAATGCAGGTAGTAGCTGTCGGATTCATAATAGGAGTCGTTCAGGACTCTTTGGAAACCGCCCTCAATTCAAGCGGAGATGCGATGTACACAATCACCGCGGAGCTGTATGAGAGATCCAAGAAAATGGAATCGTGATCAGATCATGAGATTATACTAAAAAAAGCCCGACATTCTTGTCGAGCTTTTTTGTGGAGATAGTCGGAGTCGAACCGACGACCCCCTGCTTGCAAAGCAGGTGCTCTAGCCAACTGAGCTATACCCCCGTCTGTATTGCGGGTGCAAAGATGCAACTTTTTTTTTGAATCTGCAAAAAAAATCGTCAAAATTTAACATCAGGTGCATAAAGAATTTGATTAATCCCTTATGCACCTGATGCATTTAGAACGCAATTCCATATACCGACTGTCCCGCAAACTCCTGCTCTATCTTCAACAGTCTGTTATACTTGGCAATCCTTTCTGAACGGCTGAGTGATCCTGTCTTTATCTGTCCAGAATTTGTAGCCACGGCAAGGTCTGCTATGAATGTATCCTCTGTTTCTCCTGAACGATGTGATACGATAGCCTTATAACCATGCCTCTGAGCCATCTCTATTGCCTGAAGAGTTTCCGTCAGCGTACCGATCTGATTGAGCTTGATCAGAATCGCATTGGCACAATTTGTCTTTATGCCCTTGGCCAAGTAATCTATATTGGTTACAAAAAGGTCATCGCCGACCAACTGGCACCTGTCACCGATTTCAGCAGTCAGAAGCTCCCATCCGAACCAGTCATCTTCTGACATTCCATCTTCTATAGAATCAATAGGATAGTCAGTTATAAGCTTTTTGAGAAAATCAACCTGCTGATTTCTGTCAAGCCTCTTTGCTTTCTCTCCCTCGAATATTCTGTAATCATAATATCCATCCTTGTAATACTCTGACGACGCACAGTCAAGCGCCAGGGTAACATCGCGCCCAGGAATATAACCGGCATTGTCTATGGCCAGCATTATTAGATCCAAAGCTTCCTCCGTACTCCTGAGGGTTGGAGCAAAACCACCTTCGTCTCCGACTGCTGTACTAAGACCTCGGTTTTTTAGAACCCTCTTAAGACTTTGAAAAACCTCGACGCCCATTCGTAGACCGTCAGCAAAGGTTTTGCCCCCAACTGGACGAATCATAAATTCCTGAAATGCAATCGGAGAATCGCTGTGTGAACCTCCATTGATGATATTCATCATCGGCACAGGCATGACATTGGAATCCGGTAGCCCTAAATATCTGTATAGAGGCATGTCCTTGCTTTTTGCCGCGACTTTTGAGACAGCAAGTGAAACTGCTAGGATAGCGTTTGCTCCCAGTCGGCTTTTATTATCCGTTCCATCAAGCTCGATCATCTTTCTATCGATTGCCATCTGTTCATAGACGCACATACCGGCAAGTACTGGTGCAATAATTTCATTTACATTAGATACAGCCTTGAGAACACCTTTGCCGTTATACCGAGTGGGGTCGCCGTCTCGTAATTCTATAGCTTCATACTGGCCGGTAGATGCACCAGAAGGAACCATTGCCTCGGCACTATATCCGTTTTCAAGGAGGACTTCTGCTGCAACCGTAGGAGTTCCACGCGAGTCCAAAATCTCACGAGCTTTAATACATTTTATCTTCATATCTTTGAATTTAAGTATTTATACACAATCCAACTATCATTCCATCGTCACCTGTACAGGCATAAAAGGGTACGACTTTAGGTTTTGAGGAGATAGAGTTTCTAAAATCAGGTCTCTTTACAAACTAAATGAACAGAAACTATCTTACATCCAACAAGGTGATATCGAAAATCAAAGTAGAAAATGCTTTGATCGGGCCAGAAGGACGGGAACCATATCCAAGATTATATGGTATGACAATTTCCCATCTTGATCCTGCGGGCATCTCACGAAGTGCTGTAATCCATCCGGTTATAAGTTCGTTAAGCCTAAATGTAGCCGGACGTCCTTTCTGTGTCTGATCGAAAACCTTACCATTGATCAGTTTACCAGTATAATATACTGATATGAAACTCTTTGGTGAAGGTTTAGGGCCATTGCCCTTTGTAATTATACGGTACATAACACCATTGAACATGATGTTTACTCCTGGTTTCTGCGCGTATTCCTGCAGAAACTCCTGATTTCTAAGTTTATATTGATTATCTACTGGGGGCATATTCGTTCTGATTTTCCACAAAGATAATAAATTTCCGTCCAGTTTCCGTGCATAGGGGTCATTTGCCTTGACCCCCGTGCACGCCGATGTGGCTCTCAGAGCCTATATTGCAGATTGGCGTGCATAGGGGTCGCCCCATTTGCCTCCCGTGCACCGATGCCACGAACAGAAAGACACTGCTGCCACTAACAGAAAGACACGGCTGCCAGGAATGGAAAGACGCGGCTGCCACGAACGGAAAGACACTGCTGCCACGAACAGAAAGACACCGCTGCCACGAACAGAAAGATACGGCGCTGAAAACGAAAGAAGCCCCAAGACTGTTGTCCTGGAGCTTCTCGTAAAGAAAGTGGCAGCTACCTACTCTCCCACCTGGTGGGGCAGTACCATCGGCGATGGTGAGCTTAACTT
>JBGVQP010000031.1:0-4868 GCA_045127685.1 Candidatus Cryptobacteroides sp.
TCGATAGTAGTGAAGAATTTGTTGTTTAAGATCCATAGAAATCATTAGTTAAAGATTTACTCACCGCAAATCTAAAAACCTTAATTCCATGGTCCCTTTTTCAATTATTTTCGTGGGGGAATTTTGCGTTACTATCTACACCTGGATGTATTCGATGAAACCGTTTCGTCTCACCCTGTTAGGGTCTGCCATCTGGTTGGCGTCTCGGATGAGTCGGATCATTGCGATGTCGTGTACTTCCATACGGTTGGTCAGAAGGAAGGCTCCAAGCATGCCCGCCTCACTCGGATCGGCTCCGAAATACACTGTATAGTTCAAGCCGTCTATCTTCTGGTCCACAAAGGCGTATGGTATGTCCGCCATGTCGAGTTTTGCGGCGAATTCTTTGACTGCATCTGCAAATACGACATTGGTTATCACTCCCGCTGGTTTAGATGCGATTATGGCGTCACACTCCCTGCGGAACGACTCTATGCTGTTCGGGTCGAAGAGATGGATGTCGGTACTTACGTCGTATGTCTTGATGGATTTGGCTCCATCAACGAAACCTTTGTATGCGACTGACCAATACTCTCCATCTTCGAACTGAGGAATCAGGCATGCTATGGTCAGTTTTTTCTTCGATGCAAGTCTGGAAGCATTGGGGTTGGCTGTGTATCCGAGTCTTTCAATGACTTCGTTTACTCTTTTGATGGTCGATTCTGCTACTCCTCCTCGCCTGTAGATGACGCGGTCGACTGTGGCTCTCGCTACTCCAGCCTCTCGGGCGACGTCATAAATCGTCGGTATTTGATTGTTATTGCTTCCGGACATGGTTTTTTGATTGGAAATGCAAAAGTAAATCTTTATTTTTGCATTTTAAAACGGGCACGCGCCCCAAATGATAAATTATAACCATCTTATATATGAAATCAAACAGATTGTGTGCGTTTTTCGTTCTTTTGTGCTCTTGTATGGCGGTTTCTGCCCAGACTTCTGAGTATCTTGGAAAAATGCAGGGGCGCAACCATAAACAGAAGGGACATGCATATCAAGGGATGGATGTTTGGGGAGAATATGTGTTCAGTTGTCAGAATCAGGGGATAGGTACCATATATAAGCTGGGTGACAAGGATTTTGAAAAGGTAGGACAGTTCAGTCTGGGAAGTTTCAACAGGAGCAACCATGCGAATGTCGCCTCGTTCGGTGTCGAGAAGGTGATAAAGTCCGATCCGTTTCCTGTCGTTTATGTGAGCCATTGCCATAAAAGGCTGATTGATGGAAAGAAGGACCTTCTTTTCGTTGAAAGGATTGCCCCCGACATGCAGTCTTCCGAGTTGGTGCAGACGATTTTCTATGACGATGTAAATAAGGATTTCGGATATGCGTTGCAGTGGGTGGTCGATTGCAAAGGTGGCTTCCTTTATGGTTACGGCAACACTGTGAACAACTCGGACCCGTCAAACCGTCATCGCGTGATAAAGTTCCGTCTTCCGAAACTTTCAGATGGCAGATCTGTTGTCCTCAAGAGCGAGGACGCCCTTGAGAATTACACAATCGAGGAAGTTTCCGGATATAAATTCAACCCTATAGGCCAGGGACTTGACATTCGTTCCGGCAAACTTTATATGCCGACCGGTTTCGGTACAGAGGATCAACCTTCAATCCTCTATATTTGGGATTTGCGAAAGAAGAAGATGACATCAGTGGATCTGTCGGTGGTTACTACTGGCGAACTTGAAGACATTGCGGTGCTAGGTTCCAGGAGCCTGCTTCTGCAGAGTCAGGACGGACTGTTTCGCGTGAAACTTTAACAGGATAATTTGATTAAAACATATTATGGATTCTAAAGCAAGAATTGCAAAGGCGCTTTCGCTTTGTACTGACACCAAGGTTTTTGAGATGGGCCAGGGCATTGCAGGCAGGACTCCTGAAATTTTCAAGGAGTGCTTTCCCGGGAGGAAAGCGATGATTGTGGCTGATGTCCACACATGGCCTGTTCTGGGTGAGAGACTCTATTCTCTTTTCCTGGAGTCAGGTATAGAGACAGCCAGTTATATCATAGATAAGGAGGTTTTCCACGCTGAGTGGAAGTATGTCGAGATGACAGATGCTCTTGTCAGAGGAGATATCGCTGCAGCAAAGTCGCTGGAGGACAGCGCAGATCATGTTGAGGCAAAACCTGAGGCATGTTTCAGAGAACCGTCAGCAGAGTATAATGTACTTGTGTCAGTTGGCTCGGGTGTTATCAATGACCTCTGCAAGCTTTCTTCTTACCATCATGGCCAGTCTTATGTGTCGGTTGCTACTGCGGCGTCTGTTGATGGCTATTCATCATTCGGTGCTTCAATTACTTACGGTGGTGCAAAACAGACGTTCACTTGCCCGGCACCGGTTGCCATCGTTGCTGATATTGACGTTATAGCTGCTGCTCCAAAGCATATGACTGCTGCAGGTTATGCCGACCTCGCTGCAAAGATTCCAGCAGGAGCGGAGTGGATGATTGCTGACTTTGTCGGAACTGAGCCGATCATGCCGGAAGCATGGCATATGCTCCAGGACTATCTGGACGATTTTCTCGCTGATCCCGATGGTGTTGCCGCCGGTGAGCCGAAGGCAATTGCCGATCTTTTCGAAGGACTTACTCTGAGCGGATTTGCGATGCAGGCTGCCAGGTCATCTCGTCCCGCTTCATGCTGTGACCATCTTTTCAGCCATATCATGGATATGACTGAGCACAAATATAATGGCGAACTTCAGTCACATGGCTATCAGGTAGCTATAGGAACCCTTACCATGTGCGCCGTGTTTGATGAACTTTTCAAGCTGGATCTTTCACAGATCGATGTGGATGCGTGTGTTCAGGCTTGGCCGACTCTTGAGCAGGAGCAGAGCAGAGCGCTTGAAATATTCAAGGACTTCCCGGCACCAAAGCTCGGTTATACGGAAGTTACAAAGAAGTATGCCGATAAGGATGTTGTCCGCGTTGAACTGACAAAACTTAAGGAGAACTGGCCTGAATTCAAGCAGAAACTCCAGGGGCAGATGTACGGTTTTGAGAAGATGCAGGGCCTTTTTGCCCGCGCAGGTGCTCCGTCAGATCCTTCCCATATCGGTCTTACACGTCAGCAGCTTAAGGGTATGTTCCCTTTCGTACAGTTGATGCGTTTCCGCTACAATGTACTTGACCTTGCACTCAGGGGCGGTTTTTATGATGCCTTGGTCGAGCCTGTTTTTGCTGCAGGCGGCTGCCTCGAGATCTGACCTTATTACATAACGACATTTTTATTTACAGCTCCTGCTTGCGTCAGCATCAGGGGCTGTATTTGATTGATGGATGACAAGTTATTAACAAATTTTTATCGTAAAGTGTTGAAAATTAAAATAATAATCGTATCTTTGCAGCCCACAAAAATGTATTGTGGAGTATAATGTATTTATAATCAATTAATTAAACAAACCAATGCCTGGATTAATTGGAAAGAAAATCGGAATGACTTCCGTTTTCGGTGCCGATGGAAGAAATATTCCATGCACCGTTATTGAGGCTGGTCCATGTGTAGTTACGCAGATTCGTACAGTAGAGAAAGATGGTTATGCCGCTGTACAGCTTGCCTATGACGAAATTTCGGAAAAGCATGCCAGCAAGGCTCTTAAGGGCCACTTTGAAAAGGCAGGAACCACTCCAAAGCGTAAGCTTGTTGAGTTCAAGGCTGACTTTGCTCAGGAGCTTAAGCTTGGCGACACTCTCACTGTTGCAGACATCTTCGAAGGTGTAGCATACGTGGACGTTGTCGGAACATCAAAAGGTAAGGGATTCCAGGGCGTAGTGAAGCGTCACGGATTTGCCGGTGTAGGTGGCCAGACTCACGGTCAGCACAACCGTCTCCGTCACCCTGGTTCACTCGGTGCTTGTGCATGGCCTTCACGCGTATTCAAGGGAACACGCATGGCAGGTCACATGGGTAACGCTCGCGTAACCGTATTCAACCTCGAGGTTATCAAGGTTATGCCAGAGAACAACCTTATCGTAGTTAAAGGCTCTGTACCAGGAGCTAAGGGTTCATATGTAATCGTGGAGGACTAAGCTATGGAGTTGTCAGTTTACAAAATCGACGGAACAGAGTCAGGAAAGAAGGTTGTCCTCAATGAGGAGATCTTCGGCATTACGCCAAACGATCATGCTATCTACCTCGACGTGAAGCAGTATCTTGCTAACCAGCGTCAGGGAACAGCAAAGTCAAAGGATCGCAGCGAGATTTCTTACAGCACCAAGAAGCTTATTCGTCAGAAGGGTTCTGGTGGCGCTCGTCACGGTTCTCTCAAGGCAGGTATCTATGTAGGTGGTGGACGCGTATTCGGTCCTCAGCCACGCAGCTACCGTCACAAGCTCAACAAGAAACTCAAGCAGCTTGCAAGATTCTCAGCTCTTTCTTACAAGGCTCAGGAGAACGCAATCGTAATGGTTGAGCCATTTGTAATGGATGCACCTAAGACTAAGGAGTTTGCACAGATCCTTAACAACATTAAGGCTGGCACAAGAAAGGTTCTTTTCGTGCTTCCTGAGAATTCTACAAATATTTACCTTTCGTCACGCAACCTTCCTGAGGTTAACGTAATCACTGTAGACGAGATCAACACTTACGCTATCATGAATTCTTATTCAATGGTACTTGTTGACGGTGTACAGGAGATCCTCGAGGCAAGAATCAGACGATAAACCTACTTGAGAAATGGGAATTATAATTAAGCCAATAGTAACTGAGAAGTTGACGATTCAGGGCGAAAAGTTGAATCGTTACGGTTTTATTGTTGACCGCGAGGCCAACAAGCTTCAGATCAAGGCTGCAGTTGAGCAGATCTACAATGTTACCGTTGCTGATGTTAAC
>JBGVQP010000032.1:0-95751 GCA_045127685.1 Candidatus Cryptobacteroides sp.
CGCCACCTGCCATCGCGTACGCCAACCCTAAATCTGAGCTTCCAGTGCCACATCTCTGTCCGCAATGGCCTGCCGCCACCTGCCGTCGCGTACGCCAATCCTCAATCTGGGACGTGTAGAGCACATCTTCGTCCGCAATGGCTTGCCCGGAAGCGCTCGGTCTTCGCATCCGTGCATAGGGGTCAAATACCGCGACCCCCGTGCACACAAATCTGCCCCACAGCCCTTGTACAGCATTTCGCCGTGCACAGGGGTACCCGTAAATGACCCCCCGTGCACAAAAACCGCATCCAAACGATGGTGCATCAGTAAAATTTCCTAAATTTGCCTTCCTATGAACCCTATGAAACAGAAACTTTACATATTCGACACGACCTTGCGCGACGGTGAACAGGCTCCTGGCTGCCAATTGGATACTCTGGAGAAGATTCAGCTCGCGCAGATGCTTGAGGCTATGAAGGTTGACGTCATCGAATGCGGCTTCCCCGTTTCCAGCCCCGGTGACTTCAAATCCATAGTCGAGATATCCAAGGTCATAAAGAATTCCCGTCTCTGCGCGCTGACCAGAGCCGTGGAACATGATATAGACGTCGCGGCTGAGGCCCTGAAACTTGCGCCCCTCAAGCGCATCCACACAGGTATCGGCACTTCTGACTACCACATCAAATACAAGTTCAACTCCACTCGCGAGGAAATCCTTGAACGTGCAGTCAAGGCTGTCAGGTATGCCCGCCGCTTCACAGATGATGTGGAATTCTACGCAGAAGATGCCGGACGCACTGATAGTGAATATCTTGCACGCGTGATTGAAGCCGTGATAAACGCAGGCGCGACAGTAGTCAACATTCCTGATACCACCGGTTTCTGCCTTCCCGACGAATATTGCGCGAAGATCCGCTACATCGCAGAGAATGTCCCTAATATAGACAAGGCAATCATATCCACACACTGTCACAATGACCTCGGACTTGCAACTGCCAACACTCTCGCCGGAATTGCTGCCGGTGCACGTCAGGTCGAGGTGACTATGAACGGAGTAGGCGAGCGTGCCGGCAATACAGCCTTGGAAGAAGTCGTCATGGCTGTCCGCAGCAGAGATGACATCCCGGTCTATACAGACATCGAAACCACTCATTTCCATAAGGTCTCGCATGCTGTGTCGACCCTTATGCGCATGCCGGTACAGCCCAACAAGGCAGTCGTGGGACGAAATGCTTTCTCGCATTCGTCAGGAATCCATCAGGACGGCGTGCTCAAGAACCGAAAAAGTTATGAAATCATCAATCCGACCTCTGTCGGCGTACATCAGTCTACCATAGAACTTACGGCCAGAAGTGGCAGAGCTGCGCTCAACCACCATTTCCAGAGGCTCGGCATCACACTGGATGAAGTGCTTCTGGACCAGGCCTATGACCGCTTCCTTCAACTTGCCGACTGCAAGGCGGACATCAATGACGCAGACTTATATATAATAGCAGGCGTGACCAGAGATAAATTCGCCCAGAAAGTCCGTCTGAAATACCTCCAGGTCGAGTGTGGAAAAAACGTCAAGCCGTCTGCGACCGTCAAACTCATAATTGATGGTCAGGAACTTGAGGGTACATCATCCGGTAACGGCCCTGTAGATGCAGCATTCAAGGCAGTCAGAGAACTGGTAGGCAAAGAAGTCAAACTGGAGGAATATCTTGTTCAGGCCATCACAGGCGGTACCGATGATGTGGGAAAAGTCCATGTCCAGATAGAGCACGAAGGCAACTTCTACTATGGATTTTCCGCCAACACCGATATCGTCACCGCTTCCGTTGAAGCCTATGTCAACGCCATTTCGAAAATCCAGTAACCGTTTCCGTCATTACGAAATCATAGTTTTATCATAAACTGTTTCACGTCATTACGAGGAGGGACAAAGTCCCGACGTGGTAATCTCCTATGGAAAAGATATATACAGACTCTGCTATCGGCACCATCACCTTCCGCAAACGAAAGGGCATCCGACGAATGTCCATTCGTGTCCATCCGCTCAAAGGTGTGAGCGTTACTGTGCCATATCTGGTTCCGTACGCCGCGGCACAAGCCTTCTTCAAACTCAAACGGGAATGGGTCATCATGACTGTAGCTCGTCAGCAGGAACGATGCAAAAGTGTTCAGAAAGCAGATCCGCAGCAAGTCGAGGCGATGCGCCGTCAGGCAAAGGCAGAACTTCCGCGCAGACTTGCAGAACTCGCAGCACGATATGGATTTTCATATAATCGTGTAACCATCAAGCATAACTCCACCAACTGGGGCAGCTGTTCGACTCGTAACAATATTAATCTGAACCTTAATATAGTCCGGCTTCCGGCCCCGCTCCGTGACTATATCCTGCTGCACGAACTTTGTCATCTGCGCCATCATGACCATGGACAGGCCTTTCATCTGCTTCTGGAACATGTCTGCACGGACAACCTTCTTAAACTCTGTGAAACGGTGCCCTCGGAAACTTCTTCCCTGACCGGTTCTATAGGTGATGCGTACTCCCAGGCGGGAACTCCCGCAGATGGGCAGTCCGCACGAGAACTGGCCTGCGCCGCAGCCGTCTCCAAAGCCCGCTATCCGATAGACCATGTCTGCACCAAGGCCATCAAACAATATCCGTTGATCTGAAAACCGCGTGGAGTCTAATAACTTGATTGCCAGTTCTTTATGTGCTTTGCGGTGGTCCGTTTTGCCCACCCACAAGTGCGTAATATTTTGATACTCACGTCTTTGCCATCCACGCTAAAAAGCCGTTTTATGATAAAAATCTTCAAAGCAACCGAAACAGACCTCCAGACCATCCACGATATGGCTCAGGTAGTCTTCCGGCATACATACCGCGACATCCTTTCGCCGGAGCAGATGGAATACATGATGGACATGATGTATGCCCTGCCGAACCTGCATAAGCAACTTGATGAAGGACACCATTATTATATAGCGTACATGTCGCCTGCTCCGGTAATCGGTACCGACCATGAGGATGCCGCCCCATGCGGCTATGTCTCTGTCCAGTATGAAGGACCGGATGCTGACGGCATTGAGATCTTCCACCTTCATAAAATCTATGTCATGCCCGACGCGCAAGGAAGGGGAGTCGGTCTGAAACTTTTCCAGACAGTGGTTGACCATGTACGCGGCAGGCTTTCGGAATCTGATACCGCCAGCACCCCATCGTTTACCGTCAGTCCCGCACCGTTAGCTGCAGGTACCCTGCTAGATACCGCCAGCCCATCACCGTTTGCTACCAGCTCCTCACTGTTTACCGCCAACGCCTCACTGTTTGCTGCAGGTACCCTGCCAGGTACCACCGACATCTCGCCAGCACCTGAGCCTGCTCCGCTGTCTTGCAAAGCCCGTATCGAGTTGAACGTCAATAAGTTCAATACTGCCGTAAACTTCTATAAGCATCTGGGGATGAGAGTCCTCCTCGAAGAAGATTTCCCGATCGGCAACGGCTTTTACAAGACGGACTACATCATGGGGCTTGATGTCTGATGGAAAAACTGTAAAAAATCGCTTAAAAAGTGTTGTATAATTGAAATTTTCTTAAATTTGTAGTCGTGTTAATGAAAAACTGACCACAACAGACAAATACAATGGATCAAGGATTACATACCACTATCGTCACACTGGCAGGCAATGGAGTCATTATCGGGCTGCATTCTGTCGTCGTGGACGTCATCGTCGGAAAGTAATCTTATATCCATTGGTGTTAATATTATACGTCTGCAACGCCATTGGTAAGAGTTGCAGACGATTTTTATTTTACGTCATTGCGAGCGTAGCGCAGAAACGTCATTGCAACCGCAGCACCGAACGTCATTGCGAGCGTAGCACCGAACGTCATTGCACCGAAGCATAAACGTCATTGCGAGCGCAGCGTGGCAATCTAAATAAAAAGGACACTATGAAGGAACTAAGAAGCAGCAAATGTACAGTCGGCCCCAAGATGGCCGGAGCAAGAGGACTTTGGAGAGCAAATGGAATGAAGGACAGCCAGTTCGGCAAGCCTGTCATTGCTGTCGTCAACTCCTTTACACAGTTTGTCCCAGGCCATGTACACCTTCATGAGATAGGCCAGGAAATCAAGGCGAAAATAGAAGAACTTGGCTGTTTCGCAGCCGAATTCAACACAATAGCAGTCGATGACGGCATCGCTATGGGTCATGACGGAATGCTCTATTCCCTCCCGTCACGTGAAGTCATAGCGGACAGCGTCGAATACATGTGCAACGCCCACCGTGCAGATGCGATGATCTGCATATCGAACTGCGACAAGGTGACTCCGGGCATGCTTATGGCAGCCATGAGACTCAATATCCCGGCTGTATTTGTCAGCGGCGGTCCAATGGAGGCAGGAAAGGTTGGAGACAAATATTATGACCTGGTCGACATCATGGTCAAAGGTGCAGATCCGACCGCGACAACAGATGAACTTGACGCCCTTGAAAGAGGAGCGTGTCCGGGATGCGGATGCTGCAGCGGAATGTTCACAGCAAACTCCATGAACTGCCTCAGTGAGGCCCTCGGAATGGCCCCTGCCGGAAACGGAACTATCCTCGCTACCCACAAGGAACGCCGCAACCTCTTCCTCAAAGGTGCGGAACTTATAGTAAAGAATGCATTTGCATATTATATGAACGGCGACGAGAGCGTTCTGCCTCGAAACATCGCCACCAAGGAGGCATTCCTCAATGCCATGTCCCTCGATATCGCCATGGGCGGATCGACCAATACAGTACTTCATCTTCTTGCCATAGCCCGGGAGGCTGGTGTGGACTTCACCATGAAGGATATCGACGCCCTCTCAAGGAAAATCCCCGTGCTTTGCAAAGTTTCCCCTAACAGCCGTTATCATATCCAGGATGTCGCTCGCGCAGGCGGCGTGATGGGCATCCTTTCGGAACTTGATAAAGGCGGTTATCTTGCTACAGGCACTTCCAGAGTGGACTATCCGACTCTCGCAGATGCTATAAAGGCAGAAGATGTCGTTTGTTGCGGTCGCCCAAACAAGGCTACTACAAAATATCTTGCGACCTCGGGCGGACATTTCAACCAGGTGCTCGGCTCCAACTATTGTTATAACGATTCGTTTGAAACAGACCGTGCAGAAGGCTGTATCAGGGATATCGAACATGCATATTTCCGTGACGGAGGCCTTGCAGTATTAGCTGGAAACATCGCTCAGGACGGATGTATAGTGAAGACCGCAGGAGTCGATGAGTCTATATGGAAATTCAAGGGGACTGCGGTTGTATTCGAGTCGCAGGAAGAAGCAGTCGAAGGTATTCTCGGCGGAAAAGTGAAGGCCGGGGATGTCGTGGTCATCAGATATGAAGGCCCGAAAGGTGGCCCCGGAATGCAGGAAATGCTCTATCCGACATCATATCTGAAGAGTGTGAAACTCGTCAAGCAGTGCGCGCTTCTTACAGATGGACGCTTCTCAGGAGGTACATCCGGACTTTCAATCGGTCATGTCTCGCCAGAGGCGGCAGCCGGCGGAGTCATCGGACTCATCCAGGACGGAGACATAATAAACATCGATATCACTTCACGCAGCATATCTGTTGAACTTACCCCCGAGCAGCTCGCTGTCAGAAAGGCGGAAATGGAATCACGCGGCAAAAAGGCGTGGAAACCGGTAAATCGTGACCGTCAGGTAAGCAGGGCCCTCAAGGCGTATGCATCTATGGTGTCATCGGCAGATAAAGGTGCAGTAAGATTGTTGGAAGATTAGTTTGCGGAGGTATATATTATGGAAATTAATGGTGCTCAAGCGATTATAGAAGCTCTCATAGAAGAGGGAGTAGATACCATATTCGGATATCCGGGTGGAGGTATTATGCCATTCTATGACGAACTATACAAGAACGGTGACAAGATAAACCATATCCTGGTAAGACACGAACAGGCAGCCGTACATGCCGCCGAGGGTTATGCCCGCAGCAGCGGAAAGGTAGGCGTATGCGTGGCGACAGCCGGACCGGGTGCAACAAACCTCGTCACAGGTATAGCAGATGCCATGATGGACTCTACACCAGTTGTGTGCATTACAGCCCAGGTGCAGAAGGAAGGACTCGGTGCATCTTCGTTCCAGGAGGCAGATGTCATCAGCATCACCCTACCTATCACCAAGTGGAACCACGAGGTTACAAGCGCTGAAGAAATCGGACCGATGCTCGCCAAGGCATTCAGGATCGCCCAGTCTGGACGTCCGGGCCCTGTAGTAATAAGCATTACAAAGAATGCCCAGACCGAAAAGGTGGACTTCAAATATGAAAAGGAACCTGTAAGGCAGGCATCCAAATTGTCAAAGGAAACCTTACAGATTGCCACGGAGTGGATAAACTCGGCACAGAAACCGCTTGTCATAGCCGGACATGGTGTCATCATTTCCCGTGCAGAAGATGCTCTGGATGAGTTTGTTACAAAAGCAGGACTTCCGGTGGCGACAACCATGATGGGTCTCTCTGCCGTAAGGTCGGACCATCCTAACTATGTAGGATGCGTCGGTATGCATGGCTCTCATGCCCCTAATCGAATGACCCAGCAGGCAGACCTCATCATCGCAGTAGGTATGCGATTCAGTGACCGTGTGACAGGAAATGCGAAAGGATATGCACGAAATGCCCGCATCATACATATAGAAATAGACCCGGTGGAAATCGGAAAGGCAGTACGAGCGGATCTTCCTATGGTAGCGGATGCCCGTGAGGCTCTTGAGGCACTCAATCATGCCGGAATCAAAGGACATCCACGTCCCGATTGGTGGGCGTTTGCACGTGAAGTGGCGGCGAAGGAAGCAATCAGACTTACTGCGACCCAGCTTGCCGATTCAAACGGACTGACTATGGCTTCTGTCGTACAGCGCATCTCGATGCTCGTCGGAAACAACAAGATCGTCGTTACGGATGTTGGTCAGAACCAGATGTTTGCAGCGAGATTCTCATACTTCGCAGACCGAAGGAGCTGGATATCATCAGGCGGACTCGGAACCATGGGATATGGACTGCCTGCAGCCATCGGGGCGAAGGTCGCACACCCGGACAAGACAGTCATCGTCTTCATGGGAGACGGCGGATTCCAGATGAATATGCAGGAACTCGGTACCATCCTGCAGTCGAACATCGGCGTGAAGATGGTCCTGATGAACAACTCGTGGCTCGGAATGGTCCGACAGTGGCAGGAACTTTTCTACGACAAGAGATACTCGTTCACCCATCTGGTAAACCCTGATTTCCAGAAGATTGCGGAGGGGTATGGCATACCGTCAGCCAGAGTTACCAGCCTTGATGAACTTGATGAGGCGATAGAGAAGATGCTCTCTGCAGACGGAGCATTTCTTCTTGAAGCATGCGTGGGCGAAGGTGAGAACATCTTCCCGATGATCCCTGCCGGCGCGACGATAGACAAGATATTCATGGATAAGGATTTTACCCAGTTATGATACAGAAATATACAGTGACAGCAGAGGGCGAAGGCCGCCTTGACATTGTGAGCAGGATTTCGATGCTCTTTCTGCAGAGGCACATAGACGTTGAAAGTATGTCATATATGCCGGTAGAAGGCATGGTGAGCCGATATCAGGTGTGCGCTCTGGCGCGAGAAGAAACCATCAAGAAGGTGGTTGCTCAGATGAAGCACATCGAAGGCCTCACAGAAATCAGTTATGAGTAATAACGTCATTACGAGCACGACATTTTACGTCATTGCGGATAGCTTTACGTCACAGCGAGCGAAGATCGTTTTTACGTCATTACGAGCACGACATTTTACGTCATTGCGAGGAGGAACGAAGTGACGACGTGGCAATCTAAGAACAAACAAAATAACCAATAATATAACGAACTATGGCAATCATGAATTTTGGCGGAGTTGACGAAAATGTCGTTACCCGCGCGGAGTTTCCGCTTGAGAAAGCAAGAGAAGTATTGAAGGACGATGTTATCGCCGTTATCGGATATGGTGTACAGGGACCAGGACAGTCTCTCAACCTCAGAGACAATGGTTTCAATGTGATCGTAGGACAGAGGAAGGACTCGAAGAGCTGGGACAAGGCTGTTGAGGACGGATGGGTACCAGGTGAAACTCTTTTTGACATTGAAGAAGCATGCCAGAAGGCAACCATCATAGAGTACCTTCTTTCTGACGCAGGTCAGATAGCAGTGTGGCCGACAATCAAGCAGCATCTCACCCCGGGCAAGGCCCTTTATTTCTCGCACGGCTTCGGTATCACATACAACGACCGCACCGGCATTGTTCCTCCTGCAGACGTTGACGTTATCCTCGTTGCACCTAAGGGCTCGGGTACATCTCTCCGCAGACTTTTCGTTGAAGGCCGCGGTTTGAACTCATCTTACGCAATTCATCAGGATGCAACAGGAAAGGCATACGACAGAGTAATCGCCCTCGGTATCGGTGTGGGTTCGGGATACCTCTTCGAGACCACATTCAAGAAGGAAGTCTACTCAGACCTTACAGGCGAGCGCGGAACACTCATGGGTGCTATCCAGGGTATCTTCGCAGCTCAGTATCAGGTACTTCGTGAGAACGGCCACACTCCGTCCGAGGCATTCAACGAGACTGTTGAAGAACTCTCGCAGAGCCTCATGCCTCTCATCTCGGAGAACGGTATGGACTGGATGTACGCAAACTGCTCGACAACAGCACAGCGCGGTGCCCTCGACTGGTGGAAGAAGTTCCGTGATGCGACCCTCCCTGTATTCAACGAACTCTATGAGAGCGTGAAGACAGGCAACGAGGCCCAGATCTCAATCGACTCTAACAGCCAGCCTGACTATCGTGCGAAGCTCAATGCCGAACTCAAGGAGATGCGCGAAAGCGAACTCTGGCAGACAGGAGAGACTGTACGTAAACTCCGTCCGGAGCGCAACTGATCCCCGGCCGTTCGCAAGGCATGACAACGCGGAATTTATTTCAAAGTTCCGAACATTGAAATAAAATTTCAGACTGAAATCGCCGTCAGAAACACCTCTGATGGCGATTTTTAATTTTATCCGTTTTCTTTCACGGAACACGGATAACTCTTTTGAACTTTGCACTTGCAAACAAAAATAGTATGTCACTATCAGAAAAATAAGGGAACGATATACTATTTTACACAATAAAGTGCCTTGTATGCAACATTCACGATAAGCAGAATAACCGTTTGGGCCTGAAATGGCCAAAAGACGCATAAGCGGTCATCAAAATCGCTGTATTTGCAACATTTATAGGACTGCTTGTGCGAGTTTCGGCCAAAAGTCGCACAAGCGGTAAATAATAGATGGCAGACAAGCACTATGGTCAGCATACATAATGGACTGTTGTAGGTTTACAGTATGAGGGCGAATGGTCGCGACTCACGTCATTGCGAGGAGCGAAGTGTTTCACGTCATTGCGAGGAGCGAAGCGTTTCACGTCATTGCGAGGAGCGAAGTGTTTCACGTCATTGCGAGGAGCGAAGCGTTTCACGTCATTGCGAGGAGCGAAGTGTTTCACGTCATTGCGAGGAGCGAAGTGACTGACGTCATTGCGAGGAGCGAAGCGTTTCACGTCATTGCGAGGAGCGAAGCGTTTCACGTCATTGCGAGGAGCGAAGCGTTTCACGTCATTGCGAGGAGCGAAGCGACGTGGCAATCTCAAACATTAATAGTATTCTATGGATAAGTATTACGTATACATTATGAGCAATTTACACAACACAACGCTCTATACAGGAATCACAAATGATTTAGAGCGTAGAGTTCAAGAACATCGGATTTATGATCCTAAATCTTTTACATCGCGATACAGATGTCATAAGTTGGTTTACTATGAAGAATATAGCAGCAGTATGGAAGCTATTTGTAGAGAAAAGCAAATCAAGTTGTGGAGCCGTAATAGGAAAGATGAATTGATAGATAGTAAAAATCCTGATAGAGTGGATTTATTGGCATAGATTGCCACGTCGTCACTTCGTTCCTCCTCGCAATGACGTAATGCATGTAGTGCCTCCTCGCAATAACGTACTGAATATACATTCCGTGAAAAAGTGACCCACGATTTGCTTGACGAAACAATAATTATTATATTCTCAGAGTTGGCGAGGTTCAACAAGACTTTGAAGGAGTGTTCTAGCGATCTGGATCGCATGCTTTATGTGTTAAAGAACTCAGGTAATCTGAATAAACAGTCGAGTTGGTTGCGAAACAAGATTTATGCAAGGATTCTTGAAGCTTGTGAGATTGCCAAGTTTAGTCGAGCAAAACGGATTCAATACAACAAGGATATGAAAGACGAAAGAAGACGAGAAGGTGAACTTCAGGCTGCAAAACGTATTGGCAGGGAAGAAGGCAGGGAAGAAGGCAGGGAAGAAGGTTCTCGCCGGAAGAGTCTCGAAATAGCTCAAAAACTCATGGCAAAAGGACTTTCTGTCCAAGAAATTTCAGAACTGACTGATTTGACTATCGAGGAAATCATGCAAGTTTAGGCCTCAAATGCGCGAAAGAAGGATGTTAAGAAAATGTTACAAAAAAAGTTTGTGGGGTAATATAAAATTGCTGCCTTTGAATCGTAACAACTAACCAATACTGTAAAAAAGAGGAATTTTATAGTATTTAGTGAAACTGACCGGCCACATAACGACACTATTGCTTTCTTTGGCAATACTTCTGCCCGTGCATACCAGCGCACAGACAGAAGCATTTTCTGTCTATGGCCGTCAGCAGCAGGCTTCCTCACCTGTCACCGCAGTTGATACATCTGGAAAGTTTATAGAAGAGTACGAAATCTTCTTCCGTTTCAACAAGACGAATGTCGACCTCAGCTATCTGACCAACTCAAAGAATGTCGCTTCCATCCGCCATTATCTGGCAAATTCCCATAGGGTGGACAGCATTACAATCTACTCTTTTGCATCGCCTGAAGGCCGTCAGAAGCATAATCAGTGGCTTTCACAGCAGCGTGCACATGCGGCAAAAAGAGTACTTTTGAAACACTCGCCTGATAGCTCTGTCCTCAATTCAGGCATGATACGTATCTGTCCTCTCTCAGAGAACTGGCCGGGACTCATCAGAGAAGTCGAGAAACGTTATCATCGCAAGGATAGGGAACGCGTGCTCCGTATCCTTAAAAACAAGAAAATCTCGGATGATACCAGAAAATGGCGTCTGGGACGTCTGGACGGAGGTTATACGTGGAGCTTCCTCAGGAGAATCTATATGCCTGAACTTCGTGTCGCTACATGGGTTTCTGTCTATGGAGATATCGTTCCTCCGCTGCCTGTCCTTGTGCAGCCTCAGGATACGCTCCGGGCTTCTGTGACCGCTCTTGAAATGCCGGTCTACGATCCACAGAAGACCTCAAAATCCAACAAGGGGGGGGCAGCATTAGATAAGTCTCAGCGTACTGTCGTCGGTCTGAAGACTAACCTGCTTCTCGATGCAGTGAGCGCGCTGAACTATTCTATCGAGGTACCGATCAATGAGCATGTCTCATTGCAGTACTTCCAGACCACTCCATGGTGGACCGGCAAGAACAACAAGTTCTGTATGCAGGCCCTCACATTCGGTGGCGAAGCAAGATGGTGGTTCCTTCCGCGTACATCCGGACCAACAGAAAACCGCAAGCAGAGGGATGCCCTTGTGGGACATTTCCTCGGCGCATACGGTTGGGGCGGAAACGGTGACCTCCAGCTTGGACGTAATGTCTGCCAGCAGTTCGACTTCTGGAGCGCAGGTCTTACCTATGGCTATGCGATGGCGGTAAGCAAGAACCTTAACATGGAGTTCACCATCAGCGTGGGCTATACCAACATCAACTACCAGCACTACATCCCTACAGATGACTTCTCCCTCTTGGTAAGGGATGACAACCTGGCGGGTAAGCTCCATTACATCGGACCTACAAAGGCGGAAATAAGCCTTGTAATCCCTATTCGTGCAACCGTCGGCAAGAAGGCCGCAAGCAAAGGAGGTGACAGATGAGAAGATTTGCCCTCATAATGTTTGCAGTCATCGCACTGATCGCTTCCTCATGTGAGCGTCGAGAGCTTGTAACCCTCTCGAACACCCACTATGTGCGCGTATATATAAAGGAAGACATCAAGAACGTGACCACTGGTTTCCATCCGAATGCGCAGAACCGTCCTGATTACAAGCAGCCTGACATCCTTCGTCTACTTCTTGCAGACCCTCAGACAGGCAAGGTCAAGGCCGAACGTTTCCTCCGTACAAAACAGCAGGACGAAAGAGGAACCTATTACGAAGGCTATATCGTTGCCGATCCTGGCCGTTATAACCTTATTGCATACAACTTCGATACGGAAGTCTGTATCGTACGAAACTATAATGACTTCAACGCATCAAAGGTATATACCAACGAGATTGCGACCCATATCCGCGGACGAGTTTCCCAGAATGCAATGAGAACAGTCCAGAGAAACATGCAGAGAGAAATGTACAAGGTTGCTCAGAAAGCAGCACTGAAAGTTCAGACCAAGGCAGATGATCGTGATACTGATGAGAGAATCGTCTATGACCCAGACCATTTCTTCCTGGCAAACTGCGGCGACGTATATGTCCCTTATGCTGACGAGCTCGATACTCTGACAACTCCTGACAATGACTGGTTTGTAGCAGAAAGTATCGTCAAGTCATACTACCTTCAGGTGCCGGTAAAGGGTATTGAGTACGCAACTTCATCCCTCGGACTTATAAGCGGCATGGCAGGATCTGCATGGCTTGGGACGGCAACCATCAACGACCTCGACCCAGTGACCGTCTATCTCGAGCTCAGACCGGGCGACAACAAGGCGGCGGGATTGGTGAAGACCAAGGAAGGCTCGGCTACGGAAGACACACCGTCAGAAGCCATCATGTACACCACCTTCAACACCTTCGGCAGACTGCCGGATTCGGAGAACGGTCTTACCATCACCTTCGACTTCCTGACCACCCACGGGGGCTCCCATACACAGACCATCGACATCACAGAAGAGTTTAACACCGCTGAAGCTCAGGAAAAGCACTGGATCATCGTTGACGATGTCGTAGAACTTCCGAAGCCGATTGATGGCCCGAGCAGTTCCGGCGGAGGATTCCAACCTTCTGTGGGAGAGTGGGAAGATGTAAACTCGGAAATTATCATTTAATGTATAATTCATACTAACAACAAATTTTTAACAACTAATTCAAACAATTATGAAAAAGTTTTTCATGTTTGCAGCAATGGCAAGTGTAGCACTTGTAAGCTGTGTAAAGAATGAGACAGCTCCATCTATTATTGATGATCAGGTTGCGATAGAGTTCGCAACTCCAGTTATGGCTCCAAGTGTAAAGGCTGCAACTGAAGTTGCTAATCCTTATCCTGAAGATTCAAAGTTTGCAGTATGGGCTTATTATGTGGCTGATGAAGTATATACTAATATGCAAGAGTCTCAGGAGTATATGAATATGGTGACAACAGCAAAGGATGGTACAACATGGAAGCCTGAAGGTGCTACTTATTATTGGCCAAAGAATGGTACTTTGACTTTTGCTGCGTATTCGCCAGTATCATCAAACGGTACATATGATTATACTGCAAATGGACTTCAGATTTCTGGATACCAGGTGCCTACAGATCCTGCTCAGCAGGCAGATCTTCTTTTCAGCGAGAGAGCATACAACCAGAAGGTTGGTATGATGGATACTGAAACCGAAAATGACCCTTATACAGGTGTTACTCTCGATTTCAAACATGCGCTTACATCTATTTTATTCAGAGTGACTGAGGCCGAAGCTTATGAGTCTGGTAACCCTAAAACAGTAATTACAGTTAATAAGATTGAGGTTCTTCAGGTAAATGCAAAGGGATCATTCAATCAGGGACTTGAAGATGGCCCTGCATCTGTAACAGCTGCTCCTGAGACAGTTCCTGGTTGGACAATGAACGATCCTGCAGTTCTTAGTGACTATGTCGCTTTTAACGGTGCACAGGCATTGACTACAAGCAAATGCTATCTTGCTTCAAAGGATACAGACCCTACAAAGGTTAAGGCAAATACCACAGACCTCATTCTTCTTCCTCAGCCACTTGATGGTCAGGCAGTGTTAAAGATTTCTTACACAATCAACAATCAGACAACAACTGTTTCGCAGGTTTCTACTTTCAATCTTAAAGATATTACTGTCGGATCTCAGTGGTATCGTGGACAGCGTTATACTTATGACATTGACTTCAAACTTTCTGAGATTACATTCGAGCCAACAGTTACAGTTTGGGCTGAGTCAATCGATGTAGATGTACCAACAATCTAGTTTAATTACAATATAAATCCTCGGCAGGCTTCGGCCTACCGGGATTAAAAACTAATAATCATGAAAAAGTTATTTATCATAGCAGCAGCTGCTTGTGTAACACTTGCAAGCTGCGTTAAGAATGAGCCGGTTGTAGCGCCTGAGTTCGGAGATGAGATCGCTTTTGAGTCTCCTGTGCTTGCTCCCGCTGTAAAAGCAGAACCTACTGCTTTACCTACAGGTGAAACTTTTGTAGTATGGGCCCACCCGACAGCTGCCGAATGGGGAACTGGTTCTACTTTAGGAACCGTATATATGGACGAAGTTGAAGTTTCATATCAGTCATCTGTTTGGAAGGCAAATGATGGAAATAAGTATTATTGGCCAAAGTCTGGTTTCCTTCAGTTCTCAGCTTATACTCCGAAGGTTGCTGATGTTGATTTTGATGCGAATGTAGATAATGAAGGTATTACTTTCACTAACTATGTAGCCAAAAATGATACTCCTCGTGACCTTATGTTTAGCGAGCGTGCATATGACAAGAAAGCGAATGATGTAGCAATCGTTTTCAATCACGCTTTATCTGCAATTAACTTCACTTTCGCGAAAACTACTGATGCAAATTTCACTATAAAATCAGTGGTTATTAATGGTGTTGGTTCAAAGGCAAATTTTGATCAGAACCTTCAAATCGCCGCTGACGCTGAAACAACAGCAGCAGCAGCGTGGACTACTCCTTCGGTCCCTGCGAATTATTCTGTTTATAGTGATGGTGACTTTACGGTTCCTACTGAAGCAGGTGCACCAGCTTATACAGAGTGGTATCTTATCCCACAAGCATTCGCGGGTAATTCTGAAGCTGCAATAGTTGTCACATACACTCAGGCAGGTTATGGCGAAACACCTTTTACAGCGACTCATAAATTGGCAGGATCAACATGGGCAATCGGAAACAGATATACTTATAATGTATCATTCGGTGCTACTGAGATTCAATTCGCTCCTAAGGAGTCTGAATGGGCAACTGGGACTGTCTCGAATCAGCCATCTATTCAATAATTTTACGCCCGGGGGCTTCGGCCCCCAGGCTTTAAAGATTCTTCACTACGTTCAGAATGACGTGTAATCAATGTTCAGAATGACGTGTGAAAATCTAATCAATCAAACAAAACCGTTGTTAGTATAATATTATAAAACTTTCATGAGACGATTCATCTGCATATTTTCCGCCTTTACGCTTCTTCTGGCAGGATGCGTGAAGAATGAGCCGTTGACTTCTGGTGGGCAGGAGCCAAAGGCGGAGATTGCATTTGAGAGTCCGATAGTTGCTCCGAAGACGAAGTCGGTGCAGGAGATTGCATCGGGATTCCCGACCACTCTTGATATGAAGGTCTGGGGAATCTTCTCAGATAGTCAGTATCCTGCTGTCGATGCTGTCAACCAGACGGTAGGCTCGCACCGCTATATGTCTGGAGCTCGTTATGAATATGAAGGTGCAGTGTGGGGATGTAAAGAAAGAGGCTATTATTGGCCTCACAGCGGCTACCTCCATTTTGTAGCTCATGCGCCTGCAATACCGGCTGGAAGTCTGACATCTTCAACTGTTACTGATGAAGGTCTGCAGCTCAAAGGTTATACGATTACTGATAAGGCAGATGAGGACCTTATGGTGAGTCAGGTTCTTTATAGTCAAGGACGCCCAAAGAGCGATGATTATGCTGCTCCTCTGGTCTTTGACCATGCCCTTACTTCGATATTGTTCCAGGTGAAGTCGGGTGTGTATGGAGACAGGACTTCTGCAGATCCGGACCGCATCGATACCGATCTTCGCATTGTGAAGATCGAGGTTGTGGATGCTCGCGCGAGCGGTGATTTCAGCCAGCAGATGACATCTTGGAACAATGAGCAGATGAACTCACCTGCTGCGGCGCAGAATCCTGAGAAGGGATGGACTGTCGCCGATAATGCCGCAGTCAAGACTTTTGTGGCCTATGAAGGAGAGCAGATGCTGACGGATAGTTATCAGCTTATCCATGATCTTCCTTCTGCGGCAAGCGGATATTCACTCACAAACCTTATTCTTCTTCCGCAGGAGATCAAGGACGATGTAAAGCTGAAGGTAACTTACGATATGACTCATAGCAACTTGTCCTCTATCAACGGTCAGGAAAACCTTTGGCTTGAGGATGAGGTGGTTGAGATACCTATGAACCAGTGTGGCATAACTGAGTGGCTCAGGGGCTACCGTTATGTTTACAATCTGACCCTCAGCCTCGGCAAGATCCAGTGCAGCATTGAAGCTTTGCCATGGGATGAGTATGAAACTCTCGAGTATGTAGATGGTATGATACACGATCTTAATGAGAGGGAGTTTACTTTGAAATAATTTTCATTTGATGAAGAAAGTCGTTTTCATATTTGTTGCGATGCTGCTTCTGGCAGGGTGCACGATCGAGGCTCCGTTCATTTATGATCCGGAGTTGAGACTGCTTTTCCAGCCGGAGGTGTATAGGCTTCTGACTGATGAAGACGCGACCGTTTATCCTGAAACTCAGGATTTCTATGTATGCGCATGGGATGGCGACAAGCCTTGGCTGGAGCTTTCCAAAGCGTATAGTCAGGAGGTGACAATCACCGATACCCTTCGAAAGCCCCAGGTTACAGATGTTCTGTGGGCTTTTGATACGAACGTGATGTGGCCTGGCAAGAACCAGCCTCTTTCGTTCACGGCATACTCGCCGTGCGATGAGCAGTGTGCAGTATCCCTGGACAAGGGCGTCCAGTGGAGTACTGATGTACTTTCTGAGCAGGTGGATCTGCTCTACTCCCACGTGGAGGTTGATAGAAGAGGAAATGTTGACGGCAATGTTGTCCATCTGCCGTTCTCTCATGCCCTCTGCCAGTTGTTTTTCCGCGTGAAGAACAGGGTCGATAATACAGGTGCGCTGGATGCACTCAACCGACCGGATAAGATAACCATCAAGAAGATAACTGTTGATGGTGTGAAGCATAGCGGTTCCTTCCGTTCCCTCCCGTCGCCTCAGTGGACACTGGACGATGATATGGCACCGCTTCCGATTTTCGAGGGAACTTACCAGACTTCCGGAGTTCCGGAGCCTATTGGCACTGTCTGGCTTATGGTACCGCAGGTGTTCGATACAACGATTACTGTTGAGTTCCAATATACTACGTTTGCAAATACGACCATCACGCAGGTCATCAAGACAGTCCCTATGAAGACTTCGCTTGAGAACGGACGTGATTATATATATACACTTTCTGTCGGAATTGACGATGTGAAGTTCCTGCAGGAATTGATTGAGGATAGATTGAAGTAATGATCAGGAGAATTAATATATTAGGTGTTCTGCTTCTTTTTGTTGTGGCTGTGGCTTCATGCCGCTACAACGAACTGGAGCCGGCCCCTGGCGTATCTTCCGGTGGAAACAAAGGCGATGGACAAATCAGTTTCGTCCTGGGTAATACGCATAGTGAAGAGATGGTGACCAAGGGAGGAACCCTGGAGTCTGAACAGACCGTAAGGGAGCTCTTGACAGTTACCGATACTGATTCACTGTTCCTTGTCGCTTCTGTCGTTGACAATAATGACCAGGTCTTCCATGCAAGCTCGCCTGTGACCAAGGGCGAGACTGTGACTTCTGATAACATAGGTGAGTTCTATGTGACTGCCTTCATAAGGCCCGAAGATGCGAGTCCTCAGATGAAGTATTTCAATAATGTGATGCTCAGCGACGAAGATAAGAGTTCGCAAGGAGATGTCACTCTTTATACGATCGACTATTACTGGCCAAAGGGACGACTTGACTTCTTCGCGTCTAACTTCCGTGTCGACAAGGCCTCTACTTCATTGGATCCTCTTGATGAGGTTACAGCCAATCCGGGTTGGACTACCAAGTCTTCGTCATCATTTACTACCCCTGTGGATTTCTACGGATATGATCAGGCTGGTGAATGTGTTGCCAAATTCGGATACTCCCTCCCTGAACCGGACCTGACCAATAAGAATGATGCTCAGAACCAGCCGGATTATGTTGTGGCCATTGCGGACCGTATGACCGAGGATGCAAATGGTGGAGTGGTTCCGCTTAATTTCGCCCACTGCTTTACCGCAGTCGTCTTCAAGATCGGTGATGACTTCCTCAGCCCGGAAGGAAGACAGGTCAAGCAGGTTGAAATCGTCGGAGTGCCTTCTATCGGAGAATGTACATACAGGATAACCAAAACTGGAGGTATTGCTTTCGACTGGAACACCGAAGGAGCACCTCTTGAAACCTATCGTCAGGTCATCGCTACTCAAGGCAATGATACTAATGTAGACAATAAGGAACCGGTCAATGACGGGGCTCTTACCTTTATGCTTATCCCTCATATGATCGACGAAGATGCCCTCGTAAGGATTACATTCGGAATGCATACAGGTCATGAATCCGCGCATGAGACTGTTGTTGAAAAGAAGATCGTCGATCTGTTCCCTGGAATTGTCGAGAAGAAGTGGCTTGCCGGCAAGAAATATATCTATACCATAGCAAGTGAGGAGAAGGTTGATGTAACCGTAGAAGACAAGTTCATTTCTGCGAAAGTCAAGGGAAATCTCCAGATTACCAATAATGGTACAGTGCCTGCCTATGCGCGTGCAATGATTGTCGGATGGTGGGAGAATGAGTCCGGCGCGGTTGTGGCTCCATGGAACGAGTCTGACGGTACCTTCACTGGTAAAGGCTGGGAAGGCAATAACAGCGATTGGACTGTCGGTGAGGATGGATTCTATTATTACAAGAATCCGTTGGAAACTGACGAATCAACTTCAAAACTGTTTGATACATATACACTTAAGGCTGCCCCTCCTACTGCGGGTGCCCGACTCATACTTACGATTGTAACTCAGGGTGTCGCTCATTACAGAGTGGCGGATGCATGGCCGGTAACTTTCTCCGGCACGTCAATCAACGGATTCGTAAGTAATAACGGTTCTTATTGGCAATAAAAGAATTTATGAAGAGAATATACTATATAATATTTGTACTCCTGCTGTCGCTCCTGAGCGGCAGTCAGGCGTATGCGCAACTCTCAAAATCAGGAACTTGGGCTTCGCAGACGATAGAAGCAAATACTTCTGTAACAATAACAGGTGAAGTATATGTAGCTGGTCCCATAATTATTCCTAATGGTAAAACCCTTACAATTAAAAGGGATGGTACGGCCTCTGAAATTCGCATCAGGCCGTTATCTACGTATAAAGCCAAGTCTGGATACCCAACATGTCTTTTTTATGTAGAACAAGGAGGAACGTTGGTTATAGAAGGAAGTTCGGATAAGTATATAGCTGTTGCAGGTCAGCATAAAGGAACCCGTGTAGTTCCCAATCCTTTTACAGATAGCTCTCAACCACGCTACACAACTACTGAGTTTAATACCCAAAGGAGTACAGTGTGGGATGGAGCTAGAATTCCGAACCCATCAGTAACTGAGAATGACTATTTGGATTTTAACAATGGAGGTTTGATATGTGCAGTTGGCGAAGTGCAATTACAATATGTCTGGTTGTATGATTGTGTTGCAAAAGGTAGAGGTGGCGCAATCTATCGTCCATCTCAGACGGCTACCACGAATTATAAGTATGGTAAAGTTATTGTGAAGAATTCCAAAATCACCAATAACATGGCTTCATACGGCGGAGCGATAATGATTGACAGACAATATGCCGTACCCACGGATGCAACTAATAATCCACGTACGGATTGTTTAGTTCAATTACAGGATAGTTACATTAACAATAATATAACTGTATCGAATATCGACGATGGTGCTATTCGTGCATCTCCTGATGTTCTTGGAAATTTGTATCTTCTCAGATGTGAAGTACACTGTAACTACTCCTATGGTTCCGGCGCAGCCATATATTGGAACGCAAGGGCTAACAATGCAATCTTGGTGATAGAAGATTCAGCATTACGATATAATCATAGCCAAGGTCACGGTGGTGCGATCATGCTTGAAGGTCCTGTGGATTTCAGGAAGACCTCAAGACGAAACTTTATTGAGTATAATGTCGCAGACTGCGATGGTGACGGTACTGGTGATGGCGGAGGAATATACATCAGGACTGATGGTCTTGAAGATGCATTGGCGACAAAGTCAACCGTAAAGATGAACTTAGGCGCAGATGTTTCAATAAAGAAAAATCAAGCAAGAAATGGAGCAGGCCTTGCAATTCATCTGGTTCCGAAACAGAGTGGAAACAGGATTACAAACGCAACAATTACCCTTGACAGTCTTAATTTGTCAGAAAATACTGCGCTTAATAATGGTGGAGGTGTCTATCTGTTAAATAACAATACTACTAATACTGTAACAGTTACATTGAAGCCGGGGTCTACAATTCGTGATAACTCCGCCGGACAATCAGGCGGAGGTGTATCCATTCATAAAGGTACAAGCATGACCAATCCTTCAAACTCAACCATAAAACTTAATGGTGGAAGTATAGAACGTAATAAAGCAACAAACGGTGCAGGTGGTGGTGTTTTCATAAAAGGTCAGAATGTTACCAGCGATAGTGGAGCAGCAGGAATGACGATCGCATCAAACACCAGCAAGACCAATGGAGGAGGTATCAGTGTTGATGGAACAGGAGAAAATGTTTCCATCACTATCTCAAATGGAACTATCGGAGGTGATGCTAAGGGCAATACATCAGAAACCGGAGGTGGAATATATGTCAAGAATGCTACTTTGCTTATCAATGGTGGCGTCATCAAGCAAAATAGTTCGACTAAAGGCGGCGGAGGCGGCGTTGCCGCATTAAATTCAAATGTAACCGTTTCAGGAGGATCCATATTGAATAATAACTCCAACATTGCAGGTGGAGCAATATATTTGGAAAATGGATCGCTTGATATAACTGACGGTACTTTGTCACAAAATTCCAGTGGAAACAATGGCGGTGCAATCTTCTTTACTTCTCCTGGCAGACAATTTACCCTTAACGGTGGAACAGTTTCTTACAATACGGCTACTGGAGGTAATGGCGGTGGTATATACGTAGGTAACGGAAGTCTGAGAATTCTGAAAGGAGTTGTCGATAATAATAAAACGACTACGTCCCATGGAGGAGGCGTTGCTTTTATGCCGAAGGATGAGGGAGAGATGATTATGGATGGTGGTGTAATATCGAACAATTCGTCATATTCCAACGCCGGTGGAATTTATTTCTGCTCTGGAACTCTTCAGATCAGTAACGGTGAGATTTTTGGAAATAAGGCTGGGCAGGAAGGCGGTGGTTTGGCTATGAGAGATGTTGAAGTTGATCAGTTCACATATCAACCTACTTTAGCAACTATCTCAGGCGGTAAATTCTACAATAATTCCGCAAATCTTGGAGGAGGAATCCACTTGGAAACTGCCGGAACAATGAATATTGAAGGAGGAGAGATATATCAGAACAGTTGTACTTACCAAGGTGGCGGCATCAATGTCGAAAAATCCGGAGGAGTCACAATTACCAATGGTACGATTAGAAATAATGAGGCAATCCATGGTCAAAATTCAGGCTCAGGCAACGGAGGAGGAATCCTTCTTGGAGCCAATGGAGGTCACCTTCAAATAAATGGCGGAGCAATCAGGGAGAATATAGGTTATTCGGGAGCTGGTATTTACATGACTGGTGGATCTTGTGCAATAGAGGGTGGAGTCATTGATAAGAATGTTGCATCACAAAATGGTGGTGGTTTTTATTTGACAGGCAGCTCTTCTACAGTAGAAATGACAGGAGGTCAAATCTCTAATAATGTCGCTCGTGTCGGAGGTGGAGTGTTCTTAATAGCTGGTGCTCAATTAACCTTTAATGATGGATTGATAATTAATAATAAGGCAACATGTGTTGACAATGCTCTTGCTCCTGAGACTGGCTATTATTGGGACCCTTCTACCCATAATTATCAAGGACTTGGAGGTGGAGTTTCTGTCGCTAACGCCAAGTTGATTGTCGGTAATGAAACATCGGTAGGTATATATGGCAACATTGCAGATGTCTTGGGAGATGATGTTTACTCAACAGGACGTGGAAATAGTGAGGTATATCTTCCTAATATCAAGAATATGAATCTTACCGGATACAATACCGCAACGACTGACTTACGATGGATTGAGGACTATGCTAACGGTGATACCGGATATGCTAATGGTACCAAGGCAAATACCGCTCAGGGGTATATTCCGAAGCGATACAGAGAGGCACTTGAGGATAAGGAGAAAGCCTGTGCGGTTGAGATTCTTGATAATGGCAAAACCTTTACTGAATACCTCGCCCTGGCTGTGGGTTATGAAGTAATGAACCTTACTCTGCAGCGTAAGGGTCTCATGAAGGGTGAAAATGCAATTTATAAGGTGTCGATATGGAATGAATCAGCAAAGAAGTGGGACTTTTATGCCCAAGTGTTGATTTCCGGTCCGCAGGAAGCCACAACCCCGGAAGCAGCAGGTCGGCTGGCAGCAGAGAAGAATATAGTTATATATTCTGGTACCTGGAGGGTAGAGGAAATAGGTTGGGACTGGGCTTATGAGGGAAATTCAATGATTGAACGTGAGGTGACCTCTTTGAGTTCGTTGACAGATCGAACCTTTACCTTTACAGCCACAAAGACTACTGATTTAAAGGAATCTCAATATAGCGAGTCGGTTGTGGTCAATGACTTCAGTTCTGGAGAAGTTGTAACGAAGTAGCACAGCGCTTGCAATGACATCATTCTGAAGCGCAGTTTGCAACGACGTCATCCTGAAGCGCAGTTTGCAACGACGTTATCCTGAGGAGCGCAGCGACGTGAGGATCTGAAAAAGGTGGGAAGCTAATCAAGCTTCCCACCTTTTTCATCATAGAATTCATTCTGCAGAACTGTGAAGTCGGTTACTTCGACAAGGTCGATCTTGCATCCGTACTTCTTTTGCCAGCGCTTCAGTATCGAACTGAAAATGCCTCTGGTCAGGTATGATCCCAGTATCGGGCTGACTTTGAGGATGAGATGATTCATCTTCTTTTCTGAGACATAGAACGAAAGCCGTCGTTCTATAGCCTCGTCGATTACGACACTTGACTGTATCTTTCCTGTTCCGTTGCAGACCGGACAAACCTCGGTGGTGTTGATCTCGGTCGCAGGGCGGACACGTTGCCTTGTGATCTGCATCAGTCCGAACTTGGTCAGCGGCAGCACGTTGTGCTTTGCTCTGTCTGATTCCATCAGTTCGGTCATCAGTTTGTAGAGGGCGTTTCTATGCTCGTTCGACTCCATGTCGATGAAGTCCACGATGACGATGCCTCCCATGTCCCTGAGCCTTAACTGGCGTGCGATCTCTTCGGCTGCATAGCAGTTGATATCAAATGTGTTCTGCTCCTGCTCCTTGTTCTTGGAACGGATGCCGGAGTTGACATCGATAACGTGCAATGCTTCAGTGTGCTCAATCACAAGGTATGCTCCCTGCTTGATAGGGACGACCTTACCGAAGGAACTCTTGATCTGTCTCGTAACTTCGAAGTGGTCGAAGATAGGTGTCTTGTCCTTGTAGAGCTTGACAATCTTCTCCTGCTCCGGTGAGATCAGCGAGATGTACTTGCGGGTTTCCTCATAGATGGTCTCGTTGTTCACGTAAATGTTTGTGAACGAGTCGTTGAGAAGGTCTCTGAGGATGGTCGTTGTCTTGCTGTATTCGGTGAACAGCAGCTGCACTCCCTTGTTTCTGGCCAATTGTTTCCAGGAGTTTTCCCATTTCTCTATCAGGCTCATCAGTTCTGCGTCGAGCACTGCGGCGTTCTTGCCTTCTGCTGCGGTGCGGATGATGACTCCGTAGTTTTTCGGGAGAATGCTCCTTACAAGTGTCTCCAGCCTTCTTTTCTCCTCTTTCGAGGTGATCTTCTGGGATATGCTCACCTTCTCGGCGAAGGGGAGCAGTACAATGTTTCGTCCTGCCAATGAAATTTCTGCAGTCAGTCGTGAACCTTTTGTAGAAATCGGTTCCTTGACGATCTGGACGATGATCATCTGTCCGGGAGTGAGCACATCTTCGATCCTGCCTTCCTTTGCGAGGATGTGGTCAGGCTTGATATGCTTGTAGATTCCCTTTGCATCTGTGTTGGGATTGAGCCTCTTGACAAATTCATCAAATGCCTCGAAGTAAAGTCCCAGGTCCAGATAGTGGATGAATGCTTCCTTCTCGTCTCCGATGTCCACAAAAGCAGCGTTAAGGGCCGGAAGAATTTTCTTCACTCTTCCCAGGTGGACATCGCCTACCGAGAAGTTGTGCCCTTGGCTGGACTCCTTGTTGAGTTCGATGAGCCTGTGGTTCTCCATCAGCGCTATCGAGACTTCTGTCTGTTGTTCGTCGACAATAAGGTCTTTTACGGACTCCATCAGGAATTTCAATGTTAAAGAACTTTGTTTGGTTGTGCCCTATGGGCTTGTTAAAACTAAAGAGGCCGACCCCCGGGTCAGCCTCTCTTTAGCGGACTGCTAAAATGGCAGACACTTTAAGTTGAAGATTACTTCTTCTTCTTGTGTCTGTTCTTACGAAGACGCTTCTTGCGCTTGTGAGTAGCCATTTTATGCCTCTTATGCTTCTTTCCGTTTGGCATAATGTTAATGGTTTATAGAGTGATACTTATTTTACTTCGTTTACGAATACCTTTGCAGGCTTGAATGCCGGGATGTTGTGAGCAGGAATAGTCATCGTTGTGTTCTTGGTGATGTTTCTTGCTGCCTTCTCTGCTCTGTGCTTGATGATGAAGCTGCCGAATCCACGGAGATAAACTGGGTTACCCTTTGCAAGTGAGCCCTTTACGCACTCCATGAATGACTCTACAACAGCAGCTACTGTTGTCTTCTCGATGCCTGTTGCTTTTGCAACCTCATTTACGATTTCTGCCTTAGTCATGATTATTTTTCCTTTAATTCGTTAACTATTATCGATATAGGGTCGCAAAGGTAGTTTTATTTTTTCATTTCACCAAAAAATATTTGAATTGTTTCTATAGATTGCCACGTCGCTGCGCTCCTCGCAATGACGTTACTGCACTGTCATTGCGGGCGAAACGTTCATGTCATTGCGAGGAGGAACGGAGTGACGTTACTGCACTGTCATTGCGGGCGAAGCATTCACGTCATTGCTAGCAGGAGCGGAGTGACGTTACTGCACTGTCATTGCGAGCGAAGCATTCACGTCATTGCGAGCAAAGTGTTCACGTTATTGCGAGGAGGAGCATTCATGTCATTGCGAGCAGGAACGGAGTGACGTTACTGCACTGTCATTGCGAGCAAAGCGTTCATGTCATTGCGAGCAAAGCGTTCACGTCATTGCGGGCGAAGCATTCACGTCATTGCGAGGAGGAACGAAGTGACGACGTGGTCCAATCGACGAAGTCGCTTGAGTACAGCGAAAGAATCTCACTGGCACAGAGATTGACCATTATATATATTTATAGTAAAAATGATAGATATTCTGCCAAAATGGCAGTTATGTGCGGTTTTTGAGTAAATTTGTGACATGAAAGATATATTTAATGACATTATGTCTGCCGGTGGTGCAGAAGTGAGCGTGATACCTGTAGTACAGGGAGAGGGTATGCCCAAAATTGATGTGGAGCAGCTTCCGGATATGATTCCGATTCTGGCTCTACGCAACGCAGTTTTGTTTCCAGGTACTGTTTATCCTATAACCATAGGACGAGAGAAGTCCATCAATCTTATAGAGGACGCTGAAAGCAAGAATCTCTTTATCGGAGCAGTCCCACAGAATGACCTTTCTGTAGAGGATCCGGGCAAGGATGACCTCTATCAGTATGGTACAGTGGCAAAAATAGTCAAGACTCTTGAGATGCCGGATGGTACCATTACAGCCATCCTGCAGGGATATACTCGTTTTGAGGTGCTTGATGTGGTTGATTATGAGCCTTATATGGTAGGACGCGTCAGGTATCTTGAGGATTTTACACCAGAGAATGATACCAAGACAAGGATGATAGCAGAGTCCCTGAAGGAGAAGGCTTCTGCAATCATACGTGGTTCATCTTTTGTTCCGCGTGAGGCTGCCTCTGCTCTGAAGGGTATTGAGAACTTCGAATTCCTCGTGAATTTCGTTGCAACGACCATTGAGGTAGAGAATTTCATGGACAAGGTGGCGCTCCTTCAGTACAGTGACCTTCGTGCGAGGGCTATGAACCTGCTTTCTGTCCTTGATACACAGGTTGAACTTCAGAAAATCAAGCAGGAGATCAATCAGAAGGTAAAGAGCGAGATCGACCAGCAGCAGAGAGAGTACTATCTGAACAGCCAGCTCAAGACTATCCAGGAAGAACTCGGAATGGATGAGATGGAGGAGTTCGCCCAGCTGCGTCAGCGTGCGGAACAGAAACTGTGGCCGGCTGCCGTCCAGGAAATATTCGACAAGGAGATGGCCAAGCTGGAGAGATATAATCCTTCGTCACCGGATTACAGCATCCAGTACAATTACATCCAGTTCATGCTTGATCTGCCATGGGGAGAAATATCCGAGGATAATCTGGATCTGAAGCATGCGCAGGCGGTTCTTGATGAGGACCATTACGGTCTGGATAAGGTCAAGGAAAGAATTATCGAGTATCTTGCCGTTCTTAAGCTGAAGGGTGACATGAAGTCTCCGATTCTTTGTCTCTATGGCCCTCCGGGTGTGGGCAAGACCAGCCTCGGTAAGTCGATAGCCCGTGCTCTGGGACGTAAATATGTGCGTATTGCCCTCGGTGGAGTTCATGATGAGTCTGAGATCCGCGGTCATAGAAAAACCTATGTCGGTGCCCTTCCGGGACGTATCCTTAATGGCATCAACCGCGCTGGTACATCAAACCCGGTGATTGTGCTTGATGAGGTTGACAAACTGACAAAGGATATAAAGGGAGACCCGTCATCTGCACTTCTTGAAGCGCTTGACCCTGAACAGAATACTGCTTTCCATGATAATTATCTGGATATTGACTACGATTTGTCAAATGTGCTTTTCATCACAACTGCAAACAATATCGAGAATATCCAGCCGGCTCTTAAGGACCGTATGGAGATGATCAATGTGAGCGGTTATCTGGCAGAGGAGAAGCTTGAGATCGCAAAGCGTCATCTTGTGCCGAAGCAGCTTGAGGAGCATGGACTGCAGAAGTCGCAGCTGAAGTTCGAGAAGGCTGCTCTTGAGAAGATCATTGATGAATATACTCATGAGTCTGGAGTGCGCGGTCTGGAGAAACAGATTGCGAAGGTTGCGCGTGTGACAGCCAAGAAGATTGCCCTCGAGGAGAAGTATTCCAAGACTTTGAAGCCTGCGCATCTGCGTGAGTACCTGGGACTTCCGACTGCTTCACATGACAAGCAGAAGGGTAATGAGGGTCCGGGAGTGGTTACAGGACTGGCCTGGACTGCGATGGGTGGTGAGATTCTGTTCATCGAAAGTTCAATAAGCACGGGCAAGGGTATTCTGACGATGACCGGAAATCTCGGTGATGTGATGAAGGAGTCGGCTACGATTGCATATCAGTATATCAAGGCTCATCCGGAACTTACGGGAATGACTTACGAGGAGTTCGCTGAGAAGGATATCCATGTGCATGTACCTGAAGGTGCGGTTCCGAAGGACGGTCCGTCAGCGGGTATCACGATGGTGAGTTCGATGGTGTCAGCGTTCCGTGGACAGCAGGTCAAGAGCGGCATTGCGATGACCGGTGAGATGACTCTGCGCGGCAAGGTGCTTCCTGTCGGAGGTATCAAGGAGAAGATTCTGGCAGCAAAGCGTTCCGGAATCCATACTATTGTGATTTCACAGGAGAACCGTAAGGATGTCGAGGATATCAAGCCGATTTATGTTGAAGGTCTTACATTCGTGTATGTGAAGACCATTCAGGATGTGATCGACTTTATCTTCTAAACGTCATTGCGAGGAGGAACGAAGTGACGACGTGATCCAATCGACGAAGTCGCTTGAGCAAAGCGAAAGAATCTATTATGGAAGTAAAGATAGAACAATCATGGAAGACCGCGCTTGCGGGTGAATTCGAAAAACCATATTTTGAGTCGCTTGTGCGTGTGCTTCGTCAGGAAAAAGCTGCCGGGAAGGTCATATACCCTCCTGGCAGTCAGATTTTCCGGGCTTTCGACCTGACGCCGGTGGACAAGGTCAAGGTGGTGATTCTCGGACAGGATCCGTATCATGGACCAGGACAGGCTCATGGTCTTTCGTTTTCTGTTCCTGCCGGTGTTCCTGCTCCGCCGTCTTTGAAGAATATCTTCAAGGAGATTGAGACGGACTTGGGAATCCGTATGAGCGGTCAGCCGAATCTGGAGGCCTGGGCGAATCAGGGGGTGTTGCTTCTGAATGCTGTACTTACAGTACGTGCTTCCGAAGCCGCTTCCCATGGCAGAATCGGATGGCAGGAGTTTACCGATGCCGTAATCAAATATATATCAGATAATTGCGAGGGTGTGGTGTTTATGTTGTGGGGTAATTTTGCGCGTGGTAAGGCGGAGCTGATAGACAAGTCACGTCACGTTGTGCTGGAGGCCGCCCATCCGTCGCCGCTCGCCCGTGGCGCGTTCTTTGGCTGCCGTCATTTCTCGCGTGCCAATGCGGCCTTGGTCGCATCCGGACGCACCCCTATCGATTGGCAGCTTTGATTCCGGCCCGCCTGCTCCTATCTTCCGCTCCAGGTCGGCCACAAAACCGGCCTGAAATGTGGCCGGAAGACGGAAAATGACAGTGTCGGCCACAAAAACGGCCCGAAACGTGGCCAGCCGACGGAAAACGACAGTGTCGGCCACAAAAACGGCCTGAAATGTGGCCGGAAGACTGAAAATGACGGTGTCGGCCACAAAACCGGCCTGAAACTTGGCCATCTGACGGAAAACGACAGTGTCGGCCACAAAACCGGCCTGAAATGTGGCCAGGAATATGAAAATTGAAAATAACAATAATATGAAACGAATAGCAATGTTTCCCGGATCATTCGATCCGTTTACTGCGGGACATCTTAATATATTGAAGCGTGCTCTGACTATGTTCGATGAGGTAGTCGTTGCGGTGGGTGTCAATATAGACAAGCGTGGATTTTTCTCCAATGAGAAGAAGATTGACATAATCCGTCAGGCAACGGAAGGTCTGGAAGGTGTAAGCATAATCGAATATGACAACTTGACCATTGACGCCTGTCGTGAACGCGGTATCCGTCACATTGTACGAGGCGTGCGCAATATGATTGATTTTGAGACTGAAAGGTCGATTGCCGATGCCAACCGCAAACTGGCACCAGAGATCGAGACAATCATTATTCCGACAGCACAGGAGTATGCACACATATCTTCAACTGCTGTCCGCGACCTTCTCAAGCATGGAGGTGATACATCTCTGTTCCTTCCACCGTCAGTAACGCTGTAACCATTTCACAATCTAAGATCCATAGCTGACATCCTGACATCATTTCAGGACTTCAGGTTAGAATGAAGTTTGCAGATTACATAATACCATGAAGAACGCGATATCCATAATACTTTCATTGCTGCTTGCAGTGACCATTTCAGCTCAGAGTGCGGACTCATCCAGGTTTGCCGCCCTTGGACTGAAACTGGAGGAGTATTATGATGCCATGGAACGTGAAAGCCTTTCTGTCCAACAGCAGGAGTGTGATTTCCTTATTGAGACAGCCACCGACTCTGTACTCCGACAATACATCGCTCAGCATATCTATGACCATTATATGTCGTCAAAGCTGATGGGTGCGGAAAATGTCGCGGTCCATGTTTTTGATAAATGGTTTGCCGACGGAAATCTGCCGATGTCAAGTCAGGATGCATACTACGATGCGAAGGTATATGCAGAATTCAACAGGCAGTCGCTGATCGGCTGCCAGGCTCCGGCTCTGGAAATGGAACTGCCGGACGGCTCTGTAGTTAATCTCTTCGCTCCGGAATCGCGAGATGGTATGGCACAAAACGGCATTGCACGCGACGGCATACCACAAAATGATATACCACAAAACGGAATTGACGGTGAAGTTCCGGATGGTATTGGCGATGATAGGACGGGGACGTTTAAAATTCTGCTTTTCTATGATGCAGATTGTCCGAAATGCAGACTTCAGATCCGTCTGCTGAATGCGCTTTTCAAAAAGAAGAACTACCCGGTTGATCTGTATGCGGTATATGTAGGCGATGACAGTCAGAAATGGACAGAATGTATGTCCGGTCAGTTCGATTTTTCAGATAAGGTGGGTGCCGCTGATGGTGGTACAGTGAATGGAAAATATTCTGATGTTTCAATCTGTCATTTATGGGACCCGACCCTCTCGTCAGACTACCAGAGAAAATATGGCGTTACCCAGACGCCGCGTATGTTCCTAATCAGTCCCGATGGCACTATCATCGGCAGGGGACTGGATGCGGTGGCGCTGGAGGCTATGCTGGACGGTCTCTTTGCTCCGAAGGAGATGGTATATGGCTCGAGTGAGTCTGAACAACTTTTTGACGGGATATTCTCAACTTCAGGAGGAAGGCCGTCTGCCGGTGCGGTGAAAGGCATAGCCGACTATGTTCATGACAAGACATTGGCCATAGGAGATACCTTGATGTTCAAGCAGTTGGCTGGAGATTACCTGTATTATCTCCCGACTCGCCGTGGCGAAGGTTTCAAGGAGGGACTGATGTATCATATAGATAAGAATATTCTCTCACAGAATAAGGTGTGGACGACCCAGGATGACAGCCTGAAGGTGATCGGCTTTGCTCAGATGATGTCAGATCTTCTTTCCAGAGCGCTTCCGGGAACGCGCATAAGCTCAGTCAAGGTACCGGGAGAATTGTATACAGCGGCTCATAGAAGAAAGACCGCCTCACCCGTGGAAACAGTTAATGGTAGCATGACATCTGACGGACCGAAGGTTAAGCGCAGAAGTGTAAGCCGTAAACTCAGCAGTCTTAAGGGTGATGAAAACATCATCTTATTCTACACCGATGGATGCGAAGTGTGTGCTGCAGAAAAGGCTGCGGCGCTGGAACTCCTCTCCCGTGCCGATGATGCTGCCCTGTCAGAGGAGGAACGCCTCAGGTATAAAAATATGAATGTGTTCATGGTCAACGTCGATGCCTTGATGGCTTCTGACCCATCTCTGGCATCTTGCCTGATGGATTCGTTCGATCTGTCATCCCTTCCTTTCATCATCCGTACTGACCGACGCGGAACCGTTCTGAATCGCTACGTATCCTTTCAATAAGGGACCTAAGGATATAGAAGAAAGCGTTACGCCATCATCTTATGGGCAGATCTTGACCGCTTGTGCGACTTCCGGTCTATTATATGACTAAGCGCTTTGAGAGTTGTCTTCAGGTGTTATTAGCGTGGCACGCAAAACACTGTCTGTCAACTGTTTAAACGATGGTTGGGGTGGTAAATTTTCTTATAAAGAAAGCGTAATATATTGATACTTAATGTGTTGCGTGCCACGCTGTAAATCGTGCGTATAATATACTTTCAATAATCGCTAGAAACCTTTTGGTTTTGTCTATATCGGAGGAACCGACCGGAAAATCGTCCGGAGTGGTCTGTCGTTTGATATGGTTGTGGCATGACAAAAATTATTAATGCCCAAACAACTATTATTATGAAGTCGTTTATTGAGGAGTATCTCCAGAACCCTGCACAGGCAATTGCTGATGCAAGACAGACTGCAACTACCGACAACTGGTATGACAACATTGATGAAGAAATGATATATGCGCAGATTGCATCCCCGGAATTCAGACTCTACGAATCGATGGTTTTAGCTACGGAGACAGAAACACTTCCGGAGCGCACCCGCGTGTCTGCATAGTACTGAGCCGCAGATAAAGAAGAAGTCCTTGAAGGTACTACGCTTCAAGGACTATATTAATGCAGTCGGATAAACTGCCGGATGCTTAGAAGTTGTATGCCACTCCGAAATACATGATGTTGGAATGTGCTGAATACTTGGTATCGTCATCCTCCTTTATGAATGATCTGTTGAGCAGACCGATGTTGTATCCGAACTTGATGTCTATATTCTCCACGATGGTAACTCCGAGACCGAGGGCGAGTTTGAGGTCAAACATGTTGTACTCTTTATATTCGTCCTTCTTGCCTTTTTCTATCTCATAGTTCTTTGTTCCAGAATTATAGGTCTTCTTGTAATACTTTCCGGTATATCCGTTATATCTTTCGACATTGGTATATTCCGTAACTTTATCGTTGACAGAACCATATGCCATTGACCTGGTTACATTTGTTGCTGCGAGTCCGAAGGATAATGTCGGACCGGCAAAGGCATATGCCTTAAATGTTCCCGGGATGAAATCGTAGGCGTATTTGACGTTTACAGGGATGTCAAGCAGGTGGTCGCTGATTCTGTTTATAACATTGGCCTTGTAATGGTCACTGTTATCCTTGACATTTGACTTGCTGTGACGGACTTTCTGAGTCAGGCAGTAGTATCTGACACCTGGCTGCAGTATGAAGTCTCCCGATCCTAATGATGCGAATTCCCAGTCATAAGAAGCTTCAATATAGAAACCGTTCAATTGCTCGTTGCTTTTAGTCCATGAGTATCCGTTCTGTCCGCTTTCCAATATAGCATTCCCTTTAGAGATAATTGTTTCGTTGGCATAACCGACTCCGACGCTGAACTGAGCGTTAGCGTTCACTGCAAAAGCCATTGCAGCGACAAATATTGCAAATAGTGTTTTCTTCATGATAGTTGTTATTTAATAGTTACATTGTCAAATATAGTAAATATATTTTGAAACAGTGTTTCTTATCTGAAATTCATGATACCCTCATCTATTTGAAATGTCGGTCAGCCTTGTTAACTTTGTAGGTATGGGAACATTGATTATTATAGTTGCAGCAGCGGTGCTGCTGGTGGCAGTCGCGGGAATATTCGCCATGATGCTGAAATCTGCAAGACAGGAAAAGGAACAGGCATTGGCTCTGCTCCGCGAGACACATGAAACTGCGATACTGGGGCTCAAGACAAGTCATGAGGCTGCAGTGAGCAGTCTGAAGGAAGGTTACGAGCGTACTCTTGAGGAACTAAAAGCGGGACATCGGAGGGAAGTGGCGGAGCTCAAGGCAGGAAGTGATAAAGCTCTTGCAGAATTGAAGCAGACCCACGAGGCCGCACTGGCCCAGCAGCTGGAGACTGTCAAGGCGCAGGTTACGGCAGAGGGCGAGAAGATGCTCAAGGCGCGCGAGGAAGAACTGGAAAAGAGGGCGAAGCAGACTTTTGAAGTGATTACAGGCGGCCTGAACAAGGATATCAAGGATATGAAGGAGGCTTTTGAGAAGAACAAGGAAGCTCATACGCAGACATCTCAAGGTCTGAAGGAAAATCTGGAATCTGCAATAAAGCATCTTCGTGAACAGACTATGACTATCGGTACCAAGGCGGATAAGCTTGCAGATGCGCTTCGTGGAAAGAACAAGACACAGGGCAATTGGGGAGAGATTATTCTTGACAATATGTTTGCAAACGAGGGTATGCGTCTGGGGCGTGACTATGACAGGGAAGTGGTGCTGAAGGATGAGAAAGGTGTCGCTGTGGTGAATGAAGATACATCCAAGGGATTGCGTCCGGACTTTATCCTGCATTATCCGGATGGAAATGACATCGTGATCGACTCAAAAGTCAACATGAAGGCTCTTGAAGAGTATGTAAATGCGACTGATGAAGCAGTCAAGAAAGCTGCAGCAGAGAAGAATCTGGCGGCAATCAATGAACAGATCGATAAGTTGGCGAAGAAGGATTACAGCAGGTACCTGCAGCCGGGTCATAAGATGTTGGATTTCGTGATTATGTTCGTGCCGGTATATTCAGCGCTGCGTCTCGCGTACGAATATGAACGCAATCTGTGGCAGAATGCATATAACAAGGGCGTACTTATCACCACTGAGGAGACCTTGATGCCCTTCCTTCGTATGATCCGCATAGCGTGGACGTCCCAGGAGCAGATCGCCAACCAGAAGGAAATCATCTCTACTGCCGAAAACATCCTTGCACGCGTTTCAGATTTCTGTACCGCCCACGCGAAGATGGGTAAGAAGCTGGAAGAAGCGATGGAACAGTATGAGACATGCGACAAGAAGATCCGTGAGCGCGGTAAGAGTATTGTCGGTGCCGCTAATAAACTGATTAAACTCGGCGTGCCGCGCAGTCCAAAGAAACCAATACCTGCAGAAATCGGTATGGAAGAAGCAGAGGATGCTGTTTGATTTACTCTGCTTCTTCCATATAAATTGGTGCACGGGGGTCAAATGCGATGACCCCCGTGCACGCTTATATAGCTTATACGGCTTCTGTTGATGATTGGTGTGTATAGGGGCGGCTCAAATGACCCCCGTGCACCGAAATTTAAAATTCCGCAGCCTTCTGCATCTTTGCAGCAATGCGGTCAGTGCAGAGGTTACCGAGGCTGCCCAGTGAAGTGTGTCGTAGATCGGCTGGCGTAAGTTGGCCGTTTGTCTTTCCCTCAGCGCCCTGATAGCGGAACTTGCCTTCGTTCACTTCAATGCCGACGCTCTTGTAGGCATCTCTGAACGGCATTCCTTCGAGGGTTCTGCGGTTTACTTCCTCGACTGTGAAAAGATAGTCATATATCGGAGCATCAAGGATTCCTTCCTTGACGATGATGTGCTGGAGCATGTAGTCTGCCATCATCAGGCACTTGTGCATGAGCTCGAGGGCAGGGAAGAGGATGTCTTTCAGGAGCTGGAATTCGCGGTGGTAGCCGTGAGGCATGTTGCTGCATAGCATGCTGATCTGCGCCTCGGTTGACATGATGATGTTACATTTGCCTCTCATGATTTCCCATACGTCAGGATTTTTCTTGTGCGGCATGATGCTCGATCCGGTTGTGAGTTCGTCCGGGAACTTGATGAATCCGTAGTTCGGGCTCATATACATGCAGCAGTCTGCGGCGAACTTGTTGAGGGTCAGTGCGATGGCTCCCATTGCAGATGCTACTGCGCGCTCTGACTTGCCGCGGCTGAGCTGCGCTGCGACCACATTATAGTCAAGGCTTCCGAACCCGAGCAGGTCGGTGGTCATCTGTCTGTCAAGAGGGAATGAACTTCCGTATCCTGCCGCTGATCCGAGCGGATTCTGGTCGGTCACGTTGTATGCACCGCGGAGCATGTACATGTCGTCGGCAAGTGCCTCTGCGTATGCTCCGAACCACAGTCCGAATGATGATGGCATTGCCACCTGACCATGTGTATAGCCCGGAAGCAGGGTGTCCTTATGCTTTTCGCTCAGCGTCTGCAGGGTCTGGAAAAGGGAGAGCACTTCCTCGCGGAGCTTCAATGTCTCATCCTTTAGGAACAGCTTCACATCAACGAGTACCTGGTCGTTGCGTGAACGGCCCGAATGGATCTTCTTGCCGATGTCGCCCAGACGGCGGGTCAGAAGAAGTTCCACCTGCGAGTGGATGTCCTCCACATCATCTTCAAGCACGAATGTGCCGGCTTCAATTTCTGTGAGGATCTGCTCCAGGCCTTCTGTGAGGGTCTTCAGTTCATCTGCGGTGAGCAGTCCGATGGATTCGAGCATCTTTATATGGGCCATCGAGCCCTGTACGTCGTATTTTGCAAGACGCATGTCAAGTATGCGGTCGTTTCCTACTGTAAAGTCTTCCACCAGGTCGGTTGCCTGCGTTCCTTTGCTCCAAAGTGTACTCATAGTCAATATGTCATCTCGAGCGAAGCCGAGAGATCTTAAAGTTTGTTTATAAATTCAATGTATGTCTTTATGCCGTCTTCTATTTCTTTTATGAAGACGAACTCATCCTTGCGGTGTGAGCGGTTTGAGTTTCCTGGTCCCATTTTGATGGCATCGCAGTCTATGCGCATCCAGTCTGATGTTGTAGGGGATGAGAATGTCTCTATGCCAAGTGATTCTGCGGTTTTCTGCAAAGGAGAGTCTTCGAAAGTTGCGCTGGAGCGGTTGCTGAGGTTGCGCGGTTTGAGTTCGCTCTTGCATATTGCCTGCAGTTCAGAGAAGATTTCCTCGTTGGTGTACTGCTCGGTCGGGCGGATGTCGATGACGAATGTGCATGTGTCCGGAATCACATTGTGGGCGCTTCCGGCATTGATCTGGGTCACGTTGAGGTTTACCTTGCCCATTCTCGGAGAGATTCTGCTGAACTCGTGATTATTCAGTGCCTGAATATCCTCTATGGCTATTTCTATTGCGTTTACGCCTTCATTTCGTGCTGCATGTCCGCTTACTCCGTGTGCTGTCGCGTCTATCACGAGCAGACCTCTTTCCGATGTTGCCGCACGCATTCCGGTGGGTTCGCCTACGATGGCGTAGTCGACTTTGATCGCTCCTTCTGCATGTTCTGTCTGCTCTGCATTACCTAATACGCTTCCCCATAGGCCTGTCATTCCGTTTACTCCTGAGCGCTCTTCCTCACATGTCAGTACCAGGATGATGTTCTTTTCTGTCCCATTCGCAGTGTCATTGTCATTTCGAGCGTTTTCCCTGTCATCCCGAACGTTTTCCTTGTCATCCCGAGCGTTTTCCTTGTCATTTCGAACGTTTTCCCTGTCATCCCGAACGTAGTCGAGGGATCTCCCCGTAAAGTATCTGAATGCCGCTATCATGCTCACAGCCGAAGCTCCATCATCGTTGCTTCCCAGTCCTGCAACGATTTCGCTTTCGTTCACCGTTGCCGCAGGTGCCTCCGGAATTTCACCGTTTGAGATTTTCGCTGATATGACTTCTGCAGCTTTTCCATAGTCAGGTGTATATGGGTCGAAACTGTATCTATCACACGGCGCGACAGTATCGATATGGGCGCATAGCATCAGTGTCGGTGATCCGGTTGGGGTTTCTGATGAATTGTCAGCTATACTGTCGCTGTTTTCCGCTACTCCTGATGCTGCTCGCCTTTTCTGCTCTGACAGTCTGGCTATTATGTTGTTGCCGATTCTTTTATGGACGATGCCTTTGTCCGTCAGCCAGTTGCAGATATGTGAACATACATCTCCCTCGCTGAATGAAGGTGACGGTATTGCTATCATCTCTTTCAGCAGTCCAGCCGCTTCGGTAGTCAGTTTCTGTATGTCGTTTCTGTCCATTCGTTCGTTTTTTCTTTTGTCTTGCCACATTTCGGGCCGGTTTTGTGGCCGACACTGTCATTTTCTGTCTGCTGGCCACATTTTAGGCCGTTTTTATGGCCGACCTACCGTTTTTGCTCGATTCGGCCACGTTTAGCGCACGATTTGTGGCCGACACCGTCATTTTCTGTCTGCTGGCCATAATTTAGGCCGTTTTTGTGGCCGACACTGTCATTTTCTGTCTGCTGGCCACAATTTAGGCCGTTTTTGTGGCCGTCGCTGACTTTTTTCGCCTGACCTGGCCACGTTGCGAGCCGTTTTTGTGGCCGACACCGTCTGTTTACAGCAGAACGGTCCCTTTGTCGTTCAGCAGGTTGCGGGCATGCTTGATGATCACGCGCGAAACACCGCTGTCGATGGCCTTGAAGGAGTTCGAGAGTTTCGGGATCATGCCGTCCGCTACGCGACCCTCTGCCTTCAACTGGGCAAACTTCTCTCTGTCTATTTCCGGAATCACGCTGCTGTCGTCATCTTTGTCATACAGCACGCCATCCTTCTCAAAGCAGTATATCAGATCTACCTCATGGGTCAGTCTTCCGTCATCACTGCAGTGGGTGCAGTCCTCACATGCCGAGCAGACCTCCCAGCGGTTGCGGTATTTGTGACCGGCCAGGGCAATTGCAACTGACGATGCTATCGTATCTGCATTGGTATTCAGGAGGTTGCCGCATCCGTCATGATTGATGGCGTTGAACACCGGAACGATGCCTCGCTCAAGAAGCGAATATATGAATCCTGCATCTACGCTATCTGCCTTCACATCACCTACATATCCGTAGTCAACCATCTGCCATCCGTCCTCTTCGCAAGGTGTCATATTTCCGGCAGCAGGACTTGCAGCAGCTTCCTCTGTAGAAATCTCAACTTTTACAGGAGGCCGTTTCGATGCCTTGATGACATTTCCGTCAGCACCGCAAAGCCCTATCGCATTGCATCCTGCACCTTGCAGCAGAGCAACGATGTTCTTGTTACACCAGCCGGCATAGACCATAGTCACCACCTTCAAAGTGGCTTCGTCGGTGACTCTGCGGCCTTCCACCATGACCGGGGTCATTCCCATGGACTTCTGCATCTGGCTTGCCATGACGCCGCCTCCATGGATGAGGACCTTCATGCCGGGCATGGCCGCAAAATCCTTGACGAATGCCGCCAGAAGTTCGGGGTTGTCGACGATGTTTCCGCCTATTTTTATTACTTTTATCATAGTTTTCTTTGTAGATTGCCACGCTTCGCTCGCAATGACGTGATGAACTCGCAATGATGTAGATTGCCACGTCGCTTCTCTCCTCGCAATGACGTTTTGTGCTTCGCTCGCAATGACGTGATGAACTCGCAATGATGTGGATTGCCACGTCGCTTCTCTCCTCGCAATGACGTTTTCCGCTTCTCTCCTCGCAATGACGTTTTATGCTTCGCTCGCAATGACGTTTTACGCTTCGCTGTCAATGACGTGATGAACTCGCAATGACGTTAAAGTTCCATCAGGATCTGTTTCAGTATGGTCTGGGCAGAAACCACGCGGTTGGCTGCCTCCGGGATCACGATCGACTGCGGACTTTCGATTACGTCGTCTGTCACGATCATGTTTCTGCGCACCGGAAGACAATGCATGAAGTATGCATTGTTGGTAAGGGCCATCTTCTCTGCGTCCACTGTCCAGTCGCGGTCTGTGCAGAGTACCTTGCCGTAGTTGTCTCCGCTGTATGCAGACCAGTTCTTTGCATATATGAAGTCTGCACCCTCGAAAGCCTTACGCTGGTCATATTCAACCTTTGCACGGCCGACGAATGCCGGGTCAAGCTCGTATCCCTCAGGATGAGTAATTACAAACTCATAGTCAGTCATGTTGATACCCTCGGCGAATGAGTTTGCCACAGCCTGTGGAAGTGCCTTTGGATGCGGTGCCCATGTAAGGACAATCTTCGGCTTCTCGACCTTCTTGAACTCTTCTATGGTGATCATGTCGGCGAATGTCTGGAGCGGATGCCTTGTAGCAGCCTCCATACTGAATACAGGCTTTCCTGAATATTTGATGAACTGATTGACAATAACTTCGTTATAATCGTCTTCCTTGCTCTCAAACTTAGCAAAAGCACGCACACCGATAACGTCGCAATAGCTTCCCATTACAGGGATTGCTTCCAACAGATGCTCCGGCTTGTCACCATCCATGATAACGCCACGCTCTGTCTCGAGTTTCCATGCGCCCTGGTTGATGTCCAGTACGATTACATTCATGCCGAGGTTCAGGGCCGCCTTCTGTGTACTCAGACGGGTGCGCAGGCTGGAGTTGAAGAATATCATCAGAAGGGTCTTGTTGCGACCCAGCTCCTGATCTGCAAATGGGTTTTCCTTTACATATTTCGCCGCTGCAAGGGCGTCCTTGAGGTCACCGAGCTGGGTGACTGATGTGAAATGTCTCATAATGTCAATGTGTTATTCGGTCAGAGATTTCCAGGCGTTAACAAATGATTCGGCGGTTTCCTGTGAAACTGTCAGTGAAGGCAGCAGACGGATGACTTGTGCTCCTGCTGCGCCTGTAAAGAAATGCTTCTCGAAGAGGAGCCTGTCACGCAGACCTACATATTCGTCCTTTAGTTCAAGACCTATCATAAGGCCCTTTCCGCGGTACTCCTTCAGTGCCTTGTTGATAGACTTCTCGACTCCCGTTGGTCGCTCGAAATGACAGTTGACAGTTCCAGTAAATGCGGTTTCAAAGTATTCTCCGATCTTTGCGGCATTCTCGATAAGGTGTTCATTTTCAATGATGTCCAGTACTGCAAGTGCTGCCGTACATGCAAGGTGGTTGCCTCCGAATGTGGTCCCGAGCATTCCGAATGATGCCTTGATGGCAGGGCTGATGATCACACCACCGATAGGAAAGCCGTTGCCCATTCCCTTGGCCATGGTTACGATATCCGCACGTATGCCATAGTGCTGATGCGCATAGAACTTGCCCGTGCGGCCATATCCTGACTGGATCTCATCAAGAATCAGTACGCAACCATGCTTGTCGCACAGTGAGCGCAGACCATGCATGAATTCTGTAGTCGGTTCATAAATTCCGGCTACACCCTGAATGCCTTCAATGATAACTGCCGCAAATTCTCCTGTCGCCAGCTGAGCCGCCACTGCTTCCAGATCGTTCAGAGCCACAAAAACTATGTTTTCTGTTGCGTTGAACGGTGCCTGGATCTTAGGGTTGTCTGTCGCTGCAACTGCTCCTGAAGTCCTTCCATGGAATGCTTTCCTGAAAGCCAGAACTTTAGCCTTGCCGGTATGGAACGATGCCACCTTGAGTGCATTCTCGTTTGCTTCCGCTCCGCTGTTGCAGAGGAAGAGCTTGTAGTCATCATATCCGCAAACCCTGCCAAGACGTGCAGCCAGGTCGCTCTGCAGTGAGTTCTGTACGGCATTCGAGTAGAATCCCAGCTTGCTGAGCTGCTCGGAAAGCATCTTCACATAATGCGGATGGGAGTGTCCCACTGAAATCACGGCATGACCGCCATACAGGTCGGTGTAAACCTCCCCGTTCTTATCCCACAATGTCGTATCCAAGCCCTTTACCGGCTCGATATCCCATAATTTATAAACTTCAAATAATTCCATGTCTGTCTGTATGATAGCGTCAGTCAACTTTTGCGCTTGTTTAATGGCTGACGGTGTCTGAAATGCTATATTTTCCGGCTTTTTGCCTACCGTCAGTCACAATATAAGCCTTTTTTATGACTGACGCCTTACAATTCCGTATCTATCGCGTTTTAAGGTCTTCGTATCAAGACTTCTGTTTAGTTGAGGGAGGGTGACTTTAGTGCGTAATTGGCATTTTCGCACCCCCGCGTAGGGGGAGGGGCCCAGCGGCAGCTGGGAGGGGGCCAATGGAGCACAAAGTCATCAGACCGACGCTAAAATGCCGAAGGCTTGAGGCGGAGGCCGGTGTCTTCCGGCAGACCGAACATCAGGTTCATGTTCTGAACAGCCTGTCCTGCAGCACCTTTGACAAGGTTGTCGATGCACGAGGCTATATGTACATATCCGTCATGCAGTTCCACATGTACCAGTCCCTTGTTTGTGTTTACGACTTCCTTCATCGAGATACCATCGGCCGAGTGGAACACGAACGGAGACTCAGCATAGTAGTCTTCGTACAGCTTCCTATAGTCCTCCAGCGTCATTCCTTCCACTGCCCTTGTATATACGCTTGCGAAGATGCCCCTCGCGAAATCACCCCTCAACGGCACGAAATTCACCACTGGGGTCCATCCATTGTCGGGTGCTACTGGCTTGTCAATTGATGACGGAGAAGACGTGCCACCCCCGGCTAGGGGTCGTGAGCGACTAGGCAAATGGTCCTGTGGACCTTTGCAGCGAGCAGCATAAGGGGCGGGGGTCTTCGGAGTTACAAGTGATAGCCAGCTGCGTACAAGATTCTGCTTGATCTCCGCCAGATGCTGGTGTGTAAACAGTTTGTATATAGATATATTGTCTGTTCGGTAGCTGAAATGAGTCGTCTCTCCCGGCTTCTTGCCAGCTCCTGTCGAGCCAGTGATGGCAGTGACATGGATCTCGTCATTTATCAGTCCTGCTGCTGCCAGAGGCAGGGTCGCCAGCTGGATTGCAGTGGCAAAGCATCCCGGATTGGCAACGTCATGTGCCGCACGCACCTGCTCACGGGCACTTTCGCAAAGACCGTAAACGAATTTGCGGCCTGCATAGTCTCCGTCGAGGCGGAAGTCGTTTCCGAGGTCTATGATCCTACATGACGGTTTGATGTCGTGTGTGTCCACGAACTGCCTTGAAATGCCATGGCCCAGACATAAGAAAATTACGTCCGGGTCATTAAGTTCTGTGCTGAAGCAGAGGTCGGTCTCGCCGATGAGGTCGCGATGGACGGAATCCACCCTTGTGCCTTCCGAGGATGTTGTCGTCGCCGCAACAATTTCTACATTCGGGTGGTTGAGCAGTATCCTGAACAATTCGCCTCCGGTGTAACCTGTGCCTCCTGCTATCGCTACTTTAATTTTGTTCATATTATCTTTTTAATAAGATTCTCACGTCGCTTCGCTCCTCAGAATGACGTTGGAATCACAGTAGTCCTCTAATAAGATTCTCACGTCACGTTGCTCCTCAGAATGATGTTGGAATCAAAGTAGTCCGCTAATAAGATTCTCACGTCGCTTCGCTCCTCAGAATGACGTTGGAATCAAAGTCGTCCGCTATTCATCTATCCCGCCGTTTACTGAATAGTATATCTTGAGTGGATTGGCGATGACCTTGGTGAAGCCTACCACGTCACGTCCTGTGTATGATTTGTTGACCTCGCCGTATGCTCCGAACTTCGAGCTCATCAGGTCATGGTCGCTGGTGCAGCCGAGTACTGAGAAATGGTATGGCATGAGGGCTACTTCAACCTCTCCGCTTACGTTCTGCTCGATGCTGTCCATCATGGCCTCCATGTCACGGCATACAGGGTCAAGGTACATAGCCTCATGCATCTGCTGGCCGTACCAGTATGAAATCTGGTCTTTCCAGTAGAGCTGTCCCTTTGTGAGGGTGTGCTTCTCGAGGAGGTGGTGTGCCTTCACGAGGATAAGCGGTGCAGCCGCCTCGAAACCTACGCGGCCCTTGATGCCGATGATGGTGTCTCCGATGTGGATGTCACGACCGATACCGAACGGACCTGCTGCGTCACGGACTGCCTTGATTACCTCTACCGGGCTCATTGCCACGCCGTTGAATGATACAGGCTCACCTTTGCAGAAACCGATCTTGATATGCTCTGGCTCTGACTTGGTAACCTTTGTCGGGTATGCTTCTTCCGGAAGATATCCGTCTGATGAAAGAGTCTCCACTCCTCCGATGCTGGTTCCCCAGAGACCCTGGTTGATGGAGTACTTTGCCTTCTCCCATGAGAAATCGAAGCCATGCTGCTGGAGGAAGTCGATTTCGAACTGGCGGGTGAATCCTTCGTCGCGTACCGGAGCGATGATCTCCACTTCAGGAGCGAGGATTTCAAAAACGATGTCGAAACGAACCTGGTCGTTACCTGCACCAGTACTTCCGTGTGCAACTGCATCAGCACCGAGAGCCTTTACATGATTCAGCACCTCCAAAGCCTGGAACACACGCTCAGAACTTACTGAAAGCGGATATGTGGCATTCTTGAGTATATTTCCGAAAATGAGGTATTTGATACCCTTCTGATAGTATGTCTCTACTGCGTTTACATTCTTGTGAGAAGCCGCGCCAAGTGTAAGTGCACGTTCCTCGATGGCCTTTTCCTCCTCGGCAGAGAATCCGCCGGTGTTGACCATTACAGTATGTACTTCATAACCTTTTTCCTTGAGGTATGGGACACAGAATGATGTGTCAAGTCCGCCGCTGAAGGCGAGTACTACTTTCTTGCTCATAGTGTTATCGTTTTTATTTATTTGTTCTTGTTTTAAGATGGTCACGCTCCCTTCTGTCGTTCACCATGACGTTGTCAGATTTCAGATGAAAGTGCCGGGTTTTCGACAGTGATGTGCTCCAGAGGGTCATAGAGGAGTCCGGTGCAGAGGCACATCCTGTATTGGTTCGATTCCAGAATAGGGAAGTTGCGGCATCCCTGGCAGCCTTTCCAGAACTCAGGGTCGTCTGTCAGGAGGGCGAACGGAACCGGTCTGAAACCGAGTTCATAGTTCATCTTCATAACTGCCGCTCCTGTGGTGATGCTGAAGATCTTTGCTTCAGGGAAGAGTTCGCGTGAGAGCTGGAAGATGCGCCTCTTTATCCTCATGGCTATGCCCAGGCCTCTGAACGCATGGGATACGATGAGGCCGGAATTGGCCACGAACTGCTTGTGTCCCCATGTCTCGATGTATGAGAATCCGGCAAACCTGCCGTCTTCTGCAACGGCAATCACTGCCTTGCCTGCCTTCATCTTCTCGATCACATACTCGGGGGTACGACGAGCGATACCCGTACCTCTTTCGCGAGCGGAGATGAATACCTCTTCACAGATCTCGTCTGCATATATTGCGTGGCTTTCGTCAGCCACCATTACATCCACCTGCATAATATAATACAATAATATACAATTCAATTTTTACAGATCCTTCGCTTCGCTCAGGATGACAGAGCAATACTCTGGAACTGTGTGGCACACAGGAGGCCCGTGTGGCGCTGGTGTTTTCAAATATGTCAAATGCTGTGGATTGCCCTCGAATGAGGAAGCTGAAAAGGGAGCCTCATTTGCAAGACAAACCGAGATTGTCAATTGCCGTTTGAGGGATGAAACCCCTGCTGCAATCATAATCATGGCAAATATACATAATATTCTATAAAAAATGCTACCTTTGTCCCTGATTTTTAACATCGTATTCAATAATTTCAACTGTGGCACCACGCAAGAAAGCAAACAAGGGAGTCGATCCGGAGTATCTAAAAAAACAGAAGGCAGCGCTTTTGCGCCGCCATCGTCAGGTTATCTACTTGAATGACAGCGAGATGGCTGCCATAAATGAGTATTGTGAGAAGTTCCGCGTCGGAGTCAAGACCGTAATGTTCCGTGAGGCCATAATGGAGAAGGTCCTCAAGGAACTCAATGACAATCCTCCGACATTGTTTTAAATCTATTCCAGGCCCAGTGTCCTGTAAACATGCTTCCTTGCGTATCCGGCTATGTCCGGGGTGTTTTCTGTCTTAGTCTGTATTGTTTCACCTCTGTCTCCAGTCAGGTGCACATCTTTGGAAAATTTCGGGTAGAAGTTTATCTCATCAGGCGTGAGTCCCAGTAACACGTACGCATAGCACAGACTTGCGATGTACATAGGGATTCCTTCCGCAAGGTGCGTATTGTTCTGTGCCCTCTGCAACTTATATCCGAATTTTGACAGGTTCTTATCCGCTCTGGCGTTGTATATCGCCTGACCGACATTTATTACGAACGAGCAGTTCTCTCCCATGTGGGCGGCAAGCCTCCGGGAGTCTTTCTGAATGTGCTGATGCATATCTTCATATAGAGAGTCCCATTCATTCTGATCTGCCGGCCAGATTCCGTTGTTGTATGCTTCAACTACGTTCTGCCGATAATCTGTGTTGCCTTCCGGGTATGAGAAAGGCACCATAAGACCACATTTTACGGCAGATGCAACTTCCGGTTTCATCATGGACTTGATGCGCCCTACAAGGTTATTGATATCAAAACCGCAATAGTCCGGCATATGAGCCTTTACTATCACATGAGGCTGAAATACCATTATATCCCATGGCTCATCCTTTACCACGCTCTCCAATGTTACCCCTATGCCAGCCAGACCGTTCTTATAGCCTTCAGACGGGGTCTTTACGGGATTTTCACTGCCGGTATATTTCCAGTATTGGTATGTGTCGTGTACTGTCTGGTCTATATCCCTGTGCTTGTAGGTATAGGATGTATCGTCGATTCCGTGGTACTGCTGCTCAAGAGTAGAACCTCCCAGATATGCATGGCCCACGATGACGTGACGTCCTGCGCTTTCTGCAATGGCGCAAAGCCAGCGCATGGAATCACGGGTCCATGAGTTGCCGACTCCCAGAATGCGTACTGTATCCTGTTGTGCAGAAGGCGTGTCCTGTTGTGCAAAAGAAGGAGCGGCAGACCAGATTGCTGCCACTCCTGAAAGTATCATAGATATTATTCTTTTCATTATATCTCTATGCTTCAGCACTTTTTGCTGCGTTCTTCTTCCCTCCGAACAGTCTGTCAGCTATGACTGCAATGGCAGCGTCGCCTGAAACATTTACTGCCGGACCGTATCCGTCAAGGGCGAGGTAGATGGTCATCATGAGCGTGGTCATGGTGTCTGAGAATCCGAGTACGGTGCCGAGTAGTCCCACAGATGCCATAAGTACTCCTCCCATCACGCCTGGTGCCGCAACGGCCGCAATAGCCTGCATAAGGGCGAACTGCATGAACAGGCCGAAGGTGATAGGCTCACCGAACATATATGCAACTGCGACTGAAGTGACTGTGAGCTTGATGGTCGAACCGCACATGTGCACTGTAGAGCAGAGTGGAATCACGAAATCCGCTATGTCCTTGCGCACTCCATTCTTCAGGGTACATTCGTATGTTACCGGAATACATGCCGAGCTTGAACAGATAGAGAATCCTGTCAGATAGGCTGGAATGATGTTCCAGATAAGTTTCAGAGGGTTCTTGCGTGCGATGATTCCTGCGATGCAGTACTGGACTATGAGGTAAAGTATCGAGAGTATCACACCTGTGAGGATGACCTTGAATCCGGTGCCGAGAACAACATCTATCACTCCTTTGGCGCTCATTTCACAGATCATCGTGAAGATATAGACCGGAAGGAACGGGATGATTACCTTCTCGATTGTGAGTTTCACGATTTCTCCGAATTCCTCAAATCCTTTCTTAAGACCGTTGGCTCCTGTGAAGATGATACCGACTCCGATTACGAACGAGAGTACAAGTGCAGTCATGATGTCGCATATAGGCGGAATCTTCAGGTCTATGTATGGGAGGAATTCCTTTTCGGAAACAGCCGCAGACGATAATTCTCCAGGTTCCAGATACATAGGGAAGATGTTGCTTGATACTCCGTATGAGAACAATGCGCCACACACTGTCGAGCAGTAGGCAATGAGCATGACGGTAAGGAGCATCTTGCCGGCTCCACGGCCAAGATTGGCGATCGAAGGGGTGACAAGTCCGAGCACGAGCAGAGGCACGACGAACTTGAGCAGCTGTGCGAAGAGCACATTGAATGTCTTGAATATCCTTACCACAACGTCAGGAAGGATAAGTCCGAGAAGTGCGCCGACGACGATGGCGATCACTACTTTTGGGAAGAGCCCGAGTTTTAGTTTTTTCATATATAATATTTTGAACAAAAATAAGTTTTAGTTCTGAATCGTAAAAGCCCAGCAAGTCAAAATATAGATTTAAACAGCCCAAATATAGATATCACAACTTGATGTAGTCGATATTCTTGACATTTTCTTCAAATTTGTCGGGACCTGCTATAGAATCATACCTCATCTTGGTCCTATAGGTATATATCGTGTTTACAGATGTATTGAGAAATTCCGCTATTTTGCGGCTTTCCGTGATACCGAGCCTGATGACAGCGAGGATACGCAGTTCGGTAGGGAGTGTGCCTTTGTTCTTGATCTTTATCTGCTTGTCCTCCTTGAGCATGCTGTTGACCCTGTCCGGGAAGTCCGGGAATATTCCGAGGAATATCTCGTCAAAGAGTTTGTAGAATGATTTGTATTGCATGTACATGTATTCCGGCTCACGCAACTTTGCCATAAGGGCGTCTATACCGTTGTTCTTGTATGTGTGCCTGAGATCCCTGCGGTATTCGTCCATCTCCTTTATGAAGTTCGCCGAAAGGTACATGTACTTGAACATGTATTTTTCCTTGAGAAGGTTTGCCTCCGAGATGATGTTGTTTTTACGGGACAACTCATGGTTGTAGTTCTTTGTCTGTTTTATCAGCGCTTTCAGACGCTTTCGCTGGCTGTTTACCTTTGCAAGAGCAGCTGATATCACGACGATGGCAATGAGTGCGAGAACGGAAAATGCGACCAGAAGCCTGTTTTCTCTCTTTGCATTTACTTCCATGGCTGCATTGATGATCGTCTGGGCGGCGGCTGCATTGATAATGCGGGTGTCGTGCTTGCAGGCGATGGCATCCGTCATCGTCACCTGAATGAATTTTCCTGCTTTCCTGTAGTCTCCGTCTTCATAAAGGCACAATGCAAGGTCATAGAGGGATCTGTACTGTCTGTTGGGCCTTTGAAAATCGAGTATGGCGGTTTCTGCAAGCCATCTTCTGTAGTTGCTGCGCTCGCCTTTGGCCTTGTAGCAGTTTGCAATCGCATAGGTGGTGTGAAGTCGGGAAGCTATGTTGCTGTCAGTGTCAAGAACTGTCAGCAGTGCGGTCAGGGCTTCATCGTAACGCTGTTCGATCATCAGCTGCTTGCCATGAATGTATGTGCGTTCCCGGGCAGTCAAAGATGAAAGTCCGAGAAGCTCAGCCTGGTAGGTGTGTCTGTGTCTGATGTTCCTTCCGGCTTTGACATCGTCTGTAGCAAATTCGTTTCCAAGTGCGGTATATAATGCGATATGGGCATTGTAATAAGCTTTGTACTGAATGGCGTTGAAACCGGAGGTGTCAATGGAATAAAGCAGTTTTTCCGCAGACGGGTACATCCTCAGTGCGCATAGGTACGACACTTGAGAGCCGATGGCTATGGTCTCCTCTTCCGGGGAACTGGCAAGCGACCCCATTTTGGCGGAATATGCGAATGCAGAATCGATGTCGTAACTGAGATATTCCGTAAAGAGCTTTTCAGCGGCACTCCATTTCTGTCCGTTGTCGGTCGACAGGCGAAGTTCGTTTTTCAGCTGATCTACCCTCTGAAGAAACTGCTGCTCATATTGGTCTTTCTGGAGCATTGCGCGTTCTAACCTTCTCATTGCCTCCTGTTCCTGAGAGTATCTGCAGGATGTGAGGATGGCAATGGGTAGTAGAAATATTACAATGCGTTTGAATGTGGTGCGCATAAGTATGCAGTGGTTGTCTTATCTATATTTTTTCACTCGCTCGTCATCAATGACACCGCTCCAGTTCAGACCATAGGCGAAGTCATAGGTATTGCCATCTGAATCCCTGTAGCACTCCATGTCTCGTGGTGTATCCTCGAACTGCTCCTCTACGGTCTTCATGTCGGCAGGGAACTGTACAGGCAGCAGTCCGGACGGTTCAAACTTGCCGCTTATGATGTCAAGATATGCCTGAGGCTGCACTCCGAATGAGATGAGGATTGCATCTGCATATTGTTCGAATTCCTTGACAATTACTGGTTTCGAGCATGGAAGTATGACGATGAGCGGCTTGTTTCCTATAGCCTTTCTTGTCTGAATTACCAGGTCAATGTCTCCGGCATTTTCTGTTCTGACGGTTTTGCCCTGATAGCTTCTGTTCTTTGCAGTCTCCATCGGATCGCCGGCTGCAATTGAATTCTTTCGTGCATGAGTCGCTGTATAATCCCCATACTGCAGGCTCATAGGCAAGTAGCCGTTACCACCCTTCCTGAGGTCCTCAGCGTCGTATCCGCGACCGTTTACAGGCTCTCCGATCACAACTACCGCAAAGTCTGCGTCCTGTGGCTGTGTTACAGTTGCAAAGTACTTGTTTACGATTGCAGGGTCTATCGGGTCGTCGTATGATCCGGCAACAGTCACCTTACCTGCAAGATTATATACGTTTGGAATGTGTCGTTTAGGAATATATACTTTTGGCTGACCGCTTACAGGAAGTGTGTTTTCATGGTTTTTCAGCATTATCACAGACTTGAGCTGAGCAAGGTATCCATGTTCCCTGAATTCCTTGCTGGACATTGTCCTGATGGTCTCGGATGGGTCCAGATATGGGTTTTCAAACAGGCCGGTGCGGAAGAAATTCAAAAGCAGTTTCTTTGCAGAATGCTCAAATCTTGCCCTTGCGCTTTCTTCGCCGAATTCTTCACACCACATCCTGTATGCTGCGATCACGGGACCTTTCTCGTCGTTGCCTCCGAACTGGTCGCATCCTGCCTTGATCACCTCATAGTGGCGCTCGTCAACACTGAGTTTCTCCACGCCCCAAGGCTTTCCTCCGTGGATATCCACGCCTGTGTAGTCTCTGGTAATGCTCCAGTCGGTGCAGACGACACCCTCGTATCCGTAAGTGTCATAAAGAAGATCCTGGATGATGTATCTGCTGAATGCGTTGGCAACATTTTTTCCTGAAGGATCCTGTGCGTATGATATTGTGTAGTATGGCATTACTGCGGAAGCCTGTCTGGTCGGACCGTCAAGTCTGAATGCTCCATGGTTGAATACGAATATGTTCGTGTCAAGGTTCTCTCCAGGGAATACGGCGTACTTTCCGAAACAAAGGTGTGCATCGCGTCCTGCCTCTCCTGCGCCTCCGCCAGGCCAGTGCTTTACCATACAGTTGACGCTCATCCTGCCCCAGCCGTCTTCTATCTCATCATCGCCGTAAGATGTCTGGAATCCATCGATGTATGCCCTGGTCATGTCTGCTGCAAGCCTTGGGTCTTCAGAGAAGCAGCCCACCCCTCTTCTCCAGCGTGGCTCGGTGTAGATGTCAGCCTGAGGAGAAAGTGCGGTAGCTATACCGAGAGCGCGATACTCAGCCTGAACTGTCCGGGCGAAGTCTCTTGCTACCTCGGGGTCGAAGGTCGCGCCAAGTCCGAGGGGAGTCGGCCACAGGGACACGTCTCCGCCTGAGCCTTCGTTGAACTCATCAGTTGCTCGCGTTTCGTTTCGCGGATCTGAGCTGTTGTTTGTCGGAATGCCGTGCGGCTGGCTCTCGGCAAGAGCCTGAAGCCTGTTGCTCCATTTAGCGGCATCCTCGGGAGAAGATATCTTCGTAACAAGAATCTGTCTGAGGTTGCCCTCTGTCACAGCCTGTATCTGCTGGTCAGAGAGTTCGTATGCAGGCACACCCGCCTCAGGCCATGGAATACCTGAATAAGTATATCTCTTGGGATTTGTCGTACTGATATGAGGAATTGCCATATGCCTGCTGTACAGCATCAGGCCGGCAATCTCATCGATGGTCAGATCTTTTGCCAGATCTGCAGCTCTTTCGGCTGCCGGCAGTCTCCAGTCTTCGTATGTATCAAGAGAGTCGTTCTGATTGTGGTCCTTGAAGAAAAGGCCATCAACTTCAAGCAGCTTTACTCCGGAAGCGGGACTATATCCCAGGTCTGCTCCCTTCTTCTGCTTTACCAGAATGAAGTTGTCAATTTCAGTAATTGAGTGTGAATTGCAGCCAGATAGTGTGACGGCTGCGGCCAATGCAAGACCTATGATTCCTGTTTTCATGCGCGTGTGTTCTTTATATTGCAAATATAAGTATATCATTCGAAATATTGCAAATATAAGTATATCATTCGAAAAAGCAGTGCAATTTCCCTCTGAAAAGTCCGATAAATCCCTCTGAAAATCAATATATTTTCTATCTTGTAAATTTGAAAAAACGTCATTGTGGGACTTGTAATCCGTATTATTACGATTTTTAAATCTAAACTTCTCTATATAAAAAACAGCGCTGTCAAAAGCGACGCGTTTAATGAGTAATTTTGTCCCGTCTTATATTATAATATAAGGTAGGCAATAATTGCATTTTAACAAAAAACCTAATTATACTCTGATGAAAAAATTAGTCTTATCCTTTCTGATGGTTTGCGCGAGTGCAGTAGTTTCACTCGCACAGATTTCAGTGTCAGGAGTAGTGCTTGACGAGAATCAGATTCCGATGCCCGGAGCCGCCGTCCTGCTCGACGGAGCGACAGGACAGGGCACGGTCACTGATGAGAACGGTAAATACAAGATCCTGGTTCCGTCCGGCGAGTCTGTGTTGCGTTTTGAGTTCCTGGGCTACTCTCCAGTCAAGATGAAGGTCGGAAACAAGACCGAACTCAATGTCACACTCAATCCGGATGTAAGTTTTCTGGAGGAAGTCGTGGTCATCGGTTTCGGTGAAGCAAAGAAATCTGACCTTACCGGTTCTGTGGGAACCGTACAGATGAAAGATATCATCCAATCTCCGTCTCTTTCTGTTGATCAGGCGCTTCAAGGACGTATTGCTGGAGCTGATATTGTCAGTATGTCCGGTGACCCTACTGAAGGAACGACCATCAATATCCGTGGAGCCCGTTCCATCAACGCATCCAACGAGCCTCTTATCATTGTTGATGGAGTCATGAATGCAGTGACTTCACTCTCAGATATCAATACGAATGATATTGAGAGCATATCTGTCTTGAAGGATGCTTCTTCAACAGCCATATACGGTGCTCAGGGAGCCAATGGTGTTATCATTGTCACTACCAAGACCGGTGAAAATTCTACAACCAAGGCTAATGTAAACCTTAGCATAAAAGCTGGTTTCTCTGAACTCTTCCGTACGCTTGATCTTATGAATGCAGAGGAGTTTGCCCGCTATAACAATGAGCGTCAGCACTATAATAAGACATCTTCTCCTGAGCCAGGTGTTGGATATGCCCCGACTTATACAAAATATCCTAACAAGTATCTTGATCCGGCAGCATTGGGAGAAGGTACTGACTGGATTGATGCAATGACTTATCTTGCGCCATATCAGCAATATAATATTTCAGTAAACGGCAGTAATAAGGGCACTAACTACTATGCGTCCCTTAACTACACCGACAATATGGGTATCATCCATGATACAGGTGCTAAGAATGTAACCGCTAAACTTACTGTCGGACACCAGTTTACCAAGTGGTTGAAACTTATTTATGCGCATAACACGGTTTATAGGAAGCTGTTGAACAATAAGGCGAATGTCGGCGGAAAGAGCTTGTGGAATGGTGTGATATATCTTTCGCCAGCTCTGGATACTGACGCTACAATCAATGACCTGTATGATTACGGCAACGGTCAGGTGTTCAATAACCCTTACATCACTGTACAGCAGTCAAAGAAATATACAGAGGTGCTCTCAAGTTTTGATATGCTCATCGCAAGGTTCACTCCTGTAAAGGGGCTTACCATAGAGAGTAAGAACGCTCTGTCGCTGAATCAGAACCATCAGTTCACATTCAACCCCGGATCTCTTCCTGCAAAGGCTGCTGCCAATGCTGGCGGTGATGCTTTCAGGTCTGAACTTGATACAAGGCAGTTTACATCAGACAATACCATAACCTACAAGACATCGTTCAATAAGAAGCACAATCTTGATGTGATGGGAGGTGCGTCGATATACTACAACAACAAGAACTTTATGAGCGTTAATGCCAAGGGACTTCTTGTTGATGCACTTTCATGGAATGACTTGAGCGGAGTTTCAGATAAGGACAACTATACAGTCAAGTCATACAATACGAAGGTCAAGAGAATGTCTTTCCTTGCCCGCGCCAACTATAACTTCAAGAACAGATACTACTTCACATTCACTGGCCGTGTGGACGGATCATCAAACTTTGCGGCGAATAAAAAGTGGGGATTCTTCCCTTCCGGAGCCTTCAAGTGGAATCTTTCGAAAGAGCAATGGATCAGACAACTCAATGTTTTCCAGGACCTCTCTCTTAGAGTGAGTGCAGGCCGCACCGGTAATGATGCAATCGCGGCATATACATCTCTGTATTCGATTGCTTCATCAACAGGAGGATATCTCATAGGAGGTTCTCAGGCAACTTATCATTATCCAAACAGACTTGCCAGTCCAAATCTTACCTGGGAGACGACGGATATGTTCAATGCTGCCCTGGATGTGGCAGTCTTAAAAGGTCGCCTTAAATTAACTCTTGAAGGATACTATGCTCTGACAAAGGACCTTCTTCTCAATGTACAGAAGGCTCAGCATACGGGATTTGATTCATATCGTGAGAATCTTGGAAGGACTTCCAACAAAGGTCTGGAGTTCTCTATCGAGTCAAGAAATATCTTGAAGAAGAATTTCTCATGGACGACAAACTTCACTCTTGCTCATAATACTCAGTTGGTGGAAGACATCGGAACAGAGGATTTCGTTGTTACATACAAGGGCGAGAAGGATTACATGATGTATGGATATGTCAAAGGATATCCTCTCAATGCTGTCTGGGGATTCCAGTATGGCGGTGTATGGAAGAGCCCACAGGAAATAGAGGAGAATAAGATTACAAAACAGTATGGCGACTTCTATTCTGAGACCAAGGCCGGACGTCCAAGATATGTTGACCAGAATCATGACGGTGTGATAAATAGCGATGACCTCGTGTTCCTGGGAGATGCCGACCCTATACTTTATGGAGGCTTGCAGAACTCCTTCAATATATATGGTGTCAATGTTAACCTGTATTTCACTTATTCTCTTGGTGGAAAGATCTACAACTACTCGGAGTTCTTTATGACAGGAAGTTATTGTACCAACCAATATCGTTATATGGAGGATCGCTGGCACCCGCTTCGTAACCCGAACTCTAATATTCCAGCAGCAGGCGGTACAGGATATAGCATGATGCCGTCAAGTTTCATGGTACATGATTCTTCTTACCTGAGGTTCAAGAATATAAATGTGTCATATGACTTTGACCTGAGAAAGATCACAAAGAAACATATCAAGACTTTGACATTGGGATTCAGCGTGGATAATGTATATCTATGGACAAAGTATAACGGTTTCGACCCGGATGTAGCATCGATTGTGACAAACGACACTGATGAGACCACTAGAACTCTCAGACGTGCAGATGTAGGTGCATATCCTCAGTCAAGAAAGTATATATTCAGCGTTAACCTTAAATTCTAAAGACTTAGACCATGAAAAAGATTCTAACATATATAATTCCTCTTTGCATGGCTGTAAGTTCATGCGACTTTTTGGGAGAGAATCCTGAATCATTTGCTTCAAGAGGCGATTTCTTCAAGACTGAGCAGCAGTGCATATCCGCAGTTAACTCAGTTTACAACGGAATAAAGAATGTCTATAATTATCAGTTCTTTACTCATGTCGAGGGAACGACTGACCTTATCTGCGCACCTTCTGCAATCTCGTCCGACGACGCTGTGATGAATATCTCTCCATCGAACTGCAATGTTTCTAAGAATGTGTGGTCAAGGGGCTACAAGGGAGTTATGTATTGCAATTATGCCATTGCGGGTATCGAGGAGTCGGAAATTGAAGAACAGGTCAAGTCGTCCCTTCTGTCAGAAGCAAAGATCATGAGGGCATATTGGTATTATCTTCTGACCTCAAGCTTTGGTGATGTTCCGTTCTACACAGAAGATGTGTCAAGTGCAGAGATAATGAATAAGATTGCCAAGTATGGACGTATGTCTGCATATGAGGCCAGGAAGACTCTTATCGAGGATCTTCAGAACTGTTTCCCTTATGACGAGAATGGCGAGTATGCCGGTGCATTGCCTCAGATTAAGACCAGTGAGATGTCGGCCGAGAATGTCGGAAGGGCAGGCTGGGCTATGGGTATGACCCTCATCGGTAAACTTGCTCTTTGGAATGCATATGATAAAGAGCATGTTGAAAGCGCTCAGTTCTGGTTCCAGACTGCCAAGGATGCTCTTGAGAAGGTTGAGGCTGTGTATGGCGACCTGTCGCAATATTCATTGGAGGACCTTAAGTTCAAGTATAAGAATACTGCAGAGAGTATTTTTGAGATCCAGCATACATATATAAACGGTCAGCTCAGCTACTACAGCAATCTTGCTCCGTCATGTATGCCGTCATATAAATCGGATACGCAACTATTTGATGGTGTTGCGATACCTGAGCTGGGAACTGAATTCAAGTCAAGCATCGTAAGCAGGCCGACAAAGTACTTCTATCAGGAAGTTCAGCCTAAAGATGGCAATGACCTTCGAATTGACCTGAATATGGGTATCCGTTACAATGGTCAGGAATTTACCAACGGCAAGAATACACCTTGGATGGGACCTAAGTTCTGGTGTCCGAACATGTATCAGGACAGGGATGACAACAACTATCCTATATTCAGATATGCAGATGTTCTGCTTATGATTGCAGAGTGTTGTTGTGGTCTGTCTGATGAGGATGGCTTTGAAAGCCGCATCAACAGTGTCAGAAACCGCGCCGGCCTGTCGCCATATTCTTTCACAGGAGATTGGGCTGTGGCCTTGAATGAGCTTCGCAATGAGAGAGCACGCGAGCTTTTCGGGGAATTCCAGCGTAAGTTTGACCTTGTACGTTGGGGAATATGGTATGAGTCTGTTCTTTCATGTACGGACTTCCCACAGCTCAAGCAGAATATCAAGCCGTGCCATCGCTTCCTTCCGATCCATGACACTCAGGTAGCATATTCGGGCTATAATCTTGATAATAATGAATATAAACAATATGGACTCTAAGATGAAAAAGATACTGATATTCATTTCACTCTGCATTTTTGCGGTAGTTTCATGTACCAAACCTTATGAGGCTCATTATGACTTTGGATTTGACAGAGAAGAACTGAGATTCACCGCAAAGGACACTGCATCTTATTTCATGATATATGGAGAAGGAAGTTGGACCTTGCGTATGAGCGAGGAGGTTGCCTGGGTCAATATAGATAAGTTTTCAGGGGGGGGCAATACTCAGATAAATGTCCGTGTTAGGCCGAATGAAGGTATTGCGCGTGATGTAGAGGTTATCGCAACTTATCAAGATGGAAGGGAAAAGACTCTGATCATCTCTCAGCAGACTTCTTCTTCCAGCAATAAGGCATATTCACTATCCGTATCGAAGTTGAATCTTCTGAAGACACAGAAGGCTTTCAAGATTCCTGCAACAGCGAAGTTTATTCAGGAAAGTCTCAATCAATTGAAATACTGGGTGGAGTATGAGTCTGAGGAGGATAAGGATTGGATTGAGAACCTTATGTTCAATTATACGGATGTTGAGTTTTCTGTAAAGGAAAATGCTTCTGATGCGGATAGGACAGCCAGGATTTGTTGGACCTTCCCTGTAGCACATTGGGAAACTCCGGACACCCTTTCAATTGTAGTGGCTCAAAATTCCTCTCTTCCTTCATTAGGACTTGAGGCATCATACTCTCTTGATCCGGCAGGTCTGGATTCATTGAAGATATATCCTGATGTAAATTGGGATACAGATATTTATGATTTTGATCTGTCTGCTTTCAAGGCCGAGGGAGTCAAAGGTGAATATGTTAAATCCGGCAACTATCTTGCTTTGATCGCTGAACGAAATGTTACCGGAGGGGCGCGTAGCTTCAACCTTGAGTGGAGTATCTCGGAAAACGGAGCGGAAGTGGCAAAGTCATCTACAGAACTGGTTCAGGATAATTTCGTAGTGGCGCTTAGTATCAATGATACTTATAGCCTTGATCCTGAGGGCCTTGATTCATTGAAGATATATCCTGTCATAAACTGGGATCCGGAAGTCTTTGATTTTGACCTGTCTCATTTCACTGTCAGCGAAGGTGTTACAGGCAAATATGTCAAGTCTGGAAACTATCTTGCTCTGATCGCTCAGCCTAATACTTCGCGCGAGGCACGCAACTTCAGCTTGAAGTGGAGCGTCATGGATAATGGCGTAGAGGCAGCAAGCTCAAGTGCGACTCTTACCCAGAATTACTATATCCCTCCTGTTGATCTTACCGATGGTGGTAGATATGCCAACTGTTATGTGCTCAGCGATGTGGAGGAAGCGTATTATAGTGTGGATGTTCGTCTGATTTCAGGTGCCAAGCCTGCCGAGGATATCACATCCGCTGCCGTGATTTGGGAGTCATCTCTTGGACTTATCACCAGGTGCAGCTATGACCCTCAGACCAATAAGCTTTATGTAAATAAGGCAAAGAATGCCAAAGGAAATGCTGTGATCAAGCTGATGGATAAGGACGGCAAGATCAGATGGAGTTATCACTTCTGGATGACAAGCACAGGAACAGCCGTTCCGGAAATTTCATTGGGCGGTGTTACCTTCCTTGATAGAAATATCGGTGCGATTGCAAATGCTGCTCCTGCGGCTGGCGAGAATGATGCGGCCGGAACATATTATCAGTGGGGTCGAAAGGATCCGTTCCCATCACCTGAGGACTTGAAGACTAGCGCAAATGGGCAGATCAGCGAGGTGTATCCGTCTGGTGCAGTCGTTTTCAAGACAGCTCAGGATGGCGTGTCCCCTGAGACAGCAATCCAGAATCCTGCTACATATTATTGGGGAAATTCTAATAAGAATGCTCAGGATTGGTCCAATACATCATTTGACGGATACTGGAGTACAAGTTCAAAAACTGATTTTGATCCATGTCCATACGGATATGTGGTTCCTGATAAATCACAGATAGAAGCTCTTATTGGTGCATATTCAGGAACATCGGCGGCTTATGGCTACATGCTCAATTGTGATGGCGGAATCACTAACTATATATGTTCGGGAGGTTGGATAAGAAGAAAACTGAGTACGACATCTGAATGCGCTCATACCGGACAACATCCGCATTACTGGAGTACAACAACTGCAGAAGGAACTGAAACAAGTGGGGATGCCAAGACTGATGCAGAAAAGAAGTACAAAGGTGCATATGCTACCGATAAAATCAATAATATTTTAGTTTTCCCTCGTCGTTGGGGAGCTAATGTCCGTTGCGTCAAAGAAACTAAAACCGAGTAATGATGAATACCTATAAATATATAATGGCAGCAATCCTCGCGGCAGGCGCTGTCATCTCATGCGAAAAGTGGCCGGACAGGCAGGTCTTTGAAGGTTCTGGTCTTGGTGCAGTCACTAAATATTACGAGATTCAGGAGGGACAAGCTGATGTCCATGTAGATGTCATTGCGACAATGCCTTATGAAATCAGAAACAGTGCAGACTGGATTTCTGTTCCAGCCACTTCTCAGGCTCGTGATGGCTTTACAATCAGTTGTAAGCCTAATACCGGACTGATCCGTCAGGCTTCAATAATCCTTGCAATCGACAAGACCAGTCACTATGACACAGTCGTAGTTCGTCAGAACGGTACGACTGCAATCAAGATGCTGGATGCAGAGGCTGATGGAGTTGCAAAGATTGCTATGAACAGCAAGGTTGGAGAGCATGAACTGACAGTGGATTATTATGGCAATCAGATAGAGTGGATCTCGGATGTGAAGGTTGAGGGTAATGATATCTCATTTGCATATCTCAAGAATGAACTTGATATTCCGCGTTTCGCTTCAGTTATAATGACCTTCAAGGATGCGGCAGGTGTCTCTCTCGCACATCGTTTCGATGTGTTTCAACGTAATGTCGAAGGATCAGAGGCGAATGTTGTGGATCTGACCGAAGGTGGAAAGTGGGCGAACTGCTACCTCTTGGAAGAACCTGGTGCAGCATCATACTCATTTGAGCCTAAACACGTTTCCGGAGAGGCCATTTCTGGTCAATTGAGAACAGTTGAAGTCTTATGGGAAACAGCTCAGAATACAGTAGAAAATCTGATATATGACCATACTGCAAATAAGATATTCTTTACCAAGACGGCAGGAGCAAAGGGCAATGCAGTTATTGCGTTGAAAGATTATAATGGCAATCTGCTTTGGAGTTGTCACCTGTGGGCGACAAGTCAGGATGTGAAGGAGATATCGCTTGGTGGCGTTACATTCCTGGACAGAAATATCGGAGCTGTTGCCAATACAGCCCCAGTGGCAGCAGAAAATGATGCTGTCGGAATGTTCTATCAGTGGGGCAGAAAGGACCCGTTCCCAGCTCCGAGCAAAATGAATGAGGCAAACGGTGTGCTTTCGACGGTATATCCGGCAGGTGCAATCGAACTTCAGACAAAGCAGTCAGGTGTTTCTCTTGAAACAGCGATCCTGAATCCGACTGTATATTATTGGGGTAATGACAATGTAGGAGCAGAGGACTGGTCTTCCGAACAGAATGACGGCTATTGGAACACTGCGTCCAAAACAGACTATGACCCATGCCCTTACGGATATGTCGTTCCTGACAAGGCCCAGATTGATGCATTGATAGCTTCCAGGTCAGGGCAGTCGGCATCATATGGCAATATGCTCAACTGCGATGACGGAACCACTAACTACTTGTCATCTGGCGGTTGGTTCAGAAGAAAACTTCATGCGACATCTCAATATGCCCATGTAGGCCAGCATCCTCACTATTGGAGCACGACAACAGTCAAGGTGGACGATGATTGCGTGGGAAATTATGCAACTGACAAGATTACAGTAGTAAAGGAACATCCACGTCGTTGGGGTGCTACCATCCGATGTGTAAAGCAGACTGTTGCACCTATCGAATAACATTTTATGCGTCGTATTGCTTTAATTATTCTGCTTTCTGTTGCTGCTGTTATGGCAGCGGAAGCAAAACCAAATAAGAAAGTAACCATAAGGGTCGGTTCATACAACTTGATGACTTCCGACTCAAGGGTGAAGCATATCTCAAAGACTGCTGATATGTCGCATCAGAGATACTGGTGCCATAGTGCTCAGGCAATAGCTGCCCAAGTGTCTGACCTTGACTGTGACATCATCGGTCTTCAGGAAGTCTGTGACAGCATCTGGGGCTTGACTGGAGATAAAGGCTTCAGGAAGATGATGGAGGATGCGGGAGATACCAGATATAAATGGATACTCTATCCTAATGGTTCAAAAGGGAACCTGTCTTATGATGTGGCTATAGGCTATAAGTCTGATGTGTTTACTGAATTGGAAAGTGGCATCTATTGGCTTGCCGGAATCTTTGACAGGTCAGAGGCATTGCCTACAGCTCCCAAGGGCAGTAAAAGGCCATGTGTTTGGGCGAAACTTCAACACAATCAGACCGGTAAGATCCTGTATTTCTTCAGCGCTCACTTTGTGGTACCGAGCATATCGAAGGAAGGGAACGCATTCAATGCTGAAAACTGTATCAAGTATGCGGAGGAGTTGATCGGTTCCCGCAAGATTCCATCCATTATTGTCGGAGATTTCAATGCGACGAAGGGGGCTCCCGGATTTGATATAGTAGAGGGCAGCGGCAGATGGCATGACGTGTTCTATATCCTTAAGGATGAAGGTCTTTTGGATGAAAGTGAGACCAAGAAGGGAACATGCAATGCCAAGAATGAGGAGAGCATCTCCGGATGGAGACCTGATCATATAACTATCGACGGAAACCTGACAGCTGAGTCTTTCAGGACTGTCAGAGACAAATATCCGACGACAGATGGTACTAGACATTATCCCTCAGACCATTTTCCGGTAGTAGCAGAATTGAAATTTTAATAACAATTAATAACATTCAAAATGAAACAAAAAAAAATTCAGCAGGGCTACATCAGCCCTCAGACAGAACTTATCGACATTGCGCCGATGAGTGTTCTTTGCCAGAGCGGTGATGATGGCAACCGTTTTTCAACCTCTTTGGAGGGTATGACAGAAAATGAATACACATTTACATTTTAATTTCTTGCATTATGAAAAAGATTTTTAGACTTTTCGCAGCCTTTGCTGCAATCACAATGGCTTTTTCATGTATGGAAGAAGCTAATCCTGAAACAGGAGTACAGAATGGCGGATCTAAGTTTGACGGACCGATGATAACTCTTACATTCTCAGTCGATGAACTTACCAAGACTTCATATGATAAAGAGAATGGACACCAGTGGTCAGAAGGCGACCAGATCAAGATCGTTTACGGAACTGAAGACGACGCCTTTACAGTGGCGGATGTAATCGACGGAACAGTGACCGCTACAGTCGGCGATGTGGATACTTACTATGCTGTGTATCCGGCGACAGCTGAACATCGTTTCGATACTCCTGCTGATGCAACAGAACTGAAATTCTCTGTAAGAATCCCTCGTAATCAGGATGGTTCTTTTGAGATGGCAAACCTTATGTCGGCTCAGACTACAAAGGACGCTCTCTCCCTTGATTTCAAGAATCTTACTCATATCATCAAGTTCAACCTTACTAGCGGTCATGGGTTTGAGGCAATTGAATTCTGTGCTAACTCAGAGGTAATTATCACAGGTAGATATTTTGTTGACGTTACTGCAGAAGGAGTGTCAATGGCATACAACTCTGTGGGAAAAACGAACTCCAAGTATATCACAGTAAACAAACTTGCAGATAAAAGTGGTGATTTCTATGTAGGCCTCTTGCCGGAAGCAGACATGAGTACCGGTATTGTGCTTCGTGCAAAGAAAACCGGAGAAGATTACAAGTACTATGCAATTTCAAAGAATTCACTTACTACGACAAGATCTGCCATAACAAAGATTGGTGCTGTTGACAGCTATCTTCGTGAGAACGTCTGGTATATCACTGAAACCGGAACAGGTGACGGAAGCAAGGATAATCCTGCAGGCATTTCCAAGCTGATTGAGCTTATGAACAAGATTACTCTTTCAGATGGTACCAAGACCAAGACCATGCATCAGTGGAGACTCTGCAATGCTGAGGTCAATCTTGCAGCAGGAACCTATAACATTCCTGCAGCTAACAATAATGCTACATTCGCGCCTAACGGTTTGACTGAAAATGTTGATTTGACAATTAAGGGTGAGGAAGGAACTATTTTGACAACTGTTGGAAATGCAAACGTCAGAATTATCCGCTTCGACGATGTAAAAGCTGGAAATATTACTTTTGATGGTATCACATTCCAGGGAATAGCAGAGGGCGTTTCATCTGTAGGTGTTGGAACATATTGTAGTGGAACAACAACCGGTACTTTAAATTATAACAATTGTAAATTTATAGATTTTAATAGTACTGCGACAAACAAGGGCGCTGCTGTCCTTTGTGCTGGAGATGGCGAGAGAACTTTGAATTTTACAAAGTGTACTTTTGAGAATAATGTTTCAACAGGCAAGTGTGAAGGTGTTATTTCAACAACAGCAATTAAGACCACTATTAACTTGATTGAGTGTTCTTTCCAGAATAATGGCACGTTAAATGGTGGTGCAGTGTATGCAGCAGCAGGTGTTGTTAATATTAATGGAAGTATATTCAATTCAAATACAGCGACCAATGGTGGTGCTGCCTATATAAACGGTGGTACTGTGTCGTTTGGTGAGGGCTGTGAGTTTACATCAAATGTTGCAACTACGGATGCCGATAAGACTGATGCATTCGGAGGCGCTGTCTGTGTGAAGAAGGGTGATGTGACTATTGATGGAGCAACCTTCACAGGAAACTCAGCTCAAAACTATGGTGGTGCAGTACATGCTTCAGGTGTAGAGGTTTCAATTAAAAACTCATCATTTACCGGAAATAATAGTGCATGCGGTGGCGCGCTTTCAAATGAAATCGGAGTAATGATTGTTGATGGATGCTCGTTCAAGGAAAACGGTAGTGTGTCAAAAGTAGGAATGGGTGGTGCAATTGCCAGCTATGATGAGTATCCGAAACAAGTTTACCCTATAGGAAGTACCACATCGAAAGCTCAGCATGCTACAGTAGAGAGCGGTAAGACTGCGACACTTTATGTGTATAACAGTATGTTTGATGGAAATTACTATTATAAGGACATCACAGTGGATACGGATAAATCCGGCACAGCAGGTCAAGGTGCGGCAATACAGATTCATGGTTTAGGAAAAATGACTGCAGTCAACTGTACTTTTGCTAATCACATAGGAAGTTTTGGCGGTATAGTCAGATGTAGAGCGAGTGCTGCTCCTGGAAGTACCATATATATGATCAACTGTACAGGTAATACATTGAAGACGTTCCACAATCAGAGCTCTACAGCTTATATCTACAACTGTATCACGAACGGATACGGTACAGGAGGAACTCATGTTACCACTTACTACAGCTCGATCCAGGGCACTGAACTCTGGAAGGCAGATGGCACAAAGTCAGCTGATGCGGTAGTATTTGCTGATCAGATCGGAACTTTCTGCGATGGCGTGTTCCCAGCAACAGGCGCAGCTCTTACCTCGGGTATGTCATCAACAGACCTTGCGGCACTTGGTGCAGAGGGCTCGGCACTTATGACTGCAATGCCTCTCTTCGAGACCAAATATCTCACTGTTGACCAGAAGGGTACCTCTCGTGAAGGAAAGACAGTGATGGGTGCATACGTAGGAGAATAATACTTTGGTTATGAGACTCTTTCTCCTTCCGTTGGCCTTTTGCGCTTTTACCATGCTTTCCTGCACATCTGCCAAGATGTGCGGGAGGCGTGTTGATGCATTGGATGATTCTGCGTGGGAATGTTCGCAATGGATTTCTGTTGCTGACGCACCGGTCGTAGAGGGGAAGGTCTATAACAGCAGGAATAATCGTGCGGCTGATGGTGCAGCGTGCTTTATGTCTGAATATGAGCTTCCTGCGAAGATCCGTTCGGCCAAATGGATGACAACGGGGCTTGGTGTATATGAGCTCTATGTCAACGGCAAGAGAGTAGGAAAGGAAATTCTCAAACCCGGCTACACCCACTACGCCAAGACAAGGTATTCCTTTACATATGACATTACCGATGCCTTCAATCTGTCCGAGGGTGACAGGAACGTTCTCTTTGCACAAGTGACTCCGGGCTGGTGGGCTGACAAGATTGTGACTCCACGCGAAAATGAAGGAATGCGCGGCAGGAAATGTGCTTTTCGAGGCGTGCTGGAACTTACTTTTGAAGACGGAAGCAGACAGCTTTATGGCACCGATACATTGACCTGGAATGCCGGAATTGCCGGGCCGGTCAAGCATGCTGCAATCTACGACGGTGAAGAGTATGATGCACGTGATGAGTCCGGATATATGTCACTGGAAAAGTCAGGAGTGCCTGAAATCAATAATGAATTTTGCGGAGAAATCCTGCCCTCGTCAGGTGCTGAAGTGTATCTGCTGGAAGACATTGCCTTGATGCCAGTCGAATCATATGTCTGGAGCGGAGTTGAGGGCGCATCCGGAGATGAATACGGCAAAGTTGTCGTCAGACGTACATATGCACCCGGAGATAAAATCACTTTGGAGCCAGGGGATACTCTGGTTGTAGACTTTGGCCAGAATGCCGCTGCTGTACCTTCGTTCATTTTCAAGGCAGCAGAGGGGACTGTCCTTACCTGTCTTCCCGGCGAAGTGCTGAATGACGGAAATGGAGCCCTGAACCGCGGAATGGATGGCCCGGAGGGCAGTGTGCACAGAAAGAATCTTCGCGCTCATAAATCTGCAATGAGGGTGGACTACATATTCGGGCCACAGAAGAGCTTTGTGTCATATTGTCCTACTCGTACATTCTTCGGCTATCGTTATTTGTCCATCACGGTTACAGGTAGGACTATAATAAAGAGTATCGAATCGGTTCCTGTGTCTTCTCTTACTTCGGATCATCAGACTGGCTGGCTTACCACCGGCAATGATGATGTGAACCGTCTCATTTCAAATACTGTCTGGTCGCAGCGCTCAAACTACCTTTCAGTACCTACCGACTGTCCTCAACGTAATGAACGTCTCGGGTGGGCGGCAGATACTCAAGTCTTTGCAGAGACAGGATCTTTCTTTGCCAACACTGCTGCATTCCTGCATAAATGGATGAGGGACATGCGTGATTGTCAGACCGCCAGCGGTGCTTTCCCTGCATTTGCGCCAGAAGGACAATATGATAATGAGAGGATGCATTTCGGCTGGGCTGATGCCGGAATTATAGTGCCGTGGACAGTGTGGAAGCAGTTCGGGGACACATCCATCATATCCGAAAACTGGGATGCTATGGAACGCTTCATCGCCCATGTCACACAGACACGTTACCGCTTCGAGCTTCTTGTGGAAGAGAACAAAGGATTTCAGTATGCCGACTGGCTCAGCTTTGAACCTTTGGAGTCGTGGAGCAAGGCTGCTTACGTCCCTGGTGTCGAGCCACGCAGTCCGCTTCCTGAAGCTTTGGAGTATTGGAACTTCCTCAGTGCCTGCTATTGGGTCATAGATGCCGGGATGATGCGTGATATGGCATCTGCGATTGGAAAGGATGCTTCCATTTATGAACATATGCAGGAAGAAGCCAGGGCATATATAAGGGACAGTTTCATGACTTCCGAGGGCATGTTCAAGACGCAGCTGCTGAACACGATGCAGACACCTGCACTCTTTGCTTTGAAGGCAGGAGTTGTTGAGGGTGATGCCAGATCAGCGATAATCACTCGCCTTAAGCAAAACTTTGCACATCATGGAAACTGCCTTCAGACAGGCTTCCTTGGCACTTCCATACTTATGCCAGTGCTTTCCGAAAACGGAATGACCGACATAGCATACGGACTTCTCTTTCAGCGACGTAATCCGAGTTGGATGTATTCTATAGACAACGGAGCGACGACTATCTGGGAGCGTTGGAACAGTTACACACTTGACAGCGGCATAGCAAAAGGGAGTATGACCAGCTTCAATCACTATGCGTACGGCTGTGTCTGTGAATGGCTTTGGGAGACCGTAGCCGGTATCTCCTGCGATGCCTCGGATCCCGGATTCAAGACAGTCATAATGAAGCCGGTGCCAGACAAAAGGCTCGGCTGGGTCGATGCAAAATACCAGAGCGCCGCGGGGATGATAAAGAGTTCATGGAAATATCATGGTGACACCTGGATATGGAATATCTCCATTCCAGAAGGCTGTTCCGCTCTCGTAACCCTTCCGGGAGAAACCGATGCCGTGAGGTATGAAACGGGTGATTATGAATTCATAAGATGTGGTGAAATTTGAGCCTGTTTACTTCGTAAATTTGTATTAGTACTGATATCTATGAAAAAATTGAAATCCATAATTCTGATTCTGGCTGCTGCATGTGCCTGCCAGCAGTACACTGTCACTGAGCATGAGGGATATGACGTGATGACTCAGAGGCGTGGCCCGGCTCTTGGATATTCCGAGGTCAATATCATTTATGCCGATGGTCAGGCATTCAAGGATCTAAACAGAAACGGCGGTCTTGATGTTTATGAGGATTGGAGACAATCTCCGGCCGAGCGAGCAGAAGATTTGGTGAAGCAGATGCCTGTGGAGTATCTCAGCGGTATGCTCACCAACGGTCACACAGTCAATGTGCCCGGTTATTCTTCTATGAGCGTCAGCGGCATCCTTTACAACGGAAAGCCTTTTCAGGAAAGTGGAGCCCAGCCATGGGCAGTCTGTGATAAGCTCATAAAGGCAATCAATGACTTCGATACCCGCCAGATTCTTATGGCACATTCGGAGTCACCGACCACCAGCGCGCGCTGGAACAACGAGGTTCAGAAGCTATGTGAGGCTGCCCCATTCGGCATCCCGAGCTGTAACAGCAGTGACCCTCGTAATGAAATCAAAGCAACAGATGAATACAATGCCGGGTCCGGTGGAGTCTGCTCTCAGTGGCCGACTCCTCTGGGACTTGCGGCGACATTCGACCCTGCTGTTGTGGCAGATTTTGCAAACACAGTTAAGAAGGAGTACCGCGCCATAGGTTTCGGTACAGCTCTGTCTCCTCAAGCTGACCTTGCGACAGATCCGCGTTGGAGAAGAAATCCGGGCACTTTCGGTGAGGACCCTCATCTTGTGGCAGATTTGAGCAAGGCATATATCGATGCTTTCCAGACAACTGATGACAAGGACCTTCAGATCTACGAAGGATGGGGCAGTCAGAGTCTTAACTGCATGGTGAAACACTGGCCGGCAGGAGGTGCAGGAGAGGGAGGACGCGATGCCCATCTCTCCATTGGTAAATATGCTGTTTTTCCTGGAAACAATCTCAAACTTGGAATGGATACATTCAAGGACGGCGCCTTCAATCTTGATGGCCCGACTGGATGTGCTGCAGCTGTGATGCCGTATTATACTGTTTCCTGGGACCAGGATCCAAGCGGTGAAAATGTAGGAAACAGCTACAATAAGTATATAATTGATTCGCTCCTTCGTAAACAGTATGGTTTTGAGGGAATCGTATGTACTGACTGGGGAATCGTCCCTGATTATAATATGGATCCTCTAACTACAGGAGGAAAATGCTATGGTGTTGAGGATCAGACGGTTGGGGAAAGGATATTCAAGATCATGGAAGCCGGCGTGGATCAGATGGGTGGATCAGTTAATGCAGATCAGATTATGCAGGCTTACAGAATCTGGGTGGAAAAATATGGCGAGCAGAGCGCCAGAGAACGTTGGGAAGCCTCTGCAAAGCGAATCCTTATAGGATTTTTCCGCATCGGACTTTTCGAGAATCCGTATGTGGACCCCGTAAATGCCGACAAGGTGCTCAATGACCCTGAACTTCACGCTAAGGGAGAAGAAGCACAGTCCAAGTCGGTTGTGATGGTCAAGAATGCCGGTGGTGTCCTGCCTCTTGACAAGAAAATGAAAGTGTATGTGCCGCTTAGAAATATTCCTGGTGTGTATAGCATGACTGGCCGTCAGAAGAAGGCTCCATATATGGGCTATTCTGTTGATACGGCTGAGGTAGCGAAGAGATATACGATTGTCGATACTCCTCAGGAGGCGGATTTTGCAATTGTTGCCATAACGGAGCCTGAAGGTGGAATAGGATATTCAAAGGCTGATGTCAAGGCTGGAGGAAACGGATATCTGCCGATAACCCTTCAGTATTCCCCATATACGGCGACACATGCAAGAGAAAAAAGTATAGCAGGTGGTGATCCTGCAGAAAAATTCACCAACAGAAGTTATAAGGGAAAATCCATAACAGTGGAGAATCAGACTGACCTCGCTCTTGTCAAGGAGACAAAGGCAGCAATGGGTGACAAACCGGTTGTAGTTCTTCTTTCTACGACACGTCCTGTTGTCATGGAGTTTGAACCATGGGCAGATGCCATCCTTGTGGCATTCGGTGTCCGCAGTGCTGCATATCTGGATATCGTTACAGGTTCAAAAGAGCCTTACGGTCTTCTGCCGATGCAGTTCCCTATAGATATGAATACAGTTGAGGAGCAGTTTGAGGATACTCCTCATGATATGATACCGTATCTGGATGTATGTGGCAACAGATATGACTTTGCTTTTGGAATGAACTGGTCTGGTGTAATCAACGACGCCAGAGTCAAAAAATATAAGAAATGATGAAATTGAAGAATAATTGGACGTTGCTCTTGGCATTTTCCCTCTTTCTGGGTGCCTGCGCCACTGAGGAGTTGATTCCGCCTTATGAGCAGCCGGCTCCGGAGCCTGAGTGTAATGCGTATATTCTTGCGTATGCTCCAAGTACAAAGGTCGCTGTGAGTGACGATTATGCTAAACTCTCGTGGACTCCAGAAGACACCTTGTCTGTCTATACAAATAAAGGCCGGTTTGTGGACTTTGTGTATGACTGTAGCGAAGGCGACGGTGTCGTTCGTTTCAAGGGAGCTTTGGAAGATGGCGAGAAGACGGAAGGATATGCTGTTTACCCCTCTGGAAACCACGCCGTCAGTGATGGTGAGCTGTATGTGTCTTTGCCTGCAGAATATCTGTATAATGCAGGTAATGCAAGGCCTGTGATGAAGGCTGACCTTGATTCTGAAACTCAGATACTGACTTTTAATCACGTGGGTGGTGTGATGGCATTTGATGTCAAAGGTGTACCGGCAGGAGTTTCGTCTTTCAGTTTCAAGACATCAAAGAAAGTCTCCGGTCTTTTCCAGGTCAAGGATGATAAGATCTCTTTGGTCGATCAGGAACAGGAGAGTTCGGTGATTTTCAATTTTACTCCGCTGTCGATGGTGGAGGATATGAAGTTTTTTGTTCCTATGCCGACCGGAGATTATTCTGGCTTCACGATATCAGTAAATGCCGGTGAAGAAATCGTTGCGACAAAGACTGCGACCAGTACGAATTCAATCGAAAGGACCAGTCTTAAGAAATTTACCTTCTCAGCTTCGGATATTGTTTACGTGACAGTGGATGGTTCCGGGAATAAGTCGGGTGACTCGTGGGCAAATTCCAAAACCCTTTCTGCTGCCCTCGCAGCTGCAAAGGACGGACAGGTCATAAGAATGGCAGGCGGTGTATATGTGCCTGACACTCTTCTGGATGGATCGGCAGATCAGGCAGATGAGCGTAAGACCTTCCTTGTGAATAAGAATGTCACCATTCAGGGAAGTTATAAGGCGGGCACTTCGGTGGTTGATACCTTAATGACTCCGACTGTGATTTCCGGTGCCTTGTCAAATGACAAGAATGCCTATCATGCAATGGTGGTAGCTTCTCCGTCAGAAGGAAAGGTCACACTCAAAGGCCTCACATTTACCGATGGAACACCGATGCTTGTAAATACAGCTGCTCTTGTGGAGACAGCGCCTACAACTACCACGAAAGACGGATTTGGCATTATGGATTATCGTGGAGGCGGATTGTACGTTGCTTCTGCTGTGCAAATCTCGTCATGTCTGTTCCGTGACAATGTATCTGCCTTCCATACCAATACCAGTGGTACTGTGGGTATAGGTATGTATGTGGCGAGCAAAGTTGATGTTACAGTGGAAAGCACGACATTCCGCAATAATAAGGGTGGTTCTTGTGGAGGAGCTGTATATACTCAAGGATTCTCTTCATTCAAGAATACTCTTTTCGAGAGCAATAGTTCGTATCATAGTGGTGCGGTGCATAATGGAGGAACCACCAGTGTTGAGGAGTGTCTTTTCCGGGATAATTCAGCGACATCCGGTTTTGCCGGGGCATTGAGAAATCAGGGCAGTCGTGCGAATCTCTCCAATACTTCGTTCGTACGCAATACCTCGGGTAATCACGGAGGAGCAATTCAGAACAACCGTGCTCAGATGACTGTCAATAATTGTTCTTTTGAGAGCAATGTCTCAGCTTCTGATGGCGGTGCCATTGCTAACTGGGGTGGAGGAACAATGACAGTGACTTCAAGTTCGTTCATTGCCAACTCAGCTGTTAATGGCGGTTCTATAACCAATATGGTAAATGCGAGCAGCGATTCGCCTTCTTCACTGACCTTGAGTAAATGTACATTTGTCGGAGATGAGCAGAGTGAGGATAATGATGCTACATCGGGTGGTGCAGTCGTAAATCACGGATCGAAGGCGACAATCTCCGGATGCTCGTTCAGCAAGTTCAGCGCTGACCAGGGTGGTGCTGTCGCGAATAAACCATATAAGACGCTTGTGCCGGAAATTAAGTTTGATAAAGGTTGTGAGTTTGCCGATAACAAGGCTCGTCTTGGTGGAGCGTTTGCAAATATTGATGCAACTGCAGAAGTGGCCAACTCGGATTTTGACAGGAATGTGGCCACAGGTTATGCCGGTGCAATATATAATGCCTTCGATGCCGCACCAGCTGTGCTGACTGTCAAGGCTTCATCCTTTAACGGAAACACATCAGAAGGAAATGGTGGCGCAATCATGAACTGGTATGAAGACGAAGAGTCTGACCTCGCCGCTCCGAGAATCTCGATTTCCAATTCTACTTTCGAGAGCAATAAGGTGGTTTCCAAGAACACTTATACAAGTCAGGGAGGAGCCATTGCTAACCAGTGCGGTATTCTGACTGTTGCTGGCTCTCAGTTCAAGGATAATTTTGCAGCCCATGCAGGTGCAATCTACAGTTATGATTGTTCGGCAAATACTGCAACAGCAATAAGCAACAAGGTCGCCTACACGTATGTGTATAATACCTTGTTTGACTCAAATAAAGTGGATCTGACTGCCAATTCGAATGCCCAAGGTTCCGATATCCGTTCTCATGGAACCAGCAAGAACGTGGTAGTAAATTCTACATTCAAGGGAGGAAACGCTCCGACAGGCTCTGTCCGTCTTCGTACCGGAGCGACATGCTACCTTGTCAGCTGCACCTTTACAGAGAATGTTTCCGGCCCGTACAACCAGTCTTCGGTGATGAAGTTATACAATACGGTTTCTTATGGAAACACAAAACTAAAATATAATTATTACGCGAATCAGACGGATGGTACTGATCATATACAGTCGTCGTTCATCGGTACCATGTCTATCAGCGGCGGACGTGTGACGGAAAGTACAAACTCTTATTATGGTGCTGATGCTAAGTTTTCTGATTATTCTTTGTCAGAGGCCCTTTTCGGCGCGTATAAAGATGGCGTTTATCCGGTTGTTGCTGAGCCAGCGCTTTCAAAAGGAATGACCAATGCGGAACTGTCATCTCTTGCAAATGAAATCAAGACGCAGATGCCTGACTTGGATACAAAGTATTTTATCTGGGATCAGAAGGGTAGTCCTCGTGCTGAAAATGAAAAGGTAATGGGTGCCTACATCGGTGATGTTTACCTTGATCCGAACCGTTTCGGTTATCTGAACAATACTGAACTTGTAGAGGAGTACAATCTGCGTGGACTGATTACCGATCAGAATGGCAAACCGATAATGGGAGTCGCAGTTTCTGACGGGTATGATGTGGTGACCACCGATGCCAACGGAGTATATCAGTTTGCAGCTCACGAGGATGCCAGAATATTGAGTGTGTCCGTACCGGCAGAGTATGAGATCCCTTACAAGGATAATAGACCTGATTTTTGGGTGTCTATAGATCCTACCGAGTATGAGATACGCACAGACTTTACTTTCAGGAAGCGCGTTTCGTCTGCAGAGAATTTTACCATCTTCTCGTTGGCAGATACTCATGTCAAGACAGCTGAACATTATACACGTTTCTCAACAGAAACAATGACTGACCTTGAGAAACTGGTGAATTATGGCAATTACAACGAGAATTCTTTTGCCGTGATACTCGGAGATATCGTGTTTGACAGCTATGAGCAGGTGGAGAATGTAAAGACAAGTCTTGTTAATTCTCCTGTTCCGGTCTTCCCATGTTTCGGAAATCATGACTGCTCGTCATCCGTTGGTGAGAGCGAACTTGACTTGATCAGCAAATATCAGCAACATTTCGGTCCGGTGGATTATTCCTTCAATATAGGCAAGGCTCATGTAGTATTCATGAAAGATATGATTTACGAGGGCAAGAGTAAATACGGCACTGAAGGCCATAATTACGCACAGGGAATATTGGATCACCAGCTGGAATGGTTGAAAAAGGATCTTGCTGCGGTTGAGGATAAGGAGAACAAGCTTATAATCATGTGTGTGCATATTCCTCTCAGGGGAACAGGCAATGGCTCTAAGAATTATAGGGCAGTTGTGAATGAGATGCTCAAGTTCAAGGAAGCACATGTCTTTTCAGGACACCATCATGGAGTGTACAATCACATACCTTCATCTGATGTGACTGTCGGCGGAAAGAACTTCTATGATCACAACCAGGTGGCTGCTGCAGGCGCATGGTGGAAGAGCCATCTCAACCCTGACGGAAGTCCAAACGGATATATGGTGTACAACATCAATGGAAATACGGTAGCTGATTATAAATTTAAGGGTACTAATCAGAATGCAGGGTATCAGATGAGAGTATATGACGGAGGAGTTGAATATTCTGCTCCATTCCCTTGGTGGGAATATGATAACTGGACACAGACGTTTAACTGGAACTCGCTTGGAACGAATCTTACCGGCAAGTTTGTAGTACATGTCTTCAATGCCGATACCCGTGACTGGGTGGTGAATTTCGTTCAGAATGGCGTTTCGACTCCTATGACGAGGACTACGTCTGCCTGGTATGACATGGCTTCGTATGCATTTGCGGCATACTATACCAACTGGACTTCTGGCGGAAAGGAAAGATACAGTTCGAAAGTACAGAATACCAACTTCTGGTATATCGATGCTCCTTCAGGCAAGCCTGCTCAGGAAAAGGACTGGTATATAGAGGCTATTCATACTGTAAACGGCAAGAGTGTCAGATATACAGCTTCTGAGCTTCATGATAAATTTACAGGGTTTCCTTATTAAAACAGAAAGACTATGAATAAAGAATATATATCACCGAAGATGGAGATCTTGATGGTCTTGACTGATTCTGCAATCCTTTCTGTAAGTGTGAATGACCCTGTGCTTGAAGATTTTACAGTAAGCGATGGTGAATGGTAAAAATTGAGTATATGATAAGAAAAGCATTTTTTCTTCTCCTGACTATTCTGTTTGCAGGAGAGATTACTGCCCAGGAGTTCAAGGTGGGAACGTACAACATCTTCACTTCTGATTCCAGAGTGAAGGCAATCAATGCCAATCCGGAGGTGTCTGCGCAGAGGTATTGGTGCAACAGCGCTCCGGCAGTGGCTTCCATGATTTCCGAACTGGATTGCGATATTCTTGGTCTCCAGGAGGTGTGTGACAGTATATGGGGAGAAAAAGGAGATAATGATATCAAGAGGCTTGTTGCAGAACAGGGCAAGGTTGATTATGACTGGGTTCTTTATCCTAACTCAAAGTCCGGAAAGATCCAATATGATGTGGCAATCGCATACAAGAAGGCCAAGTTTGAGCTTTTGAAAAGCGGAATCTTCTATCTGGGTGGTGTCCGTGACTCGGCAATCCTGGCCCCAAATGCTCCAAAAGGAACTCAGCGACCTTGTGTTTGGGCTCATCTCAAGCACAAGGATTCTGCCAAGGACTTTTATTTTTTGAGTGTTCATTTCCTCGTGCCCCAGAAAGGTAAGAATGGTAATTCCAATATTGAGGGAAACAAGTACAATATGCAGAGGCTGCGTGAGATCACGATGAAAATGATACCTGCAGACACTCCCTCTATCATCGTTGGAGATTTCAATGCGGATCATAATGCCAAGCATTGGGGCTCAATGGGTAACGCCAGGTGGCTTGACCTTTTCCAGCACTATCTTGCTGCCGGCACCTTGCCACTAGATATCAAGGATTGGGGAACTCAGAATACCAAGGATGAGGCCTCACTTACCAAATGGAAACCGGATCATATAGGTCTGCATATGTTCAGACCGTTGGATATCAGTGTTGACAAGCGTAAGTTTCCGACAGCAGACGGCACCCTTCATTATCCGTCCGACCATCTTCCTGTGACAGCCCGCGTGGCATTCATTCCTGAAGTGGATCAGAGCATATATAATACTCCAGCTCCGGCAAATGCCAAGACTGTCAGGATAGTGTCTTCAAATATCCGTTTCTGCAACAATAATCAGGACCTTGAAAATGGCTGGGACCGTAGAAAGACCGCTATCACTTCAATGATGAAGGATCTTAAGCCGGCAGTGATAGGTTTTCAGGAGTGCAGCGAGTATCAGAGAGACTATATTCTCGGGCATTGTCCCCAGTATGAATATGTGGATTATCTGATCAGACGCAACGAAAAGAATCTGAGGTCATACGCGGCATTCACAGACCCGGTGATGTGGGACAGGAATGTGCTTGAACTCCTTGAGTGGGATGCGTTCTATCTTTCTGAAACTCCTGATACATGTTCAATGTCTTGGGATGCAGCCGAACCACGTACTGCGCTATGGTGCCGTTTCAGACATAAGAATACCGGAAAGGAATTCATCTTTATCAATACGCATCTGGATCACAAGGGCGTGGAGGCAAGAAAGAACGGTCTGGAAGTGCTTCTGAATCAGATGGAGAAGATCAATGTCAAGAAACTGCCGATGGTGGTGCTTGGAGACTTCAATGCCCAGTACAAGGAAGCGACTCTGGACAGGATTAAGATAGAGTGGAAGGATGCACGTTTTGCGGCGAAGGATTCCGATGACAAATATACCTTCAACGGGTTCGGCAAGTCATGGAACGGAACTGTAGACTACATCTGGTACAAAGGTTTCAAGCGCTGTCATGATTTCAAGGTGATTGTAAGGAAATACAACCATGTTCCGTTTATCTCTGACCATTATCCTATCAGAGCAGACCTGGAACTTTAACCCTCACCCTGTCATCCTGAACGAAGTGAAGGATCTTTAAAAAAGAGAAAAATGAAAAAAATACTACTATACATTCTCCTTCTCCTACCTTTAGCAATGGGAGCAGCCCCTAAGAAAGCACCAAAATCTACTGTAAACGTAGCGCTCTATAATGTCACCAGCTCCGGTACGCGTGCAGATGATGTGAGCAAAGGTAAGGCTCCGGGCTATCGTCTCTGGTCAAACTCTGTCTCTGCAATGGCTGAGCAGATCGCTGCGATGGACTGCGATATCGTGGGACTTCTGGATGTTTGTGATTCTATTGCCGGTCGCAAGGGCGAGGTCGGACTTCCGCAGGCATTGAATGATAAGGGTGTTGACTACACATGGCTGGTTCTTTCCAACACCAGACCAAGCCTTCCGATTGAAGGTGCATATAACAGGACTCAGGCCATTATTTGGAAAACAGGCAAGTATGACTGCATTGATTGGGGAATAAATTGGCTGGGAGGATACCACGACAAAAATAGAATCATCAAGGGGCTCAGCGGAGATGCCACAAGATCGATGACCTGGGCGAAATTCAGAGAAATGGCCACTGGAAAGGAATTCTATGTGATGGTCGCTGCAATCAACGGTGCGTCCAACGCGGATCTGAACAGATGCAACTGTGAAAATCTTATAAAGATTGCTGATGAAATAGTTGTGCTGGATGACAAGCCATCGATTATTCTGGGCAACTTCTATATGCAGGATAACACTCCAGGATATACAGATGTCTTGAGCCAGTCCCGTTGGCTTGATGTGTATGCCAGACTGAAGGAACAGGGCATGCTGGCGGATGCAGAACTTAAAAATAATTCTACTCGTAACGGCTCCAAGGGTACTTCCAAGGGAGGCGGACGACCGGATTACATCTTCGTTGACGGGTTTACTATTGAGACATATATGGTAGGACGGGCAATGTATGAACATGCTGACGGAACCCTGGGCTTCCCTTCATATTGCTATCCGATTATGACAACTTTGACTTTCTAATTAATTTTCGATGCGCATTTTAGTAACTCTCGCTGCTGCTTTCCTCTTTTTGCAGACAGCATTTTGTCAGAATCATAAATATACTGATGCTCAAAACCTTACAGTTGTCGGTAAAATGATTCCGACCACGAATCCATACCATAGAATAGACTCGGGCAAATATCCCGGAATAACCGCCGACGAGGCTGGACAATGTCGCCATTGCGCCGGAATGGCCATCGCCTTCAAGACAGATTCCGATTATATCGGTATTGATGTGAAATACTCAAAGATAACATCCCGTTCAGACCGTGGCATATCCGGCTTTGACTTATACATACGCAAAGACGGACAGTGGATCTGGGCTGGAAATAATGTACCTTCCAAGGGGAACCCGAATGAATTCATAACATTGCCGTTGCTTCCGCACTCGATTGAAGGATGGAAGGAGTGCCTTCTTTACCTTCCTCTTCAGAGCGTGGTAAGTGAACTTCAGATAGTGACCGACGAGGACAGCAGGGTCTTGCCTATTGATAATCCTTTCAAGGGGCGTATCGTTGTGTTCGGCTCATCATATACCCATGGTGCAAGTGCGGAACGTCCTGCGCTGACCTATTCCGCCCAGCTCTCCCGTATGACAGGCTATCAGTTCATAAATATGGGTTTCTGCGGTAATTCAAAACTTCAGCCTTATTTTGCCGATGCTCTTCTGGATGCGGAAAATGTAGATGCTTATGTGTTTGATGCCTTCTCCAATCCGACTCCGGAGCAGGTAGAGGAAAGATTGTTCCCTTTTATTGAAAAGTTTCAGGAAAGAAAACCGGGCATCCCATTGATATTCATAAAGACGCTGTATCGTGAGAAAAGGAATTTCAATCCTGCTTATGAGGCGAAGGAGCAGGCAAAGATGGATATGGCAGACAGTCTGATGACTATTGCAATCCAGAAATATCCGAATGTATATTGGATAGAGACGACAAACACTGTCGATGGGACTCATGAATGGACAGCCGACGGTTCGCACCCGGCAGGATATGGCTATCATCTGATGGCAAAATCGCTGCGTGAACCGCTGGAGGCAATTTTGTCACCTGTCATTATGAGCGGAACGAAGTAAAGTTGAAGGATCTGCAAACAATGAATTATGAAACAATTGCCCTGCATACTATCATTGCTGTTGAGTGCGATTACCTTGTCTGCCCAACCATTTGAATCTGTAACTTACAAGGTTTTCAATCAGAACTATCCTCCTCTGGAGTGCATCGGATCTGTCAAGACCTTGCCTTCGGGACAAGTGGCTGCAGATCGCTGGTCTGTAGGTTATGAGTGTGTTGACAGGGGATATGCAAAATATTCCGAGAGCGGCTCATATATTTCACAGCTTGGAGTTTCCCGCGCACGAGTGCAGAGTGGATGGGCTCGAACTGAGCAGAAAAAAGGGAAGTATGATTATGCTTGGTTAGATGAGGTAGTTGACGGAATTATAAGCCAGAATGTCAAGCCATGGATGTGTCTTGGATATGGTAATCCTGTATATTCATCAGAGGTGACTCTCGGAGCAAAGATCTTCACTGATGAGCCCACGATGAAAGCTTGGGAGAAGTATGTCGAGACAACTGTTGCCCGTTACAAAGGTAAGGTGGCCCTCTGGGAGGTTTGGAATGAGCCTAATCAGAAGATTAATAAAGATAATCCTTCTACATATACTAACCTTCTTGTAAGAACATGTGAAGCAATAAAAAGGGTTGATCCAGAAGCTCAGATTGCAGCCTTTGCTCTAGCAAGTGTAGATGCCGGATATCTGAGTCATGTGTTGAATGACCTCAAGGAGATGGGTAAGACAGATATCTTCACTCATGTCAGCCTTCATAAGTATTATGAGAATCCTGACGACTGTGATTATGATTTCATGACTCTTCGCAAGATCATCCATGATTTCAATCCTGAAATTGTAGTTTTTCAGGGCGAAAGCGGATGTCCGTCAAAACTTGAATGGACGCATGCTCTGAAGCATATCGAGTTTGATGAATATATTCAGGCCAAGACTGTTCTGCGCAGGATGTTCTGCGATTTTGCCATTGGTCAGGCCTGCTCGATATTCACTCTTACAGACCTTGTCTATCCTGACATGCAGCAGTCGTTTGGTCTGCTTCGTACGGGGCTTGATTTTAAGGTGAAGTACAAGAAACCGTCGTTCTATGCAGTGAGAAATCTGGTGAACCTTCTTCCGGACAATATTACTCCTTTCGATGTGAAGTTTACTGCAAACACATCTCGTGAACTGAAGGTCAAGGGGCTCAAGGATGGTGACCGTGTTGTGGGTGTTGCATATTATTTCTCAGATAACGCTCCGACAAGTTCTCTGGAATGGGACTCTGTGACAATGACCTTGAAGAATCTCAAGATAAAGAATCCTGTGTTTGTCGAGCCTATCACTGGCAAGGTGTTCAATCTGAATCTTTATCACTATTCTCCAAATTCACCCGATACCAAATACACGAACATACCTGTATGGGATTCACCTGTCATGATAATGGACAAGAGTGCCTTGGAATTGCTCAGTCCTGATGAAGACAGAAAGAATCTTGAAAAGGATTTTAATACTGAAATGTAAGTCGCTTCTCATCCAAAAGATTGCGAAGTTGAATGTTAAACAAATTATATATGAAACAATTTATAGCGTCTCTATCACTATTTCTTACTTTAAGTGCGGCTGCACAGCAGAAGATAACAATTGCCCCTGATGTCCGCCATCAGACGATGGAATTCTTCGGAGCGGCTGATGCCTGGAGCGGCAACTTTGTGGGAAAATATTGGGCACCGGAGCGTAAAGCAGAAATTGCAGATTGGCTTTTCTCACAGGAGGTGGATGCTTCTGGCAACCCTGTCGGTATAGGCCTTAACATCTGGCGCGTAAATCTCGGAGCCGGCACTCTTGAGCAGGCAGATGCTGATATATATCCATATCAGCGCCGTGCTGAGTCTTACAAGACAGTTGACGGAAAGTCATATGACTGGGGCAAATGTGCAGGCCATGAATATTTCATGCAGGCAGCGAAGGACCGCGGATGCAATCAGTTTATCCTTTTCTCAAACTCACCGCTTGTGCAATATACAAAGAACGGAAAGGGATACGCACCCACTGACAATGCTTCCAATCTGAAGGAGGATTGCTATGATGACTATGCAGATTATCTTGTGGATGTGACAGAGCATCTGATGGACAAGGGATTCAATATTCCTTATATCAGTCCTATCAATGAGCCTCAGGGAGATTGGAATACCCCAAGGCAGGAAGGCTCTCCATGGCGCAATGGCGAGATGTTTCGTATGACACAGGAACTTGACAGGGCATTGAGCCGTTCTGCAACGTTTGATCATGTGCGTATCTTTCTTGGTGAGGCCAACAGGATGAAGATGCTATATACAAATCGTCCTAAGATGTTTGCCCGTTTCGAGAATGATTCTTTGGAATGCCCTGGCAGACAGCTCTTTATCTTCTTTGATAGACAGTCTCCTTACTATGTTGGAGGATTGAAACATATCGAAAATGAATTCACTGCTCATCCTTATCATGATCATTTTACAAGTGCGGATCTGCGTGAAGTTCACAGGCTTGCAGCTGACGAATTCAGAAAGTATGGTGTGACATATCACTCTTCGGAGTGGTGCCTGCTGCCGGTTTCGAAACAGTATGGCGGTATTACAGCCGACTGGGCGCGCGGCAATCATGCCGATATGCAGGCCGCTTTGATGATGGCAAGGATAATTTATAGTGACTTTGTCGACACTGATGCAGTGTCATGGTGCTATTGGAAAGGTATGGAACTCAAAGGTGATCATGCTCTTGTGTCCCTTCATGCAACTGACGGAGACATCCATAAAGGTGGATACGCCACTCCGAACAAGATGCTTTGGACTTTAGGAAACTTCAGCCGTTTCATTCTTCCGGGATATGTGAGAGTAGCTGTTGACGGGGCGGATGATCTGGACACGTTGGCAGCAACTGCTTTCATTTCTCCAGAAGGAGATAGTCTGGTGGCAGTGTTTATCAATTCTTCATTTGAAGATAAGCCGGTTGAGCTATCCTTGCCAAAGGCTTTGAAAAAGAAAATATCCACAGTGTCTTCTTATAGAACAGATGCACGTCACGATTTGACTAAGACTATCACAGGACAGGGATGCTCCCACACTATAGGTGCAAGGGGTGTGACAACAGTAGTTATTGATCTGCAGAAATAAATATAAAACGAAATATGAAAAAATTACTTTCCTTAATGCTGCTGTGTGCAGTTGCTGCCTCTTTGAATGCGGCAGAGTATCAGGTTGCTTCGCCAGATGGCAAGGTACAGGCAAAAGTTGTCTGCGACAATGGAACCAAGTATTCTTTGTCTTACAACGGTAATGTTCTGATTGTTGATTCTCCTGTGTCAATGACTCTTTCTGACGGTACCCTTTGGGGAGCTACCAAAGTGCGTAAGGTGGCCTGCAAGAGTGTGAATGAGCCGATTCAGGCTACATTCTATCGCAAGGCAGTAGTTGAAAACGCTTACAACGAGCTGAATCTGGATTATGGTACATATAATCTTGTACTTCGCGCATACAATGACGGATTTGCTTTCCGTTGGGAGTCTGACAAAAGAAAGCCATACAAAGTCGTTTCAGAGCAGGCTACATTCAATTTTGCGCAGGACTGGAACATGTATGCGACATATACCCACAAATATGAAGCAGACGGTCTTGAGGCTCAGTTCATGGATGACTTTGAGAACCTTTACAAATATACTCCACTTTCTCAGTGGGATGTAAAGCATTTCGGAGTGCTTCCTCTGATGGTGGATTGTCCTGATGGAGTCAAACTCGTCATCACTGAGTCAGACCTTGTATCTTATCCGGGAATGTTCCTCTATAACGGTGACTCTGACAAGTGCCTTGAGGGTGCCTATGCTGCATATCCTAAGGTTGAGGAACTCGGTGGACACAACATGCTTCAGATGATTGTCAAGGAGCGCGAGGACTATCTTGCTTCTTGTGACGGTGCTGCCCGTACCTTCCCTTGGAGAAGCATCAGCATCAGCACTCAGGACAAGGATATGGCCAATAATGATATGGTCTATCGTCTTGCACGTCCATGTCCGGAGGGTGAAGATTACAGCTGGGTGAAGCCTGGAAAGGTTGCCTGGGAATGGTGGAACAACTGGAATGTGCGTGGAGTGGATTTCGTTGCAGGCATCAATACCGAAACTTATAAGTATTATATTGATTTTGCTAGTCGTCACGGTCTTGAATATGTAATTCTTGATGAGGGATGGGCTGTGAAATATGCTGACGACCTTTTCAAGGTTGTACCAGAAATAGACCTTGAGGAAATTGTACGCCATGGTAACGAGAAGAATGTCGGTATCATCCTCTGGGCCGGATACAGCGCATTCATGAAGAATATCGAGGGTGTGTGCAGTCACTATGCGAAGATGGGCGTGAAGGGCTTCAAGGTTGATTTCCTTGACAGGAACGACCAGAAGATGGAGGACTTCATCTATAGGGCTTCGGAGGTAGGAGCACGTTACAAGCTCGTGATGGATTTCCACGGCTGCCATCAGCCAACGGGTCTTCAGAGACGCTTCCCTAATGTTTTGAACTATGAGGGAGTGTTCGGACTGGAGCAGATGAGAAAACGTCAGCTTCCTGAATATGATATGGTGGAGTTCGATGTTACCATTCCTTATATCCGTTATGTGGCTGGCTTCGCAGACTATACTCCGGGAGCGATGAAGAACGGTTCATATACCAACTTCCGTGATGTACGTACAGAGCCTATGAGCCAGGGTACACGTTGCCGTCAGCTGGCTGAGTTCGTGGTGTTTGATGCTCCTTTGAACATGATCTGTGACTCTCCGACAAGCTACGAGCTGGAGCCTGTATGCAGCGAATTCCTATATCGTGTTCCTACCGTATGGGACGAGACTATTATTCTTGACGGAAAGGTTGGAGATTGCATCATCACCGCACGTCGCAAAGGAGATACATGGTATGTTGGTGCTATGACAGACTGGACAGAGCGTGATCTCAAGATAGATCTTTCAAAACTTTTTGAAGGAAAGGTAAATGTCGAAGCATGGCAGGACGGTAAGGTTGCCCATAAGTTTGGTAATGACTACCAGAAGAAGTCATATACTGCAGAAGGAAATATTACTGTTCATCTTGCACCTGGAGGCGGCTGGGCTGCTATAATTTCCAAGGCCGGTGTAAGAGAATAAATGCGAGAGGTAGAAGATGTCTTTAAGGAGAATATTCTGCATCCTATTGCTGGCAGTGCTGCATTCAGGTGTGGCTTCTGCTCAGCATAGGGTGGGAGTTCAGGGAGCCGTCATTACCAAATTCAAACTTACTGATAAACTGTTCCTCAACCAATATGGGGAGTATTGCCATGATTTTACCAATGGCAAAATGAATTATTGGATTGCCAAACCTCTTGGAGTCGGATATGACTTTACCAAATGGTTTACTGTCGATTTCGGATACTACTATTTCCAATTTCAGGACAGTGGCATGCATCGTCCGGAACTTTCACTGATATTTACTTACAGAGAAAATAACCTTCAGTTTCAGTATCAGAAAAGACTGGTGATGGATAAGAACACGAACAGTACCTATCACGATTGGTATCACAGATCCCACTACACAATATCGTATGATATTCCTGATACGCGCTTTACGCCTGTTGCAACCTTTGAATTCTATCTCAAGAACGGAATCAAGCAGTGCCGATTTCATGGTGGAACGCATATAACTCTTACAGACAAATCCAGACTGTCTCTCCAGCTTTTTAATGTGCTGGTTCCAGGCAAGCCGAGTCAGGAGTTTTACCTATATACGGGTTATATACTGACAATATAAAATATATCTATGAAGAAATTTTTAATATTTACAGCAATATGTATTGGCTTTTCATATCAGTCATATGCTGAAATAAATGATGACGGACAACGCTCGTTGATGATGCTGCGATTGAGACCGACCAATACAGACACAGATGAGGCTTGGAATGAGACCTATAAAATGATTAAGGACAATCCGGGATGCTGTGATGAGGTCTGGTTCTCTACCGGAATGGGCTTTCTTCCTCGGGAATGGCATGAAGACAAGGCGGCCCGTATCGGCCGGGCAATGGTGCAGCTGAAGGATATAGGCATAGGATCATCTCTGCAGTTCCAGATGACGATCGGTCATGGAGACAAGTTCGGAGTAGGCAATGAGCATCTTTACGCAAAGAAGACTTGGCGTGGATGGACTGGCTCACAGGGGGTCGAAGCAAAATACTGCAGCTGTCCTCGTAACCCGAAGTTCATGGACTATATCAGAAATGTGTCAAGGATATATGCCTCTCTGAATCCTGCTTATATCTGGGTTGATGACGACTTGAGGTATGACAACCACAAGCCGGCAACCTTGGATTCTCATATAGGCTGCTGGTGTGATGAATGTATCGCGGAGTTCAATGAAAGACATTCGGGAAGGTGGACAAGGCAGACTCTTGCCAGCGCCATAGAAAAGGATGAGACTCTGGACAGCCTGTGGCATTCATGGTGCGTTGAGACATTGTGCGACATAGCTGCTGCCATCTCCGAAGAAGTGCATAAGGTGTCTCCTCAGACCAAGATGGCATTTCAGGGAAAGAAGGAGGATTTCGTCGTTCATCATGTCAAGGAAATACTGACCGTAATGCATGAAAAGACGGGTCTGCCTGTGGGGTATCGACCTGGTACCGGTCCTCGTTTCGATATTGAGGGCGCTTCCGGACAGATAATAAAGAGCATGCAGTCAGCAAGGTTTATTGAGCTGATTGGCAACCCTTCTTTTGTGGATATATGGTGCCCGGAGATAGAGACGTGGCCTCGTGTTTATGGTTCACGTACCGCACAAGGCGTTCTGGTGGAGGCGTTTACATCACTTGCATATGGTCTCAACAGTGTCAGTATGTTCATTATGGCAGCGGACATGGAGCCTGCTCAGCTGTATTCCCGTTCTCTTCTCAAGCCAATTTCTGAAGGCTCGCAGGTGCTGATGAAGTATGGACGTGCGAATGAGGGAACATCGGTGGCAGGTTACAAGACCTCTGCTTCGTGTGATCTTCTTTATGAGTTTGCTCGTACCGGTGTGCCTGTGCTTCCAGGAGTAGGAACTTCTTTAGGGGAAGTTCAGGAGGCTCAGATTCGTGAGGTGAATATTCCTAAGCAGTTGTCTTCAGATATTCAGAAACTGCGTGACAGATTTGATGCGCCTGCTGTGTGCTGCAGCCCTTTTGTTGGGCTTATTATTCCCCGAGTATCGGCAGATGGGCACCTTAAGACTGTCGGAGTCGTAAATATCCGGATTGATACTCAGGAAAAAATCCGAATCAGACTTTCCGGGCTCTCTTCAAAGGCGAAAGTTATATGGCATGAACTTAAAAAGAAACCTGTCAGATGTAGGGTAGAAGTCGTAGATAATCAGACTTATGTCGAGATTCCACAGATTGCCGCATGGAATGCTGGTTTTCTAGAAATCAGAAATAAAAAGTAAATCTTTATATATGAAGAATCTATATTATTTCATGAAGCGTTTCTTTATTTTATCGGCACTGCTTGTCGTTGCCTTGTCTTGTACGCGTAATTATGATGTGTGTGTTTACGGCGGTTCTTCAGCTGCCGTGACTGCTGCATATTCAGCCGCTCAGATGGGTAAGAAGGTTATTGTGGTGTCTCCTGATGAGAGGATCGGTGGCCTTACGACTTCCGGTCTGGGATGGACAGATATCGGCAATAAACAGGCTGTGTTCGGAGTCTCGAAACAGTTCTACAGGAAGTTGGGAGAACGTTACGGCAGGCTTGAGTCATGGGTGTTCGAGCCATCTGTCGCCCTTGAAGTGATGGAGACATATCTCGATCATCCCAACATTACGGTGGTGAAGGGATATATGCTGGAGAATGTTCAGAAAGAGGGGACAAGGATAGTTTCCATTACTGCGTCTGCAAAGGACGGAAAGTCCATTACTGTATCCGCTCCCTATTTCATAGACGGTACATACGAGGGAGACCTTATGGCAAAATCCGGCATTACTTATCATGTGGGCCGTGAGGATAACAGTGTCTATGGAGAGACATGGAATGGAGTGCAACTCCTGCACCGTCATCAGTTCCCGGACGGAATCGATCCGTATGTTGACAAGGGAAATCCTGAGAGCGGGCTTCTGTGGGGCATTTCAGACGCTGTGATTGCGGAAAACGGTACAGGAGATGGCTTGTCACAGGCATACAATTACCGTATCTGTCTGACTGACAGTCTTGAAAACATGATTCCTATAACCAAGCCGGAAAATTACGATCCGTCTCATTATGAACTTCTTATAAGGCTTATGGAGGCTCAGCCGGACAAGACTGAACTGACTGATTATTTCATCTGGAGCCCTATGCCGGGGCGCAAGACGGATGTGAACAACAGGGGCGGTTTTTCTACTGATATGATAGGTGCCAATCATGACTATCCTGAGGGCAGTCACCAGGAGCGTGAGGCGATAATTCAGGCCCATAAGGACTATACTCTCGGACTTCTTTATTTTGTAGGGCATGATGAGCGTGTGCCGGCTTCGCTGAGGGATGAAATCCTCAGGTGGGGGCTTCCGAAGGATGAGTATGTGGAGACTGGGCACTGGACACCGCAACTTTATGTCCGTGAGTGTCGAAGGATGGTGGGTGAGTATGTGGCGACACAGAAGGACTGTGAGCAGAAGACCCAGGTGGAAGACTGGGTGGGAATGGCAGCCTACACTATGGACTCTCATAATTGTCAGAGGGTAGTGGTGGTCAAGGACGGTGTGCCTATGGTCAAGAATGAAGGCAACGTCGAGGCGAAGGTCGGAGGACCGTTCCCTATCTCGTATCGCAGCCTTACTCCGAAGCGCGAGGAATGCACCAATCTTCTTGTTCCTATAGCCTTGTCTGCCAGTCATATAGCCTATGGCTCCATTCGTATGGAACCTGTGTTTATGGTGCTTGGTCAGGCCTGCGGAATAGCCGTCTCTCTGGCGGATGATATGGTTCAGGGTGTTGACGCCGCACAGGTCCGTGGCATAATGCAGACCGATCCTTATATGGACGGCAGCGTCGCAGATGTCATCATTGATGACGGAGATCCGACCATCGAGCATTCTGAAGGCTGGGTGCAGACCAAGGGACGTAGAGGATTCGGACCTACATATTACGAGATTAAAGGAGACTGCACAGGAGAGTATCTGAAATATAACCTGCCGTCAACTCTTGAGGGCGTCTGGGACATCTATTGTTTCCAGCAGCTTAAGGATCGGACCAATCCTGTCATGAATTATCAAATCAGTGTAGGTGATCTCGTGACAGAGAAGGTTTTTGACAGATCCCAGCTGACTCTGGTCGGTCAGGTTTCCGGCGAGTGGTTCCATCTGGGGAGCTATGATTTCAAGGATGGTCTTGAAGGAAGTGTGAAGCTGTGGGCAGAAGATTGTGGACTGCCTTTGCGCGCTGATGCAGTTTTATTGGTAAAGAAATAGTGAACTATGAAATTGAAAGGAATATTCTCTACTGCGTTGTGTCTTCTTTTGGGAGCCACAGCAATTTTCGCTCAGCCCAGGATAACTCAGGAACATAAGGACAGGGCAGCGGATATAGTTGCCAAGATGACCCTTGACGAGAAAATCGCTTATGTAGGCGGTTATGAGAGCTGGTATATAAGGCCTGTTGAGCGTCTGGGACTTCCGGCGGTCAAGATGGTTGACGGCCCTCAGGGTGTGAGAAACAATACTCAGAGTACCTTGTATCCCAGTGGCGTTGCCGCTGCTGCAACCTGGAACAGGGAGCTGATTGAAAAGATGGGAATTGCGCTTGGGCAGGATTCAAGGGCGAGGGGAGTTCATATTCTTCTTGGTCCGGGGGTGAATATATACCGTGCTCCGATGTGTGGACGTAACTTTGAGTATTTCGGTGAGGACCCGTATCTTGCAGGGCAGATTGCCGTGAACTATATAAGGGGACTGCAAAGCCAGGGTGTAATGGCCTGTGTCAAGCATTTTGCTGGTAACAACCAGGAGTGGGACCGACATTCAGTATCTTCTGATATTGATGAAAGAACTCTTCATGAAATATACTTTCCTGCATTCGAGGCAGCTGTAAAGGAAGCGGATGTCGCTTCAGTCATGACCTCATACAACCTTCTGAACGGAGTTCACGCTTCTGAAAGCAAATATCTCAATTATGATATACTTCGTGACAAGTGGGGCTTTGAGGGACTCGTGATGTCGGACTGGACTTCTTGTTATTCTCCTCTCAATGTGGCTACCTGGGGAGTGGATCTTGAAATGCCGCTTCCAAAGTGTATGAAACCGGAGATATTGAAGCAGCTTGTAGAAAACGGCACGCTGGATGTGAGATATCTTGATTTGAAATGCCAGCACATCATTCAGACGATCCTGGCTTATGAGTTCGATAAACGAGATCAGCTGGATTCATCTATTCCGGAGAATAATCCATATTCGGATAAGGTATCACATGAGATTTCGAGAGAAGCAATAGTGATGCTCAAGAATGAGGACGGATTCCTGCCAGTCAGAAAAGGTAAATTTGTCGTGTGCGGTCCGAATGCTGACAGGATTGTGACCGGAGGTGGTAGTGGATTTGTCACTCCGATAGTCAACACGTCCGTGGCTGCAGGTCTTGCGTCAATGGGCAAGGGTGTCAGGAGTACAGTCCTGCCGACAGATATAAAGGATAATCTGGATGGGGTCTGCACATCAGCGGATATGAATCAGAAGGGCGTCAAGGTGGAGGTGTTCTCTAATCCCGACCTTGCTGGTACTCCTGTGGAGACTTATGTTGCTCAGAAGGTGTTCCTTGATCAGGCTGCGGCTCAGGCTCATGAAGATGTGGTTCTGGAAAATGTGTCAAGCCGTCATACATTCTATTATTCTCCTTCCGAGAATGTATCCTTGAAGGTGTATGCGTCCGGAAATGATGGCATCCGTCTCTACATCAACGGAAAGCTCATGGTGGACAGATGGAACGGTTTCAGCTGGAACAAAGAGAATTTCCTGTATGATTTTGTGGCCGGAGAAGTCTATGAATTTGTCGTTGAGCATTTCAACAGGTCAGGCTCCATCGGACTTGAACTCCAGTTTGAGAATATGCAGATTACCAATCCGGAGGCGATAAGAGCGGCTGATTGCGTGGTGGTATGTCTTGGCCATAACAGCCAGACTGAGAAGGAAAATTTTGACAGAACCTTCTCCCTTCCGCAGGGTCAGGAGGATTATCTCCGCAAGGTGCTTTCCATCAATAAGAATGTCGTGGTTGTGCTTAATGCCGGCGGAGGAATAGATATGTCTTCGTGGATCAATGATGTGAAGGCAGTTCTTATGTCATGGTATCCGGGGCAACAGGGCGGTCTGTCTGTTTCAGAAATCATTACCGGTAAGGTTTCTCCTTCGGGGCGTCTGCCAATTTCGATAGAGAAGACTTTCAGTGATAATCCGACTTCCGAAACTTATTATGAGAATGTTGACCGCATCCGTACTCCGAATATCAACCCTTATTCACGTGTGGAGTATCGTGAAGGCCTTTTCATGGGATACCGTGGGTATCAGAAGAACGGTGTTGAACCTCTGTTCCCGTTCGGCTTCGGCTTGAGTTATACAACGTTCGAGTATTCGGATATTGCTGTTAAGAAGGAAGGTGATAAATATGTACTGACCTTTGATGTCAAGAATGCAGGCAAGGTCGCCGGAGCCGAGGTTGCACAGGTCTATGTTGGCGACGACCAGTCTTCATTGGCTCGCCCTGAGATGGAACTCAAAGGATTTGAGAAGGTGTTCCTCCATCCAGGAGAGTCCACAACGGTAAGCATCACTCTTGACAGTAAGGCGTTCCGTTTCTTTGATCCTTACATTCATGACTTTGTGGTGGAGCCTGGTACTTTTACCGCCTATGTGGGAGCATCAAGTAGCGATATACGTCTGCGCCTTTCTTTTGACGTAGAATAACCCTGTGTGGGGCTTGGTCTTGTATAAAGCCTAAGTACTTGTCAAACAATGTTTTACACTGATCAGGGTGGGTCAATTCGACCCACCCTGATCAGTGTAATTGTCTGTGTTGTAATGGATTATATTTCTCCTTCGGCAGCGACGGCTGCATTGTAGCAATGTCTGCAAAGTGGCTCGTATTCGTCTTTCTCTCCGAGAACGACTAGTGCGTCGTTTTTCACAAGCCTATGTGAATGATTTGCCGGGCTTCCGCATTTTACACAGATAGCATGTACCTTCTGAATGTCCTCGGCAACGGCCATCAGGGCAGGCATCGGACCGAACGGTTTGCCGAGGAAGTCAGTGTCAAGACCGGCGATGATGACGCGTATGCCCCTGTTTGCAAGGGTCTGCACCACATCTACAAGAGTATCATCAAAGAACTGTGCCTCATCTATACCCACAACTTCCACGTCGCTTGAAAGAAGCAGCATGCTGGCAGGGGAGTCGATAGGGGTGGAAGGAATGCTGTGGGAGTCATGCGATACGACCTGGTCCTCAGAATATCTGACGTCGATGCAAGGCTTGTAGATTTCTACTTTCTGCTTAGCAAACTGAGCCCTTTTAAGTCTTCTGATGAGCTCTTCTGTCTTTCCTGAGAACATCGATCCGCAGATTACCTCAACTGAACCTGCTTTTTTTGCACTTTCTAAAAACATTTCCTTACTTTTGTAGATTGATTGATGATGCCACGAAGACCGTCGTGGCGCTTCGGGTCGCAAATATAGAAATTTATTGCTTTATGGAAAACAGTCAGCAGCAGATTTTGTCTGAAATAAAGTCCTTGATGGCTTCCGTGAGAAACCAGCTCGAAGAACTTGATGCAAAGATTGCACAGTGGCAGCAGATGGTAGAACCGGACGAGGTTATTGATGTTACTTCTGTTATAGGTGAAATGGATTTTTTTGACCGTGTCTATGAATACGGAGATGAACCGGTTGTGAAAGAATCGCATCTTGAACAGGAGCCAGAACAGTCATCAGGCACTGTTGAGGAACCAGTAGACGAACTAGTCGAAGATCCAGTTGAAGAGGTTGTAGAAGGGATTGTTGAAGAGCCGGTTGATGAACATGTTGAAGACCCTGTGGAGATGCCTGTTGAGGAAGATGATCTTCCGGAAGAAGCTGACGACGATCTGCCTTTCTTTGATGTACCGGAAGCATCATCAGTAGAGGAAGAACTACTTGCAGATGAATCGGTAGTCGACTCTGTAGAGGAACAGGTTGCGGGAGAACCTGCTGTAGAACCTGCTGCAGAGGAAGAACTACCTGCTGTAGAGGAACAGGCTGCGGAAGACACGGTTTTCGAGCAGACTGTTTTTGAAGAAAAACCGATGCCGGAGCCGGCTCCTGTTGTGCTGAACGATGTTCATGCATCTGCAGAAAAAACTGCAGTGATCGATGCTATGACCCAGAAGCATCGTTGGAGAACGGCAATGCCTGGTGCTCCTGTGAAGGATATCAGAGGTGCGATTGCCCTTATGGACAGGGTTCTTTTCATCAATACGCTTTTCGGAACAGATCCGATGGCCTTCCAGGACGCTCTGACCCGTATCAATCAGATGCAGACTCTGGATGAGGCTGTAGGATATCTGGCATCAGCTCATCCGGAATGGGATTTTGATTCGGATGTAGTTTATAGTTTCATGATGGCTGTACGCCGAAAAGTCAACTCATAATGGCAGGTGTTCTTTATATAGTTCCGACTCCTGTCGGCAATCTTGAAGATATGACTTTCAGGGCCATAAGAGTCTTGAAGGAAGCGGATCTGATTCTAGCTGAAGATACGCGCACAAGTTCTGTGCTGTTGAAACATTATGAGATCAAGGGGCGTCTGGAGTCTCACCATAAGTTCAATGAACATAAGACATCTGCCATGATCAAGGAAAGGATTCTGGCAGGTCTCAATGTCGCACTGATCAGCGATGCAGGTACTCCAGGAATTTCTGATCCGGGATTTCTGCTTGTTCGCACCTGCGTTCAGGAAGGCATCGAAGTGCAGACGCTTCCAGGAGCCACAGCCTTTGTTCCTGCTCTTGTTTCGTCCGGATATCCGTGCGACAGATTCTGCTTTGAGGGTTTCCTTCCACAAAAAAAAGGTCGTCAGACCCGTCTTATCGAACTGTCGGAAGAAACCAGGACAATGATTTTTTACGAATCGCCATATCGTCTTGTCAAGACCCTTGAGCAATTTGCGGAGTTCTTTGGAGCAGACCGTGAATGCTCTGTGGCGCGTGAGATTTCGAAGAAGTTTGAGGAACATAAGCGGGGAACTGTGACGGAAGTGGCAGCCTGGTATAAGGAACATGAGCCGAAAGGGGAGATAGTGATCATAGTTGCCGGTGCTCCTGAGCAGAAGAAAAACAATAAAAAAGAGAAAAAACAATAAAAAAAAGAAATTAATTTCATCCACCAGCCCCAGAAACGGACATATACATATATAATAGTATATTTTTGCCCGAGGATATCTGTTTTCAGATGTCCTCTTTTATTTTATCGACCCGAAGAAGACTTGATATTCCCAAATGGAACAGCAAGTCACAAAGTCGGATTTTAAACAGGATGTGATGGAACATTTGGAACAGATTAGGAGTCGGATCTATGAGGTCCGCGGAGTGAGGGTAATGCTGGATTTTGATCTGGCTGAGCTCTATCAGGTGGAGACGAGAGTATTGAAGCAGGCAGTACGCAGAAATCTTGAACGGTTTCCGGAAGACTTTATGTTCGAAATGACTGAACAGGAGTATAACTCTTTGATAATCAGTTTGAGGTCACAAATTGTGACCTCAAACGAGAGGGGCGGACGCAGGCATATGCCTTTCGCTTTTACTGAGCATGGGGTTATTATGCTTGCCAGCCTTCTTCGCAGCGAAATTGCCGTACAGATGAGTGTGCAGATTACTCGTGCCTTCGTGGCCATGCGCAATTACATTATGTCCACCCGCCATATTGAAGCGGAATTGGCGGAACTGCGTGCCAAGCTGGAACTGCTGGAGCGTAACGATGAGGATAACCTCGGCGCCATCAATGACCTTTCGGAAGATATGAGTGAAGAGATTTCCAACATATACCAGGCCATCGCCGCCTTATCTGTGAAGGTGCATCAGCCGGCCGCCGACCAGCCGCGTCAGAAGATAGGATTTAAAACTGGGAATGATGAAAAGAAGTGAAAGCAAACGGCCTTCGGAGTCGTTTATATTGGGAGTCGTTGCACTGGTGTTCCTGATCATAGGCTATCAGACGGCGATGTTTGTGTATAAGGCTGCAGTTATGAAGATAGCAGCCAATAGAGATGAGCCTGATACGGTTTTTATTTATCAGCCATTGGTTGATGCTTCATCCGGTACAATCTCAGCATCCTCCTCGACGGACTTATCATCTTTGCCGGTAAATACATCAGGAGGACAATCGTTCAATGCAGAAAAGTCAGGTAAATCATCGTCGCGCGGACTGCCCTCACAGACTGCTGTCCGAAAGAATGCGCCTCATTCACCGGTGGCGGATGCCGTCAGAAGGAGTCTTCCAGGACGAAAAGTCGAATCATTCCGGTTCAATCCGAACACCGCTTCAGAAGATGAATTCTGCCGCCTTGGATTCAGCCCTAAGCAGGCCCGCTCCATCATTAATTACCGTGAAAAAGGCGGAAAGTTCCGCCGGCCGGAAGATTTTGCAAAGTCGTTTGTGGTCTCTGACAGCATATACAGGAGACTGGAGCAGTACATAGACATTCCGCTGCTTGATTTGAATCTTGCGGATTCTGCTGCTTTCGATGCTTTGCCGGGAATCGGAGGCTGGTTCGCTTCAAAGATTGTTGAATACAGAACGAGGCTCGGAGGATATTCCTACAAGGAGCAATTGATGGATATCTGGAAGTTCGATCAGGAAAAGTTCGACGCTCTCGCTGATCTGGTAACTGTCAGCCCGGAATATATGACTCCGTATCCACTATGGACACTCCCGGCCGACTCCCTGCGTCGTCACCCGTACATACGCAACTATGAAACGGCTCGCGCCATAGTCATGTTTCGTGAAAACACTCCACAAGAAAAACTGACGATGGATGCACTGATCGATGCCGGCATTCTATCACCAGACTACGCTCTGAAATTTTCCCGTTGCCTGATTGAAGATAATAAGTGAAGGGAATGATATACTTGTTTACATGAAATAATCATTCGCCCTCATACTGTAAACCTATGACAGTCCATTATGTATGCTGACCATAGTGCTTGTCTCTGCCATTTATTATTTACCGCTTATGCGACTTTTGGCCGAAACTCGCACAAGCGGTCCTATAAATGTTGCAAATACAGCAATTTGGATGACCGCTTATACGATTTTTGGCCATTTCAGGCCCAAGCGGTCATTCAGTTTATTGTGATATTGTCGTGCAAAGGTTTCACAAGGCGTCTGTGTCTATGCTCTTTCCGAATCAGAACGGAATGCTCTTGCAAATGACCTATATTATAAACGCCATATAGGTGTCGCTCAGATCAAACGATGTCTCGCTATCAGGTAAAGGAGACACCTACGTGAAAATGGCGGTTTTTGTGTAGGTGTGTGTCGGGAGGTGTACTGGAAGTGCCCTACAGTGGTCTGTGGTGAGGGTGCTGCTCGAGGTACAGGAGACACCTACGTGAAAATGGCGGTTTTTGTGTAGGTGTGTGTCTTGGGTCGCTGTTGTTCATTCCTGTTACTAAGAAAAAAGGGGGATGACCTTTTGATGCCATCTCCCTTCATCTCCCTTGAAATAAATCCAGTAAAGCCTGGATTAGACATAAGTCATGTAAAGCCTGGATCAGTCCTGAACATTTGCGAGGGTCTCGCGAATCTTTGCTTCGATCTCGTCGCAGAGTTCAACGTTGTCCGTCAGAAGTGCCTTTACAGCTTCGCGTCCCTGAGCCAGCTTGCTCTCGCCGTAGCTGAACCATGAGCCGCTCTTTTTGATGATGTCGAACTCGACTGCAAGGTCAAGGACTTCACCTACATGAGAGATTCCCTCTCCGTAAACAATGTCGAACTCGGCTTTCTTGAATGGAGGTGCCATCTTGTTCTTTACAATCTTGACCTTCGTGCGGTTGCCGAGAGCTTCGTCTCCATCCTTGATCTGTGTTGTGCGGCGGACATCAACGCGTACGGACGCGTAGAACTTGAGGGCGTTACCTCCAGTTGTAGTTTCCGGGTTACCGAACATCACACCGATCTTGTCACGCAGCTGGTTGATGAAGATGCAGCAAGTGTTTGTCTTGCTGATGTTTGCTGTAAGCTTTCTGAGTGCCTGGCTCATCAGTCTTGCCTGGAGTCCCATCTTTGAGTCTCCCATTTCGCCTTCGATCTCCGCTTTCGGAGTAAGCGCTGCCACTGAGTCGATTACGATAATGTCGATTGCTCCGGAACGGATAAGGTTATCCGCGATTTCGAGAGCCTGCTCGCCGTTGTCCGGCTGCGAGATAAGCAGAGTGTCGAGGTCAACGCCGAGATTCTTGGCGTATGTGCGGTCGAATGCGTGCTCTGCATCGATGATTGCGGCAATGCCTCCCTTCTTCTGTGCCTGTGCGATGGCATGGATTGCGAGTGTTGTCTTACCGCTGGATTCCGGTCCATAGATCTCGATGACCCTTCCGCGAGGGTATCCTCCGATTCCGAGAGCTGCATCAAGTGCAATGGAGCCGCTCGGGATAACCGAAACCTCCCATTTAGGCTGATCTCCTAACTTCATGATCGTACCTTTTCCGTAGTCCTTCTCAATCTTGTCAATCGTCGCCTGCAATGCCTTGAGTTTCGCGGCATTGATACCGGTACCTTCCTGTACTTCTTCTTTAGCCATAAATGTAAAAATTAAATTGTTAATAAGCCGGCAGAACTTTTCTGCGCGGGAGACAAATGTAATGAAAAAAGCCGATAATATTTCAAAGCGGATTCATATTTTTATTATCGCCATATCTCGCTCTTTCATTCCGACACTG
>JBGVQP010000033.1:0-17423 GCA_045127685.1 Candidatus Cryptobacteroides sp.
CAGAAGTACATTTGTCTTCTGTGGCTTGCCTAGCTGATTCCTCTTGACTACCAGCATGAAATCCGTAATCAAGGGATTATACATCCGTAACTCGGCTTCGGTTGCTGCTGTAAAGTCGTCGACCGCTCCTACCTTTACGAAAAACTCCGAAGCCCCGGCAAACCAGGAGTCATAATGCCTTTTCATGGTAAACTCCTTCAAGACAAGACTTTTGCCGCCGCCTGACCCAGACTTTGAATCCGGCTTGACGATGATGGTTCCACCTCCTTCTCCCCAGTTCGGATCGTCCCTCCTCAACAGTTCAAGTGTGGTGAATTCAGCATCGGAATTCCTGTTCACGACCCACACCGGTTCACTCTTCGCCAATTCCTCATCAACAACAATTTTCTCAACACTACGGGAACCATCATCATTTATAACAAGCCTGAAACCCATATTTACGTCCGCTCCGTCTTCGGGATCAAAGGTTATGACCGGCATTCCGCTTCCATCCCATGAGTCTGCGAACGGCCAATATATCTGTATGTCGGAAGACGACAGGGCTGCGAGAAATTCATCCGGATCATTCGGAAAACCGGAAGAAGACTTGGTCGGGACCGAATTGCGCACATGACTGGAAATAATATCCCTCAACGGGTTGGCATAGGAAGACCTCGCTGCACTTCTTGTCGGTGCAGACACGTCGCCTACTCCTCTTCCCGGATCCTCGAAAAGGTCCCGCATAGTATATTCCTCATCATATCCATTGGTAGATGAGGCGAGTACGGCCTCACGCACTTCTCTCAGATGGTCCGCCTGCAGAGGCACCTCCGAGAGTATCCTGGCTACCAGTTCCAGCTCCACATGCATCGTTGAGTCAACGCCACCATGCTTTTCAATATCATCGTCCAAGACCTCGCAGGACATAACACAGAGCAGCATCATAGCGGCTGCTACTGATAAATTTTCGTGAATGAATTTGCGTAACATGTCATCATCATATTTGTCTGCGCAAAGTTCCGGAGACTTATCCGTGTTCCGTAAAAGAACACGGATAAATTTAAAAATCGCCGCCAGAAACATCTCTGACAGCGATTATAGTAAAGAATTTTATTCCAAAGTTCGGAACTTCGAGATAAAATTTCATCGAAAGAATCTGACAAAACGGTCTTTTTCGTGTAGGTCCTTGACAATTTCAACCTGAGAGAAGCCTGCATCGATGAATACACGCGCAGTTTCCTTTCCAAGAGCCTCATTGATCTCCACCATTGCGACCCCGTCTTCAGCAAGAAGTTCCTGAGCCCACTTTGCTACTGCCCTGTAAAACTTCAAAGGGTCGTCATCCGGAACAAAAAGTGCCAGATGGGGCTCGTGATCCAGAACATTCGTGCGCATGAGAGCCTTTTCTGAATCCATCACATAAGGAGGATTGCTGACTAAGATGTCAAACTTACACCCTTCAGGTATTATTTCCTGGTAAATTTCCTTAAAGCTGGAAGGGCCTTGCAGAACATCCGCCTTTACAAATATCGGCTTTACAGCGCCTGTATTATTCATTTCAGCAGTAAAGTCCTGCGAGGAAGCCACATTCAGTGCCCCATCTGATATGTCCACAGCTACGACCTTCGATCCCGGATTTTCCAGCGCCAATGTCCAAGCGATACAACCGCTGCCCGTACAGAGATCCAGAATATTGACCTGTCCGGATGGTCGGGCAGGAGTCTTCGTAATCTTCCGGCACATCAATGACTGGCAAAGCAGTTCCGTCTCCTGACGCGGTATGAGCACATCGGGTGTCACGCGGAACTCCCGGCTATAGAAAAAAGCCTTGCCCGTCACATATTGCAGAGGCTCCCCGGCGGCTATCCTGGCAAAGTCGCGCCCTGCCTGACAGGCCTGTCCCTCAGACATTTCCATATCCGGAGTCAATGAAGACTGATAACGTTTGATGCAGAAGACATCCTCCATATAAGCAGAAACAATCTCCTTCGCTTCCCTTTCCGAGTAGCACACGGAGACCGTCTCTATGCCTTTTCTTATTAAATCTTTCAGCAACATTGTTGATAACATCGTCACAGACAGATTACCTGAATCGTCTGTAACACAGGTCGATTTTACCTAAATACCTAAGAATTTTCAATAACAGTCGTCAGGAAATCCGTCATTGAAAGACCTGCCGCACGCACCATCTGAGGAACAAGAGATGCGGAAGTCATGCCCGGAATGGTGTTGACTTCAAGGAAGTACAGGTCATCGCCCGAGCAGATGTAGTCCACACGGACAAGTCCTGAGCAGCCCAGATGGGCATATATCTTCTTCGACACTTCCTGGATCCTGTCCCGCAGGATGTCCGGAATCTCTGCAGGGCAGACTTCGCGGCTGAGGCCCTGATACTTTGCCTCATAGTCAAAGAATTCGTTTTCTGTGATGATTTCAATAACTGGCAGAGCAACATTTTCCTGACCATTGAAATAAACTGCACAGGTAAGTTCGCGACCTACTACAGCAGCCTCTGCAAGCAGCATGTTTCCTTCAGAGAATGCCACCTCTACCGCCTTGTCGAAGTCCTCTATCTTCTTGACCTTGGTCACACCGAAACTGCTTCCGCCATCTGTCGGCTTGACGAACATCGGAAGTCCGAGCCTCGCCACAGCCCTTTCTGCCAGACCTTCTGTAGGTTCTCCCTTGCGCAGGAAAATATCATCCGCACATTTGACAAAATCAACATCCTTGAGATAACTCTTGCATGAGAATTTGTCGAATGTTATTGCTGCGACGAAAGCATTGCATCCGCTGTGAGGAACGCCCAGCATCTCAAGATAACCCTGCATCAGACCGTTCTCTCCCGGAGTGCCATGCTGCATGATATAGGCATAGTCAAACTTTATCTTTTCACCAGCGAGCGACACCGAAAAGTCACACTTGCATATCTGCGGACGCTCTCCCTCGGGGATCAGCACCCTTTCTGCTCCGCCACGTCTGTATGCCTTCAGAGACCACTGCCCGAAGCGTGCAAAAATTTCATATACATCGTATTTCGCACCATCTATCTGTGAAGCGGTAAACTCTCCGCTTCTTACCGACACCTCCCATTCAGAAGAGTCGCTGCCATATATTACTGCTATAGATTTCATGTCTGTCATTATTCAAAGAAATAGCTTTCATCCTCCTGCTCCGCTGCCTGTGCATCCTCATCGCTGCCGTCACAGTCCAGGTTGAGGGTCACACCGGCCGGAGCCACAAAACGGTCGGTCTCAGACACACCGAGGTTACCGTTCTGAAGCACCTTCTGCATGAAAAGTCCCCAGATAGGAAGGGCCATGTTGGATCCGCCACCAAGCGAAAGCGACTCAAAGTGGACGCTTCTGTCTTCTGCGCCCACCCATACTCCTGCGGTAAGTTTCGGAGTATAGCCGATGAACCATCCGTCAGACTGGTTGTTCGTCGTTCCGGTCTTTCCTGCAATCTCGCCCTTCAGACCATATTTCGCACGAAGTCTGATACCGGTACCGCTGTTCACGACTCCCTGCATCAGATTCGCCATGAGGTACGCAGTATGTTCTCCGATTGCCTCGCGTTTAGGATTATGGAACTCTCCCAAGGTATTGCCATATCTGTCCTCTATCCTTGTAACAAAGAGTGGAGTGACATAGACACCCTTTGACGGGAATGTATTATATGCGGATACCATGTCGAATACCGAGATGTCAGCCGAACCCACACAAAGAGAATAAGTCTCGTCTATATGGCAGCCGATACCCATCTTGCGCATCATATCCGCCATCGCGTGCGGTCCGTACTGCTTCATCAGGTAGGCCGAGATGTTGTTGGAACTCTTCGTAAGTCCCCATTTCAGGGTCACGGTCTGTCCGATCCACTCTTCCCTGTCAGTACTCTTTGGTGTCCAGGTCGTATCTCCCACGACAAATGTCTGAGGCACATTCACAACTCTGTCACATGGAGTAAGGCCTTCCTGCATTGCAAGTGTATAGAGGAACGGCTTGATGGTCGAACCGACCTGGCGCTTGCCCTGACGGACATTGTCATATTTGAAATAGCGGTAGTTCGGTCCTCCGACATATGCCTTCACATGGCCTGTATGCGGCTCGATCGCCATGAACGCCGCGCGAAGATGAGACTTGTAATATCTTATGGAGTCGTTCGGGGTCATGACAGTGTCGGCATATCCCTTCGAATTCCATGAGAACACCCTCATCTTTGCCGGCTCATTGAAATTCTTCTCTATCTTCGACTCCAAAAGTCCGCTCTTCTTGAGGTTTCTGTAACGGTCGCTCCAACGTCGCGCCTGTTTCATGAGTGTTTCCACTGTCTCCTGATCAATGTCGTCAGAGAACGGTCTGTTCTTCTTGTATCTGATATCTCTCCAGAAGCTCTTCTGCAAATCCTTTCCAAGGTGTTCCTCAACTGCTTCCTCCGCATACTGCTGCATCTTCGCATTGATAGTCGTGCTGATACGCAGACCGTCGGTGTACAGATTGTATTTTGATCCGTCCGGCTTGAAGTTCTTGTTCAGCCAGCCGTACAGTTCATTGTCCGCCCATTGGAGTGAATCTACAATATAATCCTCCTTGAAATAATAATTCGACCTCTTTGGCTGCTTGGCATTCATGGTACGCAGAAGCATGTCCTTGAAGTATAGTCCCAATCCGGCATGATGGTCCTGCCTTGTATACGAAAGGACTATCGGAAGCTGAACCAGCGAATCCTTCTGCTCTTCTGTCAGGTACCCTGCCTTTGTCATCTGTCCGAGGACGAAATTCCTTCTGTCAAACGACTTGTCCGGATTCTTGACCGGATTATACCGGTCTGTCTTGTTGATGATGCCGAGGATGGTGGCCGACTCTTCGATCGAAAGGTCTATCGGGGATTTTCCGAAATATGTCATAGCCGCCGCCCTGATGCCGAATGCGCTGTTGCCGAAATCCAACTTGTTCATATACAGCATCATTATCTCATCCTTGGTATATCGTCTCTCCAACTTGGCTGCGGTCACCCACTCGATCATCTTGATCTTCACCAGACGGAGCATCCTGCCTATCTTGGAACTACGTCTCTTTCTGACGCCATCATCATCCTGACTGCCGGCATTCATAGCCCTTAAATTTTCAGTGTAGAGAATCTTCGCCAGCTGCTGAGTGATGGTACTTCCTCCTCCCTGGCTCGAATCTCCTCCAAGAACCGTCTTGACAGCCACGCGCGCAAGGCTCCTGAAATCTATGCCGGAATGTTCATAGAACCTGACATCCTCCGTAGCCACAGCCGCCTGGACCATATAAGGTGAGATATCCTTATAGTCAATGAAGATACGGTTTTCAAGGTGATATGTCGCAAGGACTTCTCCGTCATCCGAGATGACCTGTGTGGCCAGATTCATGTCCGGCCTCTCGATGTCGTCCACGGACGGAATTTCCGCAAAAAGTATCACGCACAAAAGGGATATCAGCACCACGGACACGCCACAGGCAAAAAACAGCCAAAGTGCCCTTATCAGCTTTTTCATTGTCTTCGGACTCATAGTCATCAATTTTTCAAAAAACGTCACCTATGGTGACATATATTCTTATAAGGTACAAGGCGACAAAATTAGCAACAAAATTTGGATAATTGCCCCAAAAGTGACTTACTTTGCACAATCTTTTCAGAAGGCACGGTTGATGCCAGAAGAATACAGTCAGAACAAAAAAAGAAGGAATGAGCACGAAGGAAGGAAAAAATCTTGTTATCGTCGAGTCCCCCGGCAAGATAAAGAAACTGCAGGAGTATCTCGGAGATGATTACATCGTAAAGGCCAGTATCGGTCACATCCGGGACCTTGATGAGAACGGTCTGAGCATTGATATTGAAAATGGATTCGCACCGAAATATGTGATTCCGGCTGAGAAGAGGAAGGTCGTGACCGACCTGAAGAAAGAGGCACAAAAAGCATCCATGGTGTGGCTGGCCTCCGATGCCGACCGTGAGGGAGAAGCTATCTCGTGGCATCTTTACGAAACCCTCGGGCTCAAGGCCGAAAAGACCAGACGCATCGTGTGTCTTGAAATAACCAGACCGGCCATCCTTGCTGCGATTGAAAATCCGCGGGAAATAGACATGAATCTGGTAAATGCCCAACAGGCACGACGTGTTCTTGACAGGCTCGTGGGATTTGAACTTTCTCCGGTCCTATGGAGAAAGGTGCAGCCGAAGCTCTCGGCAGGCCGCGTACAGTCAGTTGCCCTACGCCTTATCGTAGACAAGGAAAGAGAAATCCTGAACTTCAAGCATGAGCAGTATTATAAGGTAGAGGCTCTCTTCCACCCGGAAGGGACACCGGAAAACACTCTGGTGAAGGCAACCCTTGACACCAGGTTTACTGACCTTGACTCTGCGAGAGCCTTCCTTGAAAAGTGCATCGGTGCGGATTTCAACATTTGCAGCATCGACAAGAAGGAAGGAACACGCACTCCGGCAGCACCGTTCACGACTTCAACCCTCCAGCAGGAGGCTGCCCGCAAACTGCGTTTCTCCGTAAGCCAGACTATGAGCGTGGCGCAGAAACTCTATGAGCAGGGTCTGATCACCTATATGCGTACCGACTCGACAAACCTTTCGGGCCTGGCAATAGGTGCTGCAAAACAGTTCATCTGCGACAACTTCGGAGAAGAGTACTCAAAGGTAAGGCAGTACAGGACCAGGGCAAAAGGCGCACAGGAGGCTCACGAGGCCATCCGTCCTACATACATCGGAAACCCTACCATACAGGGAACTCCACAGGAACAGAAACTGTATGAACTCATCTGGAAACGCACCGTAGCGTCACAGATGGCGGATGCCAAGGTACTCAAGACTGATATCAAGGTTGCATGCAGCAATACGACCGAGAAGTTCAACGTGCAGGCAAGTCAGGTACTTTTCGACGGATTCCTTAAACTTTACATTGAAAGCACGGACGAGCCTCAGCAGGATGACGAGGAAATAATTCTTCCTGAACTTCATGTGGGCGACAGGATGTACGAAAACGGAATTACCGCCGAATGCAAGTACACATCTGCTCCGTCGCGATATACGGACGCATCGCTTGTCAAGAAACTCGAAGAACTTGAAATCGGCCGTCCTTCCACTTATGCAACCTTCATCACCACCCTCACAAAGGGTCGTGGCTACGTTGTCAAGGGAGACAAGACCGGAGTCAAGCATCAGGTGACGAACCTTGCGCTGAAAAACGGGGTCATCAAGACTTCAAGCAAGTCGGAGACAGTCGGCGCAGAAAGAGGAAGACTCCTGCCACAGGAAATCGGAATCATCGTGACAGATTATCTGGTCAAGAACTTCCCGCAGATTCTTGACTACAAGTTCACAGCTCATGTCGAGGAGGAGTTTGACAAGATCGCTGAAGGCCAGATGGTATGGAACAGCATGATTTCTGAATTCTATGCTCCTTTCCACACATCGGTTCAGGAGACAATGAACAGCAAGGAATATGGAAGTTCTGCCAGCCGGGAACTTGGACTTACCCCGGACGGTCAGATGCTTGTGGCACGCTTCGGACAGTTTGGAGCATATGTGCAGAAGGGAGAAGGAGACCAGAAGCAGTACGCAAGCCTCGCACCCGGACAACTTATCGAGAGCATCACATTGGAAGAGGCACTCAAGCTCTTCGAACTGCCTCGTACTGTCGGCCAGTTGGAGGGCATAGACATAATATGCACAAAGGGACGTTTCGGACCTTATATCAAGTATGGAGATAAGAATGTATCACTTCCTCGCGGCACAGACCCTCTGAAAATAGACCTCGATGCCTGCATAAAGCTTATCAACGAGAGTGAGAACAAGACCAAAGGCGGAATTATCGCCGAATACCAAGATAGTGATATTCAGGTAATTGACGGAGCATACGGCCCATATATCAAGCATGCCGGAAGCAACTACAAGATACCGAAGGGCACGGATCCTATGACACTTACAGAAGATAAGTGCAAGGAAATAATCTCAAGCAGCGAACCTACGGGTCGTAAAAAAAGACGTAGATAAATTTAACAATTTTAAATTTTTGACCGCGAATTTTTGACAAATGAAATATAGTCATTAACTTCGCGGTCATTAATATTATAACCTATAACTTATATGTCAAGCTACCAACTCGATTTCATAGACCAGAAAATACTTTCTTTTCTGGTCAAGAACGCCAGAATGCCGTTTCTTGAAATTGCGCGCGAGTGCAATGTGTCAGGAGCTGCAATTCATCAGAGGGTGAAGAGGCTGGAAACAAACGGAGTCATAACCGGTTCACGCATACTGGTCAAGCCACAGGCACTGGGTCTGAATGTATGTGCTTTCGTAAGCGTCTCTCTTTCTGAAGCCAACAAGTATCCGGAAGTCATCGAATCGTTCAAGAACATCTCCGAGGTGGTCGAATGCCATTTCGTAACCGGCAAGCACAACCTGCTCATCAAGATATATTGTTTCGATCATGACCACCTGATGCAGATTCTGCTGAACACCATACAGAAGATTCCGTATGTACAGCAGACAGAGACACAGATTTCCCTTGACCAGGCAATAGAACGCCAGGTATGGGTGAGAGAATATCAGAACACCAGTTTCTCGGAAACAGTCAAGAAAAGCAAAAAGGAAAACCTTTAACCGGTTTTCCTTTTTATTTTCTTATCCCCAGAATGGCTTCGGCCAAGACCAGATCCTCCTGTGTCGTTATCTTTATGTTAAGTTTCTCCCCGACGATATAGGACAGGCTCTTTCCGTACCGCTCAACCACGGAAGCATCATCTGTAAAAGCCGTGTCATACGGCTGATTATATGCAGATTTCAACATCTCCGAATGAAACACCTGGGGCGTTTGGGCGCCATACAGTACAGACCGGTCAGCTTCTGCACCCGGTACGGCGGTCATAGTTTCGCTTCCGTCCTCCCAGACCTTCTTCTGAAGCACCTTCATCGTATCCACGCATGGCAGAACCGGAATGGCAGAACCCGTCTGCTGAGCCTTTTCGAATGCACGCATGATCAGATCTTCTGTCGCAAGAGGTCTTACCCCGTCATGGACAGCGACCAAAGCACCTTCCGGAACCTTTGAGAGGGCATTCTTCACAGAGTGAAAACGCGTAAATCCTCCTTTGACGAGGATCTGCGGGCATATGAAGCCAGTACGATAACAATAGTCCTTCCAGAACTGTATATATGACTCCGGAAGTACGGTAATTATCGTGATGTCCGGACATGCCGCCACAAAGGTTTCAATAGTCCTGCGGAGAATGTATTTACCCCCGAGTTCAAGAAACTGCTTGGGCTTGTCCGCCCCCATTCTGAGGCCACTTCCGGCAGCCATGACAACCACATATTTTTTCCTCTGCATCGCAACAAAAATTTATTGACAAATTTACATTTTTATCCACAAAGATTTGAGATATATTTTGTAATTTTACGCCCCGATTGGTATACGTATAAAATCTAAACACAAATATGGCATTTTCTTTTTGGACACAAGAACTGGCGATGGACCTGGGCACAGCCAATACAGTCATTTTTCAGAATGACCAGATCGTGCTGGATGAGCCAAGTATCGTTGCCATTGATAACAGCACAGGCAAGGCTATCGCATTGGGACAGAAGGCGAAACTGATGCAAGAAAGAGAGAATCCCGGAATCAAGACGGTTCGTCCGATGAAGGACGGAGTCATCGCTGACTTCAACGCAGCGGAAATGATGATCCGAGGTTTCATCAAGCAGGTCAACAGCAAACGTCGCTCTATCTTTACGCCTAACATCAAGATGGTGATCGGCATTCCTTCAGGATCTACCGAAGTTGAGATCCGAGCTGTGCGCGACTCATCTGAACACGCTGGCGGACGTGATGTATATCTGATCTACGAGCCAATGGCGTCAGCTCTGGGTATCGGTCTCGACGTTGAAGCACCGAAGGGAAACATGGTCGTCGACATAGGAGGCGGTACCACAGAAATTGCAGTGATCTCCCTCGGAGGTATCGTTGTTCAGGACTCCATCAAAGTAGCAGGAGACGTGTTCACATCCGACATCCAGCAGTACCTTCGTCAGCAGCACAACATCAAGGTGGGTCAGATTACGGCAGAAAAGATCAAGATTGCCATAGGAGCGGTGATTCCTAATCTTGACGAAGAACCGGATCCGTTCACAATCACTGGTCCTAACATTATGACAGCACATCCGGTACACGCTACTATTACGTACCAGGAAATTGCGCACTGCCTTGACAAGTCGATTGCCCGAATCGAAAACGGCATCCTCCATGTACTCGAGCAGACTCCACCGGAACTTTATGCGGACATCGTCGAGAATGGTATTCACCTTGCCGGCGGAGGTTCCCTCCTCAGAGGTCTTGCAAAGCGTCTTAGCGACAAGGTAAATATTCCATTCTACGTTGCAAACGATCCACTCAGGGCCGTAGCCCGAGGTACATGCCTCGCACTCAAGAACACAGAGAACTACACATTCCTCATGAGATAAGGCTTTGCACAAAGGCAACCTCATACGTTTTATAATCAATGCAGTCATCTTCATATTATTGGAGGTGGCTGCGTTGAGTATGCTGCGCAACAGTGCACCCCTCCAGGACTCTTGGTTCGCCAAAGGTGGACAAAGCATAATGAATACATTCTGGGGCATGTCACAGAGTGTTTCCGAATATTTTTCGCTAAAGACACAGAATGACTCGCTGGCATTGGAGAACCACCGTCTCCGCACCAGACTGGAGGCTCTCGAAGAATATGTGGCTGACAGCCTGCTTGCTGCAAGAGTATATGCCAAAGGCAATATCGGAGGGTTTGCATACCTGCCGGCCAAGATCAGCAAGATCAGCAACAACACTCAACACAACTACATCATCATCAACAAGGGTGAAGCGGACGGTGTAGAAAAAGGTTCCGGAATCATTACGGAGCATGGGGCAATCGGTGTCATTGATGCGGTAAGCGAACACTTCTCATTCGTAAGGTCATTCCTTAACCATGGCATGAGCATCAGCGCCAGACTTGGAAAGGACGGTGTCAGCGGTCCGCTCAGCTGGGACGGCATTCATACCAACAAGGCCCTTCTCAAGGAGATTCCGCACCACCTGACAGTAACACCTGGAGACACCATCTACACCAGCGGCTATTCCACTATCTTCCCAGCTGACATCCCCCTTGGAACAGTCGAGAAATCACGCATCGTCAACGGCAGTACATACGAGATCAAGGTGCTGATGTTCGAGGATTTTGCGGCGCTGAAATATGTTACCGTCGTACAGAATCTGCACAAGGACGAAATAAATGTTTTGGAGGGAAAGAAATGAAAACGTCACAGAATTATCCCCTGACCTTTATCCTGCTGCTTGTCTGTCAGTTGTTTCTGAGTAACTATACCAGCCTCGGCCCATACATTCATCTGACTATGCTGCCGACCATGATTCTGTGCCTGCCGACGGGCCTGAATCCGATCATCTGCATGCTTATAGCATTTGCCTGCGGATTCAGTACCGACCTGTTCTCAGAAGGTCTTCTCGGGATAAATGTGGCAGCGCTGCTTCCGGTTGCATTCTGCCGCAGAGGCTTGATACGAATATTCCTGGGAGAAGACCTGATTGCAAGAAAAGACGGATTTTCCATAAGAAAGAACGGATTGGGCAAGGTCTCGTTTGCACAGATTACAGCCAGCGCCATTTTCCTTGCCATATACATTCTGCTTGACGGAGCCGGAACCCGTCCTTTCTGGTTCTGCGCCTCGAAATTCTTTGCTTCCCTGCTCTGCTGCTGGATACTGGGAATCCTGGTTATGAACATCCTCACCGTTGATGACAGGAGATAGGCTATGCATGAACGGAAAATAAAACTTCTTATAGGCCTATGTACAGCTGCCCTTATAATCATCGGCAAACTGTTCAGCATCCAGATTCTTGACGACAGCTACAAGATGGCCGCCGAGAATAACTCTCTTGTATATACCACCATCTACCCCACCAGAGGTATAATCCATGACCGCAACGGAAAGATTCTGGTCGGAAACAAGATGTCATACGACCTGATGGTGACTCCCCGTGAGGTAAAGTCTTTTGACACTCTGGAGTTCTGCAAAATCCTTGATGTGAGCGAAGAGTTCGTGAAGGAGAAGATGAACGAATACAAGAAGTACCGTTCAAAGATCGGCTGGCGCACTGTGGTAATGATCAAACAAATGCCACAGGAGACATATATGCGTTTTGCCGAGGTTGAGTACAAGTTCCCCGGATTCAAAGGCCAGTCCAGAACCATCAGGGACTACCCGTACAATGCCGGCGGAAACCTTTTGGGATATGTATCGGAAGTTGATGCCGCATATATCAAGAAGCACGAAGGAGAATATCAGCCAGGCGACTATGCAGGAAAGACAGGTATCGAGGCTGCACGTGAAAGAGACTTGAGGGGAGAAAAGGGATACAACATCATGGTCCGTGACTCCCGCAACAAGATCATGTCCGGATTCAATGACGGACAGATGGACAAGGAGGCGGTGCCGGGCAAAGACATCACGACCACCATAGACGCGGAACTGCAGCACTACGGTCAGATGCTGATGGCGCGCAAAGTGGGCAGCCTTATTGCCATAGAGCCATCCACAGGAGAAATTCTTGCGATGGTATCCAGTCCCGGTATAGATGTCGAGCAGCTTGCTGACATCGGAAAGCACTACGGCGATATCGTTTCTGACCCGTTGAAGCCGATGTTCAACAGAACGGTCCAGGCTTCTTATCCTCCGGGCTCAATTTTCAAACTTGTGAATGGCCTTATAGGACTTCAGGAAGGTGTGTTCACTCCAAACACCCATTATTCCTGCAACATGGGATACAAGTTCGGAAAGAATAAACTCGGGTGCCATGCCCATAAGTCCCCTATTGACTTTGAGGAATCCATAATGATGTCCTGTAATGCCTATTACTGCTATGTCTTCCGCGACCTGATCGAAAACGGAAAGAACGGGAACGTAGCGCAATCCCTGGACAAATGGAACGAATATGTGAAGAGCTTCGGATTCGGAAAGAAGCTCGGCAGCGACTTCCCTTCTGAATTGGGAGGATATATTCCGGATTCGAAACTTTACAACAAGTTCTATGGAAAAGGCAGATGGAAGGCCACTACCATAATTTCCCTGTCCATCGGTCAGGGCGAAATCGGCTGCACCCCTCTGCATATGGCTAACATGTGCGCTATCATGGCTAACCGAGGCTGGTACCGGACTCCGCATATCATCAAGGATTCGGAACATGTGAAGATTGATGACAGATTCCATGAAAAGCACTATACAATGGTGGACACCACCCACTTCCGCAGAGTCGTGAACGGAATGTACCGTGCAGTCAACAGCGGTTTCGGCTCCGGAGGTACGGCAAGTATCGCCGCTGTTCCCGGACTTGAAATATGCGGAAAGACGGGAACTGCCCAGAATCCTCATGGTGACGACCACTCCGTATTCATCTGCTTTGCACCGAAGGACAATCCGAAGATTGCCGTGGCGGCATTCGTAGAGAACGGTGGATTCGGTGCGACATGGGCGGCTCCTATCGCATCTCTCCTGACCGAGAAGTATCTCACAGGAGAGATCAGACCGGAAAGGAAGTATCTGGAAGACAGGGTGCTTGACGGAAACCTGCTTCATAAAGTAAAAACAAAGAAATGAGATCGGCGGGAGGATATAGGAACAGAAGTCTTGCAAAGACAATAGACTGGTGGCTGGTAGGCTGCTGGTTTGTATTGGTGTGCATCGGTCTGGTAAACATCTACGCTGCCATACATTCTCCGGAAGACGTAAAATCCTTCTTCGACTGGAACACTTTCAGCGGAAAGCAGTGTGTGTGGATCGGGACATCTGTTATCCTCGCCACGCTTATTCTCTTCGTCATACCACCCACGGCATACGAGGGACTATCCTTGTTCATTTACATCGGAGTCGGGCTGCTGCTGATTTCCGTCATATTCCTCGGTACGGAAGTCAACGGATCCAGATCATGGTTCTCTGTGGGTCCCATCCGGTTCCAGCCGGCAGAAATTTCCAAGATATCCACATCGCTGCTGCTGGCTACAGTCATGAGTCAGCTCGGATATAAGATCGGACGGTTGAAGGACTTCTTCTTTACCGCCCTGATCATTCTGATACCGATGGGAATCATCGTTCTGCAGAGTGAAACAGGATCCGCTCTGGTATATGTAGGACTTATCTTCATGCTATACCGCGAAGGACTTTCCGGATGGCTTATCTTCCTCGGAGGTATGGCCATACTCCTGTTCATCCTTACCATATCGGTATCTCCCTACACGGCGGTTCTCACTCTTGCCGGAGTCGCATCGCTGTGCATCTGCCTGTACTCGAGAAAATTCAAATGGTGGCTGATAATCTGCCTGCCTCTGATTGTGTTCTTCGCTTTTGTTCCGAAGATTTTCGCCCTTGCGGCGTGGCTCGCAGGTGTCAAGCCTCTGTGGGTATTGGTCGGTGTATGCGTACTGTCACTTCCTTTTGTCGGATTCCAGGCGTTCAGGGAACGGAACACCTTTACACATCTTGGCATCATATCCTTCCTGGCTGGTCTGATATTGATTTTCTCTGCAGATTTCATTTTCAACGATGTACTTCAGGACCATCAGAGAAAGCGTATCGAGGTCCTGCTTGGAATGAAGGAAGACCCCAAGGGTGTGGGGTACAATGTAATACAGTCCAAGATAGCCATCGGATCCGGAGGCTTTTCCGGCAAAGGCTACCTCAGCGGCACACAGGCCTCGAACGGATTCCTTCCGGAGCCGCACACCGACTTCATCTTCTGTACAATCGGTGAAGAGTGGGGATTCTTCGGATGCTCGCTTGTCGTGCTGCTGTATGTCTTTCTGATCTGGAGGATAATACACGACGCAGAACGAAGCCGGGAAGCATTCACCAGAATCTACGGTTACTGCGTGGCCTGCTGCATATTCATGCACCTCTTCATAAATGTCGGCATGACCATCGGCCTTATGCCGGTCATAGGAATCCCACTTCCGTTCATAAGTTACGGCGGCTCATCCATGTGGGGATTCACCGCCATGCTCTTCATCTTCATCGCTCTGAACAGGAACGAAAGGAAATATTTCTAGTTCCTGCGTCGTCTGCGACGGTCTACTATAATCTGAACTACAATTGCCACTACGACTATAACGGCGGCAGTTATCCAAAAATATAATGCGTCTGTCATAACTCTGTGTTTTGAAAGACGCATCTGCAATTGTTGTTCCGGGAACTATTCTCCGAAAAGGTATTTATGCTGCTCCGGGTGAGCATGTCGCTCCCGCAGCCCCAGAAGGCAAGTTAGACTTCTCAAATGCAATATGTCTCATGTATAACACGTTTATCTACATGAAGGTTGTGGAAAGACCTGAACTGAAATAAATGCAAAAACTAAAAAATCGGCATGTTGGTGTCAAGCGACCTCTGTGAGCGTTGGAAAATCTGCCGAAGTTTATTAATATTGCAGACAAGTCTGTTGGCCGTAGAGTGGCAGGAAGAGCTCTACAACGCGATATAGGTATAGTCGTATACCCGTATCGCGTTTTTTCGAATACGGACACATCATGACATCTATCTATAATGACACATAAGAAGGATGTTGAACAATATAATAACTAATGGATTATGGAGATTTTAGAGAACAAGGATTCAGGGTTCGCCGTCGGAGGAACAGGGGAGAATGTAACGCATTTAAGAGAGGCTGAAAAGTCGAACATCAACGAAAGTATCTATGAGATTCGAGGAAAACAAGTGATGATAGACAGGGATCTGGCTCAACTATATGGAGTGGAGACAAAGCAACTTAACAGGGCTGTCAAAAGAAATATAGAAAGGTTTCCTGATGATTTTATGTTTCAGCTGACTCTCAACGAGTGTTCAAGGTGCCAAATTGGCACCTTGAACATAAAGCAAGGACAAAACATCAAATATCTTCCCTATGCATTTACAGAATATGGTATAGCAATGCTTAGCGGAGTGTTGAGATCTGAAACTGCTATTGTCGCCAACATCAGAATCATGAGGGCGTTTGCAAATATGAGAAGGGTAATTACGCACAACAATGACATTTTAAAAAGGATTGAAACTATTGAGTATCATCAGTTGGAAATGTTCCAAAGAATGGATTGTACAGACAATAAGGTCGAGGAGATTCTTACAAAATTTGACAATAACTGCAACACGCCTAAACAAGGTATATTCTTCGACGGGCAGATTTATGACTCCTATGCTTTCGTGGCGGAACTGGTCAGGAAGGCTACAAGAAGGATAGTGCTGATTGACAATTACATAGACGATACGGTACTGACCATTCTGTCCAAAAGGGAGGACGGAGTGGAAGCGACGATATATACCGGGACAGTGTCGAAGCAACTGCAGCTGGACATTGACAAGCATAACGCACAATATCCTCCGATAACGGTCAGAACATTCTCCAAGGCACATGACAGGTTTCTGATAATCGACGACACCGTCTATCTTGTCGGCGCTTCCATCAAGGACCTCGGCAAGAAATGGTTCGGCTTTACGCTGCTGGAGAACACTGATGCGGAGGAGCTCCTGGGAAGGATGTGAGGATCAATATATAAAGAACTGACATTATGGAAATTTCTGAAAACAAGGCAAGGATTGACAAAGAAGCAATCGGAGAGACCAAAGGGGAAATCGTGGTGTATCAGCCGGATGAGATCACAAGGTTGGAGGTGAGGCTGCAGGATGAAACTGTATGGCTTAACAGACAACAGTTGGCCACTCTATTCGGGCGTGATGTGAAGACCATCGGAAAGCATATAAACAATGCTTTGAACGAGGAACTGTCGGGCTTGGCAGTTGTCGCAAATTTTGCGACAACTGCTGCGGATGGTAAGACCTACATCGTGGAATATTATAATCTGGAAATGATTCTATCCATCGGATACCGGGTCAAATCGCAACAAGGTATTCATTTCCGTCGCTGGGCGAACTCTGTATTGAAGGAATTTCTATTGAAAGGCCATGTTATGCAGACAAAGCTGACAGCAATAGAACAGACGTTAAAGGAACATCGTCAGATATTGGATTCTCACGAAAAGAAGATAGACTTTTTCGTGCGTACATCACTTCCGCCTGTCGAAGGCATCTTCTTCGACGGGCAGATTTATGACGCCTACGCTTTCGTGGCGGAGTTGGTGAGAAAGGCTGCAAGAAGGATTGTGCTGATTGACAATTACATAGACGATACGGTACTGACCATTCTGTCCAAAAGGGAGGACGGAGTGGAAGCGACGATATATACCGGCAAGATCTCCAAGCAACTGCAGCTGGACATTGACAAGCATAACGCACAATATCCTCCGATAACGGTCAAGACATTTTCCAAGGCGCATGACAGGTTTCTGATAATCGACCAGACCGTCTATCTTATCGGT
>JBGVQP010000034.1:0-10539 GCA_045127685.1 Candidatus Cryptobacteroides sp.
CGCCCGTCAAGCCATGGAAGCCGGGGGTGCCTGAAGTACGTGACCGAGAGGAGCGTCCTAGGGCAAAACTGGTGACTGGGGCTAAGTCGTAACAAGGTAGCCGTACCGGAAGGTGTGGCTGGAACACCTCCTTTTTGGAGCGCGTTATTGACACGAGCTTTTCGGTGAAGTGCAAGGTTCAGTAAGACTTGCTTTTCTTCAATCTTTTTAAAATATACAGTCCCGTAGCTCAGTTGGTTAGAGCACTACACTGATAATGTAGGGGTCAGCAGTTCAAGTCTGCTCGGGACTACAAGCATGGGGGTATAGCTCAGTTGGCTAGAGCACCTGCTTTGCAAGCAGGGGGTCGTCGGTTCGACTCCGACTATCTCCACCACTAAGCTCGACAGAAATGTCGGGCTTTTTTTGTTGAATTTGGATTTGTCTGTCATGTAGCAAACGGGGTAATGTTTTGTTCAACGTGCTCCATATTTTGTGGTATCATGACGGAAATTCTAATTGCTCTGCAAATTAGTTTCTATATTCTGTAATCAATGATTTTTGCTAATTTTGTGTCTTTAACATGCATGAACCTAGTATTACATGTCTTTCCTCTCAAAAATATTCAATAGAAAACGGGTAAATTCATCTTCGGTAAATGAGACAGAAGAGTTTATTCTGTTGATGGAGTTTTTAAGAGGAATGGAGAAATTGCTGAGCAAGGATAAGTATATTGCAAGAAGCGATTATAAGAGGGCAATAAAGAAATATAATCAGGTAGTCTCCTTCTTTGACAATCTTCTTGCCTCTGATATGTTGGAGGCATATTGTCAAAAGAATTGTTTGGATATTCAGAGAATCAACACTGCAATTGCTTACTATCATGGGATTGAAGACTTGCAGAGGTCACCATCCTTTATATCAAAGCATAATGAAGATTTTCTAAGTAGGCACCTCAAGGCAGAGAATACATATCTCGATAATATTCTTGAATCCGTAGATCCTGTCATCAAGCTCGATGAAGAGCAAAGAAAGGTTGTGCTCTCGGATGAGGATTATACACTTGTAATTGCAGGTGCTGGAGCAGGTAAGACAACAACGGTAGCTGCGAAAGTAAAATATCTTGTTGAAAAGAAAGGTGTTAACCCAGAACAGATACTGGTAATTTCTTTTACCAATAAGGCCGTTGGAGAGTTGAGAGATAAGATTAACAAATCTCTCAAAATTAATTGTCCCGTAACAACATTCCATAAAACTGGTTATGCTATTCTCAGGAAACAAGATAATGAGAAGCGTCAGGTTGTGGATGGTGGATTTATGTTTAATGTCATCAATAACTATCTGAAGGGGAATATTCTTGAGCAACCGGAATTAGTGGATAAACTGATTCTATTCTTCGGTTCTTATTTTGATGCTCCGTATGAAGGTGAGGGTTTAAACGATTTCTTCAATTACATATCAAAGTCTGATTTTACGACTCTGAAAGGTAATATGAGTGAGTACACAGAGGAGATAATTGACAAGAGAACAGGCAAATGTATCTCTATAGCTCATGAGAGAATGCGTTCTGCTCAGGAAGTTCAGATTGCTAACTTCTTATACATTAATCAGATTGATTATAAGTATGAGAGGCCATACGAATACCATATTCTGAAGTCCCGAAAGCCATACACTCCTGATTTCACGATTAGTCAAGGTGATAAGGTTGCTTATCTTGAGCATTTTGGCATTACCGAAGATGGTAAAAACAATCGTTATAACGAGGAGCAACTGTCTCGATATAAACAGGAAATCAATGACAAGGTAAAGCTGCATAAAAAGCATAATACCGACTTGATTTATACTTTCTCCGGTTATTCTGATGGACGAAGTTTGTTGGAGCACCTAAGGGAGAATCTGCAAAAGCACGGATTTACACTAATCCCAAGAGATTCCAAGGAGGTCTTTGAGAAGATCGTCAACACTGAGGAGAACAAGTATATCATGAAACTCGTTAAGTTGGTCTGCACCTTCATTCAGAATTTCAAGACCAATGGATTCTCAATTGATGACTTTTCACGTTTTGAAAGGAAGTCTACAAATGAAAGGACAAAACTTTTCTTAAGCATCTGTCAGCAGTGTTTCCTTGAATATTCTAAACGTCTTAAGGAGAAAAATGCGGTTGATTTTGAGGATATGATCAATGATTCTGTTCGTGTTCTTAATGAGCAACAAAGGATTGGAGCAGAACTTGATTTCAAGTATATAATCGTTGATGAGTATCAGGATATTTCACGTCAAAGGTTTGATTTGACAAAGGAGTTGTCAAAGATATGCAAGGCTAAAATCATAGCTGTTGGTGACGACTGGCAGTCAATTTATGCGTATGCTGGCTCAGATATAACTTTGTTCACGCATTTTAGGCAGACTATGGGCTATGGACTGGAGTTGAAGATAACCAAGACGTACAGGAATGCTCAAGAGGTGATCGATATAGCTGGCAGATTTATCCAGAAAAATCAGTCACAACTGCGTAAGGAACTTATTTCGCCTAAACATATTGAACAGCCCATCGTAATAGAGTCATATTCAGAAAACGTTGACAGGAAGCAGACAGCTGGTAAGGGTGGACGCTATTATATGATTGGTGAGAAGGTAGAGGGTATTGTTGAAAAGATTCTTCTGGAGAATCCAAAATCCTCAATCCTATTGCTGGGACGATATGGCTTTGATGCTTTCCATTTGTCTCATTCTGGAAAGTTTGTTTATAATGAGAAGACCGGAGGTGTTACTTCGACAAAGTTTTCCAATGTGACCTTGGACTTTATGACAGTTCATCGAGCAAAGGGTTTGGGATATGATAACGTGATTATAATCAATGCTCGAAATGAGGTGTATGGTTTTCCTTCTCAGGTGCAGGATGACCCTGTGCTGAAGTATGTTGTGCGAGATGATCATAGTATTGAGTATGCTGAGGAGAGGCGTTTGTTCTATGTTGCTTTAACCAGGACCAAGAATCGCGTATACTTGATTGTTCCTCAAGAGAGGCCTTCTAGTTTTGTCCTGGAGTTGCTTGATGACTATTTGCAGGTTGTTCTGCATGGTGATATAGACAGGAACGAAAATAAGGATAACAAGGAAATCAAGAAGTGTCCAATCTGTGGATATCCGTTACAATTGAGGTATAAGCAGAATTATGGCTTGAAACTATGGATGTGCACCAATGAGCCTGAGCTATGTGATTTTATGACGAATGATCTATCAGGAGGTCAACTCTCGATTATTAAATGCGATCAGTGCAGAGATGGCTATCTGATAGTGAAACCAGGTAAGGGAGATAGGCCACCGTTCTTGGGTTGTACAAACTATAAACATGATGGTACAGGATGCTCCGGATTCATGACCATGGATTATTATCTGAGGAATACGGATGCCCGATTTGACGAGCTTAAAGAAGAATTGAAATAAAGCAGTTTTGTATATAAATATATAATCTCATTTAACTATGTCCTCTGACATTGACCAGAAAAAATTAAGTGTTGCTACAGACTGGATTAGCAAACTAGCCAACGGAATAAATCCTATTGATGGTAGCGTTCTTCCTGATAGTGATGTCGTGAATAATGTTCATATTTCCCGATGTTTGTTCTTTGTGTCCAATCTGCTTGAACACATGGGCAAAAAGAAGCTTTCCTCGAAAAAACAGTATGAACAGGAATTTCAGCTCACACCAGAAATAGCTTCAAGTGTCTATGTTGCAGAGAAGACGGGGATAGCTATGTCCGTCAAGGAAATCAATAAGGTGATTCCTGAGAACATGAAGCCTTTGTCTGCATCAAAGGTAACACAATGGTTAGTGTCTGTTGGATATTTGGAAGAGAAAGAAAGAGGCGATGGTCATAAATATAAGGCTCCAACTGAACTTGGAACATCTATAGGAATTACATCTTCGTGGAAAGAGGGAAACCAAGGACAATATCTTGCGGTTGCATACGATGCTAACGCGCAACTATTTTTGCTTGAGAATCTCTTTAAATAAATATGGCAAGCAAATTCCGCATCAGCGTTACAGAAATTTTAACTACATTTGCAGAGTCAAGGGGAATTCGCGTAAGGGGTGACAACCCTTTCTGCTTCAGCAGGTTCGAGCCCTATAGTATAACAGCCACTCCGCGGAGTGGCTGTAGTGTTTATAGATCTTCTTCTTTGTCAAATTCCTGAATCCACTGTTGCAGTTTGTCCTGCAATTCCTTCTTGTCCGGAAGATAAAGAGCGTATTCAGTTGCATAGATGTTCGCATCCTCAGGAAGGGTCAGTTTGATAAGAGCATCCTTTTTCTCTTTGCAGAGGAGGATACCAATTGTAGGCTTCTCCCATTCCTGCTTGACGTACCTGTCATAGTAGTTTACGTACATCTGCATCTGACCGAGATCCTGGTGTGTAAGCTTGTCAATCTTTATGTCGATGAGGACATAGCACTGCAGCAGACGGTTGTAGAAGACCAGGTCTACAAAGTAGTTCTCTTCATCAAAGGTGAAGCGCTTCTGTCTTGTCTCGAATAGGAAGCCCTTGCCAAGTTCAAGGAGGAACTGCTGCATCTTGCTGATGATTTTACCTTCAAGTTTGTTTTCTGAGTAAGCCGCTTCTGGTTGGAGGCCGAGGAATTCAAGGGTAATAGGATTCTTTATTATGTCTGCAGGCTTCTCAACTACCTGACCTTCAGTTGCCAGTCGCATGACTTCATCTTTGTCTTTGCTGAGTGCGAGACGTTCGTATAGACTGCTGCTCACCTGTCGCTGCAGCCAGCGGATGCTCCAGTTCTGCTTAGTGCATTCTATTTCATAGAAGCTACGGGCATTAGCATCCTTGATGCGCATAAGGATAAGGTAATGTGACCATGAGAGGACGAATTTGTGGGGTTCTGCTGACGCCTCTTGAATTCGGGCAACATTGTTGCCCGAATTCACAAAGTCTGTGGTAGTTTCTAATTGGTGCAACACTGTTGCCCCAATTGCTGGAGTCGAGTATATGCTATAAAACTTACGACAGCGCTTTAATGTGTCAACTGACCACCCTTCGCCGAAGCGCTCTTCAATCTTCTTTGAGAGTTGCTCGAGGACTTGCTTTCCGTAAGCTGCTCTTTCTTTTCCTCCCTGCTCGTCTTCCACAATGTATCTACCGACGTTAAATTTCGCGTAAACTTCGGAGAGATTGATTGCTGTCGATGCTCTTCTTCTTGCTTCCTCAATTACTGAAGCAATCTTCTCAAAGAGAGAACCGATGTTGATTTCTATGATGTCAGTTGTCTTCATGTCCGTCTTCTATACCTTATAATATATATAGCCTGCTTGTGCAGTATCAATAGTGCAAATTTAATCTTTTCTTACATTTCCCAAGCATCGTCGATCTGTTTCATTGCATCCACTTAGGCCTTTTCTATGATGGCAATGTGTTGGCAAACCTGTTTGCATTAATAGTACAAACAGATTCACAAACAGATTTTGAAATATGCAAGTATATCATGTTAGATTGTATTATACTTATATCGTTTTATATTAAGAACATACAATACTCTGGGAAACTCTAAAAAATAGACGTTCGACTCCGACTATCTCCACCACTAAGCTCGACAGAAATGTCGGGCTTTTTTCGTATAGGGTCCATTTAAAAAGTCCAGCCGTTCTGTGACTGGACTTTTCGTTTTTGCTTGTTGCAACCGATCGGTTTATGCAGGTTTACCAACTGATTTTTGCACCATTACCTGACTGTCCGAAATTATTCCGCAAACAGGCTGATGATGTTCAGGATGACCTTGCTGGCCTTCTCCATGCTTTCCAGTGGCACATATTCCATCTTGCCATGGAAGTTATGTCCGCCAGCGAAGATGTTAGGGCAAGGTAGTCCCATGAACGATAGGTTGGCTCCGTCTGTACCGCCTCGGATCGGTTGGATCTTCGGAGTGATGCCTTCCATTTCCATGGCTTCAATGGCCTTTTCAATGATATGGTAATGCGGTTCGACCATCTTTCGCATGTTGTAGTACTGATGTTTGAGTTCAAGCGTGGCTGTTCCCTCTCCGTATTTTTCGTTGATGGCGGCGACGCACTGCTTCATCAGTTCCTTCTTCTGCTCATACAGATCCATGTCGTGGTCGCGGATGATATATGAGAAGGTTGCGGTTTCCACTTCGCCTTTGAAGCTGATAAGGTGGAAGAAGCCTTCATAACCTTCCGTGCACTCAGGACGCTGGTCTGCCGGAAGCATCGAATTCAGTTCCATGCCTATGATGGTGGCATTCTTCATCTTGCCTTTTGCTGTGCCCGGATGCACATTGCAGCCCTGGATATGGATGGTTGCTCCTGCTGCATTGAAGTTCTCATATTCAAGCTCGCCCACAGGACCGCCGTCAAGGGTGTAAGCGTATTTCGCACCGAACTTTTCCACATCGAACTTGACTACTCCTCGTCCGATTTCTTCATCTGGGGTGAATCCTATCTTGATGTCTCCATGCTTGAATTCCGGATGCTCTACGATATACTGCACGGCGTTCATGATCTCCGCGATACCGGCCTTGTCATCGGCTCCGAGAAGAGTGGTACCGTCAGTTGTAATCAGTGTCTGGCCTACATACTGGAGCAGTTCAGGGAATTCGCCCGGCTTGAGGCTCAGACCCGCTACGCCTTTAAGGGCAATCTCCCCACCGTCATAATTCTCGATGATCTGCGGTTTGATATCATTTCCAGGAGCATCCGGGGCAGTGTCCACATGTGCAATGAATCCGATTGCAGGAGCCTGCGTGTCGCAGTTGGAAGGAATGCTTGCCATTACATATCCATACTCGTCCAGTGTCGCTTCCACGCCCATAGCGAGCAATTCATCGCGGAGCATTTCCAGCAGGACAAGTTCCTTGGCAGCACTTGGCTGTGATTCCGATTCCGGGTCCGACTTCGTGTCAACTGACACATATCTCAAAAATCTGTCTAAAATCTTTTCCATATTTTTCTGATTTGGTGCATAGGGGTTGTTTTGCCAGACCCCCGTGCACGGTAATGTGTATTTTACGCGCTGTGTTGATGTTTGGCGTGCACGGGGGGGGGGAAATCTAAATGACCCCCGTGCACGGATTAACCTTGTCAGAGAATCAGCAGGCTGACTCCCATTATTGCCATTCCGGAAATGACTCCGGCAATGGCGATGTGATGCTTTCCGTATTTCTCCGCCGTCGGAAGAAGCTCGTCAAGCGAGATGTATATCATGATGCCTGCAACTGCGGCGAGTATGAGCGGGAATATAGCTCCGCCACCGGTGAGTTCCACGCCGAAAACAGCAGTCACTGCCCAGCACAGGAGCGCGCCGATGAGTTCGCTGAATCCGGAAAGCGTTGCCAGCAGCAGTGCCTTGCCCTTGCTCTTTGTCGCATAATATATAGGTATGGCCACTGCTATGCCTTCCGGGATGTTGTGGATGGAGATGGCGAATGTGATGCCGGCGCCCATCTGCGGGTCATTCAGCGCGCCGATGAATGTGGCGATTCCTTCCGGAAAGTTATGGATGGCGATGGCGAATGCTGACATAAGTCCCAAGCGCTGCATCGCTTTTTCATTGCCGGCGTGGCTGAGCATGTCCACAGCTGGTGTGTGGGCCCCAAGTGACAAGCCGGACGCTTCGTGAGGATTCTCATATTCGGGCACCAGAAAGTCTATGAGCATGATTATACCCATTCCGGCGAAGAATGCCAGCAAAGTGAGGGCTCTGCCGTATTTGAGCGAGCCTGTCGCGGCAATTTCCGCCTGAGCCTCCGGGAACAGTTCCGCCAGCGATATGAATATCATCACACCGGCACTGAGCCCCAATGCCCCGGCGAGGAAGTTGCTGCTGATCTTCTTCTTGAAGAGCACCAATGCACCTCCGATGCCTGTGGCGGCTCCGGCTATCAATGTCAGAAGTAATGCGTTTAATATTCCGTTCATAGTTTTATTGTTGTGGATATTGTGGCAATGCCACAATGTCCTTCTGTAAGGAAAAACTATTTTTTAGCCTTTAATGCTGACCAAGCCATATAGATTATGATGGCGGCATAAGGGATGATTGCAACCGGCTCAGTCCAAGGTGAAGGTTTCATGAACATGTCTACCTCGGCGAATCTGAGGATTGCGCTGACAACTCCCATGAGCGCTCCGCCTGCGATGAATCCTGAAGCAATCAGCGTGCCCTTCTCCATGCGGGCTTCGTTTATCTCCTTGTCCTTGCTGCGGGTGCTTACAAACCATGAGATGGCACCGCCCACTAGCATAGGCATGTTAAGGTCAAGCGGAATGAACATACCGAGTGCGAAAGGAAGTGCAGGGATCTTGAAGAATGTGAGTACAAGCGCGATGATGGCTCCGATACCATACAGAAGCCAAGGTGCGCTTCCGCCGTTCATCATTGGCTCGATGACAGCAGCCATTGCGTTGGCTTGAGGTGCGACAAGAGCACCTTCTCCGGTAAATCCGTATGTCTTGTTAAGCACGAGCATTACTCCTCCGACAGTTGCAGCCGCAACTAGCGTTCCGAGGAATTTCCAGCTTTCCTGCTTCTTTGGGGTGCTGCCGATCCAATATCCTATCTTCAGGTCTGTGATGAAGGCTCCGGCAACTGAAAGGGCTGTACATACTACGCCTCCGATAATCAATGCTGCCGTCATGCCGGCAGTACCGTTCAATCCTACTGCCACCATCACGAGAGATGCCAGGATGAGTGTCATCAGAGTCATTCCGCTGACAGGGTTTGATCCGACGATTGCAATCGCGTTTGCAGCGACAGTTGTGAACAGGAATGCGATGATTCCGACTATGAGCACTCCGACCACGGCATGCCAGATATTGTCAACAACTCCAAAGGCGAAGAATCCGAAAACAACGAGCAGGGTAACGATGATGCCGATCACGACAATTTTCATCGAAATATCCCTCTGGGTTCTGATCACCTCTTCCTCAGCGTCGCTCTTCTTTCTGCTGAACTCGCTTGCTGCAAGTCCGAGGGCAGACTTGATGACTCCGAATGACTTCACGATACCCACGATGCCGGCAGTCGCGATGCCTCCGATGCCGATATGTCTTGCGTAATCCTTGAATATCTGCTCAGGAGACATTTCGCTGATGGTCATGGTGACGCCGGTATTCATCAGGTCAATCACGTCGCCACCCCAGATGAGATTCATCAGAGGTATGATCACTAGCCATACAAGGAAACTGCCGCAGCAGATGATGAATGCGTATTTCAGTCCGACGATGTATCCCAGACCGAGGACAGCTGCACCTGTATTGACCTTCAGCACGACCTTCGCCTTTTCAGCGACGGCCGCACCCCACGGAAGGACTTTTGTGGTCAGTGTCTCGCCCCAGAGGCCGAATGTTGATACGATGAAATCATACAGACCACCGACCAGACCGCTTATGAGAAGGGTCTTTGCACCCTTTCCGCCGCCTTCTCCGCTTACGAGAACCTGTGTTGTGGCTGTTGCTTCAGGGAACGGATACTTTCCATGCTGTTCCTTCACGAAATATTTTCTGAACGGAATCAAGAAAAGGATTCCGAGGATACCTCCCAGAAGTGATGAGAAGAAAACCTTTGTAAAGTTTACTGTAAGTTCAGGATATTTGTCCTGGAGGATGAACAGGGCCGGCAGAGTGAAGATTGCACCTGCCACGATGGCTCCCGAACACGATCCGATGGACTGGATCATCACATTTTCTCCAAGAGCGTTCTTGCGTTTGAGTCCGCTTGACAGTCCCACTGCTATGATGGCGATAGGAATGGCGGCTTCGAAAACCTGTCCGACTTTCAGACCAAGGTATGCTGCTGCAGCTGAAAAGATGATTGTCATGATGATGCCCAGGCTCACCGACCATGGCGTAACCTCCGGGTAATTCTTTTTAGGAGACAGCAACGGCTGATACTCCTCGCCGGGTTTAAGCTCTCTTTGTGCATTCTCCGGCAGTTGTGTCCTTTTTTCTTCCATATATATAATATTGTTTTAGATGCTGTTTGATTCTTGTCTTAGATGCTGTTTGATTCTTGTCTGCAGAAACCAGAAGCTTGATTTCGACAATCCATTGGATGCGGAATGCAAAAATAGCAAATATCATCGGAAATGCTAGGGCGTTTGCCGTGACTCTTGACCGGTTTTGGTCTGGTTACGGGTTGCAGTTTGTTTTGTGTGGTGCGTATGCTTTTGATTTAGAGTGACTTGTGTTTTCTGTGGCGGGCTATTGACCCCATCGCAGAAAATTGAAGTATCTGAAAATCAGATGATTATATTTTGCGGGATTTTTTGCTCTTGATTGCCAGTTTTGTGTTAATTCAAGAAAAAGTGATATTTTTTCAAAAAAAAGTGCAGAAAAATTTGGAGGTAAAGAAAAAATGCGTACCTTTGCAGCCCGTTTGAGAAATAACGGCAAGTTCATTGACAAGTTTGAGAAAAGATAACGAGGTAAAGTTAGAAGATGAAATTAAATAGTCTGTAACGAGTAATAAAGATAGAGAGTCTATCGTATTGTTGTGGACTGCAATTTCAAGGCAACGAGTAAATGAGAACAA
>JBGVQP010000035.1:0-100436 GCA_045127685.1 Candidatus Cryptobacteroides sp.
AAATAACGGAGAAGATCCTTCGGAAAAACAAAATCCAATACTGATTTATACAATGAGAGTGACATGATATATACCTTTAAGCAAAAGCAAAGGTATAAACTTAATCACAAATCATAACACAGGGTTTTGCACATGATCCTAAAATTCCGGTTGTTTTCAATTGCGGCCAGAAAAACGCCCCTATATCTGGCCGACTCATAGAATAATGAATATCCGGCCAGAAAATCAGGCTTATTTATGGCCATCACCGGCACAAAGCAGGCATAGCGAGCGGCAAGCAAACGGTCCTGTGGACCTTTGCAGTGAGCGGAGCCCTTGGGGTGTAGCTCGCGCAGCTTGCTTTGAGCAGCAGTCTGGCGACGCCAGCTCCGGTGCCCTGCACTACGCAAAGATTTCAGTTCCGCCCACAAAGCATACATTTCAAGGACGTCCACCGGCTACCTGCACTACGCAAAGATTTTAGTTCCGGCCACAAATCAGGTGCATTTTTGTGACCGGAAGACCAACTCTGGCGGGGTCGGCCACAAAATCGGCTTCATATTTGGCCGACTCATGAGAAAACACTCTCCTGGCCACAAAAACGGGCTTATTTATGGCCGACTCATGAGAAAACACTCTCCTGGCCACAAAATTGGCTCCAGATGTGGCCGCCATAGCCTAAAGCAGCAGCAAGGTGGTGCAGTTAAATACTCTTCCGTGTCACGAAACAGGCAAAATGCATCACGAAAGTCATGTAAGTCGGCTAAATTGAAAGGTTCTCAGGGGTTCCGTGACGTGTTTCAATAGGTTCCGTGTCACGGATGTGCAGATAATCTACTGTTTCGTTGATCCATATATTGGGATAATGTCAATACAGCCATGCACGCAGGATCTGAGATGCTCGGATATGATGTCTCTAATAATATCTTTGTTGCCATACTACAAGGGTAACAAGACTAAATTTACCGACCTGCCGTTTCAATTGATCCCTTATCTGGGTGGACCAGAGCAGGAACGAAGTAAAATCCGGAACGGCAATCTGAAAGTCCGGACTGCGCTCTATATAAACAGGGATGCAACCTTGAAGGTTATCAGTGCGGCTGTCCATGCCAGAACAATGGTGTAGATGGCCGTGAATATCGCCCATTTCCATCCTCCGCCTTCGTTTTTGATGGCTATGAAGGTGGCGATGCAAGGGAAGTAGAGCAGGATGAATACCATATATGCGAGGGCTCCTGCTGGGGAAACGGAGCGCACCAGGGCCCGCTGCAGACGGGTGTTGCCACCTGTATCATCAATTGCGTCAGCCCTTTCGGAAGTGCCTGCGGCAGTAGTGATGCCGTCGGCAGGAGATTCTGCATACATGACTCCCAAGGTGCTGACTACGAGCTCCTTTGCTCCGACGCCGGCCACAATGCCCACTCCCATCCTCCAGTCAAATCCGAGGGGTTCAAGCACCGGCTCAATTGCCTTGCCGACATATCCGATGAACGAATGTTCCTGCTGTTCGGCTACGGTGTCATATGCATTATGATTAGGAAAATAACTCAGGAACCACAATGCTACGGAGAACGCCAGGATCACACCGCTCATTTTCTGAAGGTATTGGCGTCCCTTTTCCCAGGTGTGTCTGAATATGGATTTAGCGGTCGGAACCCTGTAAGGAGGCAGTTCCATCACGAACGGAAGATCGTCATCTTTGAAGAATCTGCTCATGATTTTCGCGGCCAGCACTGCCAATAAGATTCCAAGCGCATAAAGCCCAAGAAGCACGAGTCCGGCCCTGCGTGGAAAGAATGCTCCTGCGAGAAGTATATATACTGGCAGGCGGCCGGAGCATGACATAAGAGGGATTATCATCATCGTGATGAGCCGGCTCTTGCGGCTTTCGATGGTTCTTGTCGCCATTATTGCCGGTACGTTGCAGCCGAATCCCATGATCATAGGGATGAATGACTTGCCGTGAAGCCCTATCCTGTGCATCAGACGGTCCATTATGAATGCTGCACGCGCCATGTATCCCGAGTCTTCGAGAAGAGAGATGAACAGATACAGGAGCAGTATGTTCGGAAGGAATACCAGCACGCTGCCGACTCCACCGATGACTCCGTCTACAATCAGGTCCTTGAACCAGCCGTCTCCCATTGCGCTTGATACGAATGCCCCGATGTGGCTTACCAGCCATTCTATCCATCTCATCGGGTATTCTCCGATGGCGAAGGTTCCGCTGAATACAAGATAAAGCAGAAAGAAGAAGATAGGGAAGGCCAGCCATCGATTTGTTATTATGGCGTCTATCTTGTCCGTGATGTTGCTCTTTCTTCGCCTTCCCGGATTCGGAACATATGTCTCCGCCAGCGCTCCCTGCACGAAGGCATACTTGGCATCAACCATGGAGGATTCCAGCCCGGAGCCCATCAGCCCCCTGATGCGGTTGTTTTCTTCAAAACGCGCGGCGATGATCTCGTCGCGGTTGCTCAAGGCTTCCACAACGCCTTCTATTTCCTTGTCGTTTTCAAGATATTTGATGGCAAGATAGCGTGTGGAGTACTTGTGTCTGATTCCCTCTGTCTTGGAAATGAGCGCTTTAACCCTTTCAATGCTTTGCTCTACCTCGCTGCCGTGATTTATATGTATGTGTCGCGCCAGGTGCGGGTCACTCTTTTCATATATCTGTATGACGGTCTCGAACAGTTGTGCAATGCCTTCTCCGGAGCGGCTGACCGTCGGTACAATCGGCATTCCGAGAAGATATCCAAGCTGCTTTGTGTCAAGCCTGTCACCGCTGGCCGAAAGTTCGTCGTACATGTTCAGCGCCATGACCACCCTCAGGTTCATGTCGATAAGTTGGGTCGTGAGGTAGAGGTTGCGCTGGAGGTTGGATGCGTCAACTACGTTTATTACCACATCAGGAGTGTCCTCAATGAGGTTCCGGCGGACGAACAGTTCCTCGGGACTATAGGCAGTGAGGGAATATGTTCCCGGCAGATCGACCAGTTCAAATTGGTATCCGCCCTGCTCGAAGGTGCCCGTCTTGGCATCGACAGTGACCCCACTGTAGTTTCCCACGTGCTCATGACTGCCGGAGGCCATATTGAAAAGGGAAGTCTTTCCGCAGTTCGGATTGCCTACAAGGGCAACCTTGATGACTTTACGACGCTCTGCCGCAAGGCGCTGCAGGTACTGGTCTTCTGACTGCAGGGCCGAAAGGTCCTCGGATGCAGTCATCATGCTTTTAGCCTCGGCTTCGCTGATTACCTCTATTTTTTCAGCCTGCTCGCGTCGGAGTGAAAGCTTGTAGCCAATGATTTCATATTCGATCGGGTCTCGCAGCGGGGCATTCAGAATGACCTTCACCTTGTGTCCCTTGACAAAACCCATTTCCTGGATACGTTTACGGAAACCGCCGTGACCGTTCACCTTGACGATCACGCCGCGTTCTCCAGTATGCAGCTCGGAAAGTTTCATAAAATGCAAATTTATAAAAAAATGGAGACGAAGGCTTCTATATTTCATTTTTTTGTAAATTTGCAACTTGGGGATTATGCTTTAGCTGGTCTTGTTTGTGATTCATAATGAAACTTACCATGAAATATATTCATACGGTCATACTTTCTTTTCTATGTCTGGTGCTCTTTGCCCAGGAGCATCCGGCAGGTGTCAGTGTTGTTGACATGAATGCCCTCCATGGCAAGACAAAAAACTCTTCGTCTGCTGTGGAATGGCTTGACAAAGAGCATTTTGTGTATTCTCCTGAAGAAGATGGCGGCAAGGCGTATTATCTGGTATCTGTCAGGAACTGGAAACCTTGCAGGATGTTTGACAACAACACTCTTGCAGAGAAACTCAAGGCTCTTGCAGGACTTGAGGTCACCCCGTCCGATATTTATGTAAGAGACATCAAGTTTCTGGATGAGAAGATGACGCGTTTCTCGTTCTCTCTGAAAAAGCAGTATTTTACCTACGACATAGCCAGCGGAGAACTTGAAAAAGCAGCTGCCCCCGAGAAAAAACCGAGAATGAGCTTTTCAAAGGACTATAACAAGTCGTTTTCTGCCGACAGTTCCTGCTATGTCACTGCAGTAGGTCATGACCTCTGGCTTTACCAGGGGGCAGACAGTATAAGACTTTCTCATGACGGCAGACAATGGGATTCCTATTCTTTGAACGGCCGTAGGCAGCTGGAGCCCGACAAGCGTTCAAGCGTCATAGGCCGTTGGGTCGGAAGAAGCAACAAGCGTCTGATGATCCGTGAGGATTGGACTGAAGTGGGGGAACTGACAATTGTCAATTCTCTTGCAAAGCCGCGTCCTGTAGCCAAGACATACAAGTTTCCGATGCCGGGCGATACCGGTGTGGTAAAGTATAATGTGATGCTCGCCGACGGCGACAGCGGAAAGCTGTATCGCATAGATATGGACCGCTTCAAGGACCAGATCATAAAACTCCCTATTCTCAGATATTTCCCTTGCACTGACAGGTATGCCTATCTTCTGAGGGTCAGCAGGACATGTGATACGCTTGATTTCTGCCGCATCGATGTTACTGACAGGAGCGTCAGGACCATCATCAGCGAGGAGTGCAAGCCCCATTATAATGAGCAGCTGTTTTCGTACCATGTCATAAATGATGGCAAGGAGGTCCTGTGGTGGTCGGAGAGGACAGGAAAGGGACGTTGGTATCTTTATGATGGGGAGGGAAACTTGAAGAATGCCCTCACCAATGAGGATTTCGTCAGCGGCAACATCGTGAAGATCGACACTCTTGGCAGGAAGGTCATTTTCGAGGGGTATGGCAATGAGGAAGGCATCAACCCTCATTACAAGTTCTATTATGAGGCTTCCTTCGACGGTAAGTCTCCTGCAAGACTCCTCACCCCGGGCAATGGAACCCATTCCATAAAGTTTTCTCCGGACGAGAAATATATTGAAGACACATGGTCCAGAATGGATTGTGCCCCTCAGCGTCAGATTGTGGACCGCAAGGGCAGGGTGCGTTTTTCCATGGCTGGTGCGGATGTGTCTGCTCTGGAGGATATGGGCTGGAGGTATCCGGAGGTGATAAGCGTAAAGGCGGCTGACGGCAAGACCGATCTCTATGGCGTCGTATATACCCCTCTGGATCTCGATCCGGACAAGAAATACCCGATTATAAGCAGCGTTTATCCCGGTCCTCAGGACGATCAGGTGCCTCAGGCGTTCTATCTTGATGATAATGACAATCAGTCGCTGGCGAACAGGGGTTTTGTGGTCATAAATTTCGCATACAGGGGAAGCGGACCGCTCAGAGGCAGGGATTTCCATAGTTTCGGATATGGCAACCTGAGGGACTATCCGCTTGAGGATGATTATGCCGTGGTGCGTCAGATTGCTGAAAGATACCCGTATGCTGACAGCACCAGGGTCGGTATCTATGGGCATTCGGGAGGAGGATTCATGACTGTGGCGGCGATGCTTGAGCGTCCGGACTTCTACAAGGTCGGAGTGGCGGCATCGGGCAATCACGACAACAATATCTACCGTCAGCAGTGGGCGGAGACCTTCCATGGAGTTCAGAACGAGGGCGGATGCTTCAAATGTGAGGTGCCTACCAATATGGAAAAGGCTGCCAACCTCAAGGGAAAGCTGCTGCTGATCACCGGAGATGTGGACGATAATGTGCATCCTGCCGGAACATACAGGATGGTGGATGCTTTCATAAAGGCGAACAAGAAGTTTGATATGATGGTTTTTCCAGGAAAGGATCATGCGATGGGAGGAACCTATTATGTCAATCTGATACATGATTATTTCACAGACCATTTAAAATAAAGGGCTATGAAACTGTTAAGAAAGGTATTTTTGAGTATGCTTCTGCTGGCGGCTGTTCTGCCGGTGGCGGCGCAGAATATGACTGTTACCGGAGTAGTGAAGGATTCTGATGGAGTTCCTCTGGCGGGAGTGTCAGTGCTCGTTATGGGTACAACGACCGGTACTACCACAGGCTTTGACGGTGACTATAAGATAAGTGTGGCAAAGGGAAAGACCCTGAGGTTCAGTTTTATCGGATTCGAGACCGTTGACATCAAGGCTGACAAGGCAAAGATTGACCTTACCATGAACCCGGAAGCATTGACTATGGAGACCGTGGTCGTGACAGGATACTCTTCAGTGGAACTGAGAAAGAGTACCGGTGCGGTGGCTGTGGTGACATCTGATAAATTGAAGGATAACCCTCTCAAGAGCGTAGATCAGCTCCTTCAGGGACAGCTTGCCGGAGTGGATGTGAAGATTACTTCGGGACGTCCGGGCGCGGCATCCAAGGTCAGGATCAGAGGAACGAACACTATTACCGGTGATGCGGAGCCCCTTTGGGTCATTGACGGTGTGCCTATGCAGAAGAATGTGCCGAGCATGAACACCAGCCAGATCAAATCAGGAGACTTTGACAATATCTTCGCAACCGGTATCGGAAGCCTCAATCCGAATGACATCGAGAGCATCACCGTGCTCAAGGATGCCTCTGCCGCGGCTATTTACGGCTCGCGTGCGGCTAACGGCGTCATTGTGGTTACGACAAAGCATGGAGCGGCAGGAAAGGCACATGTGAGCTACATGGGTTCGGTGTCCGTCCAGACCAAGCCGTCCCGCAGCCCGAACCTGATGAATTCACGAGAAAAACTTGCGTGGGAGCAGGAACTCTGGGATGAGTTCGCTGCAGCAGGATTCGAAGCTACTCAGAATGGAACTTCGACCCACTACCCGGTTGTAGGTATTGTCGGACAGATACGTTCAGGTTACGGCCGTTTCAAAGGCTGGAGCAAGGAGCAGCAGGATGCATATATAGCAGAGCTTGGCTCCCAGAGCACAGACTGGTTTGATGTGCTCTTCCGCAACACAGTTTCCACCAGTCATCACCTGTCGGTTTCCGGTGGTACGGATAAGTTGACCTATTATGTATCAGGTGGTTACGGTTGGAATAATGGAGTGGTCGTAAAGACCAGCAGCCAGTCGGCTAACTTCAGCGCCAAGATCGACACCCGTCCTGCAAAGTGGATAAAGTTCGGCGTCCAGACTGATTTCAGTTACCAGAAGGCCCTTGCCCCATCCAACAACGTGAACATGTTCAAGTACGCCTACTTTGCCAATCCTTATGAGAATCTCTACAATGAGGATGGAAGTTATGCGGCGGATGAAACCTATTTCACACTGAGTGATGCCAATGGCCTGTATGCTTCCAATCTACCTGAAAAGGGCTTCAATATCATGAGGGAGGTAAATGAGACTTCCAGTGATGCAACGTCGTCTATGTTTACTATCATGGGAAATACGACGATAAATATTTGCAAAGGCCTTAATTTTACTGGACTTGCCTCGTTTACATACAACGGAGACATGTCGGAAAACGTGAACGGAAAAGAAACGTATGCGGCTTTTGAAGATAGACCGTTTGAAAAAGATACATATTCGAAAAGGACGTATGGCTCCATAACTCAGATGTCAAGCTACAATACATCTTATATTTTACGAGGTCAGCTTAACTATTCAAAGACATTTGCAGAGTGGCATAATCTGAATGCCATTGCCGGAGCCGAGGTACGAAGTTCCTACGCGAAAAGCATTTTTGCCAAGAGATATGGCTACGATTCGATAACAGGCAATCACGCAAACCCTGTTTATCCGTCAGGTGGCTCCACTTCAATTGATTATGAAGAACTGCAGTCCTACGGAAAACTGATGGATGGCATGAACGGACAGAGTATTCTGGAGGACGCTTTCGCATCATTCTACGGTACGGCAACATATAACTATCGCAGTCGTTATATTGTCAGCGGAACAGTCAGAAGTGACGGTTCCAATAACTTCGGTAGTGATCAGCAGTTCAATCTCAACTGGTCTGTCAGTGGAGCTTGGAATATAGATCAGGAAAAGTGGATGCAGCCTGTCTCTCATGTACTCAGCACTCTTGGATTGCGTGCGGGATTCGGTTATACCGGTGGAGTGAACAAGTCGGTTTCTCCGGTACTTATCATGAGTTATAATTCGACATTCCGTACAACTGAAGAAGATTATTACAGAATGGGAAGCATAAAGTCTGCCCCGAATCCTAATCTGCGTTGGGAGAAGAACCGTACCATGAATGTCGGTCTGAATTTTGGCTTTCTAAAAGACCGCATAACGGGAGAAGTGGCGTGGTATCACAACAAGAATATGGATCAGGTTACCAGTGTACGTGTGCCAAGGTCTACAGGATACAGCAGTCAGTTCTATAACACCTCAGAGCAGATGAATACAGGTGTGGAATTTACTTTGGGCGCCACTATTCTGAAGATACAGGATTTCAGGTGGAGGATAACCGGAAATATCGCATATAATTATAATGAACTTCTGAAATATGACCCTCCTGTGGTTAGTCTGTCTTCTACAACATATGTAGGATATCCGCTCGGAAGTACTTTTACCGGCAAGACAACAGGTATAAACAAGGATACAGGACTATATGATTTTGTTCTCCGTCCGGATGTGCAGATCAAGAGCGTTCAGGATTACAAGAAGTACCAGAATTATCTTTTCTATGTAGGAACATCAAATGCGCCGTGGACTGGAGGATTTTCAACATCCTTCTCATATAAGAATTTTTCTGTAAACGTTGTAGGAAACTTCTCGCTTGGTGGAAAAGTTCTTAACGATATAGTCTCGCCGGCTTATAGCGGCAAGGCTGGTGTTACTCAGAACGAACCGTTGCAGTCGTCAAGGAATGACCTCTATGTAAATCATCTTAATGTAGTGCGTGATGTCACATACAGGTGGACGCCTGACAATCCGATTACTGACGGATATCCGCGTCTGATAGATACGTACGGTCCTCGTCTGACCGACAGTTCCGGCAATCTGTTGGATAAGGTCAAGCCATATAGCGAGACATTGTCAAGATGTATATTGCTTGAAGATGTGTCATATCTGAAGTTCAGCTCTATTTCATTGTCATATACATTCCCGGAAAGGTGGGTAAGAGCAATGAAGATAGGAGGTTTGAGCGCAAGTTTCCTGATGAACAACCTGTTCACCATAACGAACTATTCGGGCATCGATCCGGAGACTCCAGGTGCTGTATATCCACAGTCCCGTTCATTCACATTCAGCCTTTCACTCAGTTTTTAGCAGGCTAACACTTGAGTATTATGAAAAGAACAATACACATATTAATCCTTTGTGCAGCGGTTGCAAGCTCATGCACGAAATACCTGGATATCAAGCCTTACGGCGAAGTTATCCCAAAGACTGCTGATGAGTTTTCGTCTCTTTTGAACACAATTCTGGAAGATATTGATTATGGAGAAGAGTCCATATTTGGAAATCCATCTTCTGCTGTTGATGTGGAGTGTTATTCCGATAACTTTGAGACAAATCTCACAGCTTATCCGAGTGGAAACAATCTGGCTCTGTATATAGGCAGTCATTTGTCCGGAAAGCAACATCTCTATTCTGACCTCTATGAGGTTATCAGGGACTGTAATATCGTGATTGATAATCTTGAGGAAAAGGACACAAGATTAGGACGGGATGTTTTAGGAACTGCATATGCCCTGAGAGGAGTATGCTATTACAATCTTCTCCGCAATTTCTGTGAGCCTCCTGTGGGTAATATGAAAGGCTTGGGTGTTCCTCTTGTCACAAAGTTTGATATGGAGGCCAGGCCGGTCAGGAGCACTATAGAAAGTACTGTTGCATTGGCGGAGTCTGATATGTTGACGGCCATAAGCTATAACATTGAAGATAAGATATATCGCTTCAATTCTGATGTCCTTGAAGGATTCCTTGCGCGCCTTTATTTCTGGGCAGGAAATTGGTCAAAAGCAATACTTTATGCTGAAAAGGTGTTGGCAAAGTACCCGCTGTTGAGTGGAGCCTCATATACCGAGATGATGACATCAAGGCTGGCGCCAAAGGGCAATATGCTGATGAAAGCATACATTATTTCCGAGAGTTCAGTCAATATCGGTTACAACGGATCGGAGAGTATGCTGAATGCAAGGCCGGTAAGCAGACGGTTTGTGGCTCTCTTTCCGGAGAAGGAAAAGGATATCCGCTATTCTATGTCTTTCAATAGCAAGCGAGTTCAGAAGAAATACGGATTCGGATGTCTGCGTTCTGCAGAGATGCAGCTGATATTGATGGAAAGCCTATATCATTCCGGAGACAAGACCGGTGCCCTTGATGCGCTCAACGCATTCAGAAAAATGAGAATAGAAGGCGTTGAAGATTTTACGATGGAAAATCTTCCATCTGTCGATGAGGAAGAATATGTTACTGTGGATGTTTATGGCGAACCTCTTACTCCGCTTTTGAATGCTATACTGAATGAACGCCGAAAAGAATTGTTCATGGAAGGAGACAGGTGGTATGAACTCAAGAGAAACGGACGACCAGAGTTTTGGGCAGCCAAGCAGGGCAGGAAGTATACGACATATAGATTTATGTATACCTTCCCTCTCCCGATTCAGGATGTAGATATAGTGGATGGACTTATTCAGAACCCAGGATACGATAAAGTACAATAGTCATGAAAAAGATTTTACTGTTAATAGTCGCCATTATGGCGCTTTGTTCATGTAGGCGGGCATCAGAGCTTCCACCTATTCAGGATGGTTATGCTACAACTTTTGTTTTGCCAGATCCAGTGGATCTTACAACTGAAGACAGGGCTTTGATCAAGGCGCTTCAGGAAGAGTATAACAATGCTATCGGGAAATAACACATTTATAAACACTTAACAATTAATTATTTATGAAAAAGAAATTAATGTTTGCCATTGCAGCTGTAGCAGCTATGGTGGCTTGTGATCCGGATGATGCTGCTCTTAAGAAAAGCGTCTCTTTTGAAAATCCATTCCCTGAAATGCAGAATGACAAGGGTGTATTCAAGGTGGTTGTAAGCAATTATGCCGAAACAGCCCCGCTCGAGATACCTGTAACATTTGGTGGTAGTGCCGAGAAGGGTGTAGATTATGAAGTTTCTGCTGAAGCTTTTGTATGGGGAGGCGAGTCACCGGTGACGGAAATTACAGTGACTCCTCTGGTATTGGCGTCGGATAAGGAGGTTACTCTTACTTTGAATATGCCGTCAGGTTTTGTTGCCGGTAGCTATCCGGTTGCGACTTATTCTTTCTCTGGCAAGCTTGGCTATGTCTCATTTGAAAGCAACGTTGTCGATCTGGTTGGAAATGCGGAGATTACAGTTACAGTGGTAGATGGTAATGGTGTTGGACTTTCATTGCCAGACGGAGCGGAGATTGAAGTTGAGGTAGATACCGAAAATTCTACTGCTGTTGAAGGAACTCATTTCCAGTTTGTTGAAGACAAGAAAGTCGCAGTCGTTCCTGCTGGTCAAAAGAAGGGAACTCTGAGTATTGAGACTCTTGGAGACTTTGATGCTGAACATAACAAGATTGTGTTGAAACTTGTGGATGATAGGTTCTATATCGGTGAATATGAAACTGTTGAAGTAACTGTCGTTTCTTATTGGCAGCAGCTCGCCGGCACTTGGCAGATCAAGGAACTTGTAGCTGATAAAACATATATGCAGACTAATTGGTGGTGTGAGGATGATGATCTTGTGGGATATCCGGAGTTTGTTGAAACTGATAAGGTTACATTTGATATTGTAAACGGTAAGTTCGTGCCTGCAATGACTGGAGGATTTGAAAACTACTTCCTTGGAGAGGCTAATTTGACAAACGAGGGTGGTTATGTTCTTCAGGGTATGGTTGATCTGTCGCTTCAGTTACTTGAAATAGATAACGTGAACCGTAACTTTTCTGCTACATCTGCAAGTGACGAGAAGAAAGCTTATATAGGAGTGCAGATTTATCTTGAAGAAGAAACAGGTGAGGAGGTCCTTGATATGTACCTTCTTGACTATAAGTCAACAGACTTCTTGTCAATTTTCGACTTGTACGAATGCTGGAATCCGACTAGACCTACGGCTACTATGTCAGGAATGCCTATCAATATAACTTTCAAGAAGGTGAAGTAGTCTAGTACAAATCAGGGTTGACTATGGCTTGACGTGCTTAGTCAACCCTTTGTTTTTATATTTACCGCTTGTGCGACTTTTGGCTCAAACTCGCACAAGGTGTATTGAAAATTTTACAAAATGCAGCATTTTGATGATCGCTTGTGCGACTTTTGGCTGTTTTAGGCCCAAGCGGTACGTTATATGCTCAAACAGTAAGTTGTGATATAATGTCAAAGCCCCTTCTATCAATTTTCGTCATTTCAGTCATGCTGCTGCATGGCTTGGGAGTGCATGCCCAGCAGAAGGGTTATACTTTCGAGGTGGAGGTTTCCGAGCAGTGGGAGAAGACGGATGGGGATATGATCATCTTCCCTCAGAGACTTCCGGGTGCGGTTATCAGCATTATAAGCCCTTCAGATACCCTTGTTGCGACGACAGATGACAGCGGACGGTGTCTGTTCCGGAAGATTGCTGACAGATATATTCAGGTGCGGGTTCAGCATATGGGTTATAAGGACTGGACGAGAGAATGCGATGCCGACACATTAAAATTTCTTCAGGTGCGTCTGGATAAGGACAGGAAACAGTTGGAAGCAGCAGTTGTCAAGGAAAATGTGCCTGTTTTTGAATATATCGGCGACACCCTGAAATATAATGTGGCGTCCGTTCAGCAGGTGGCAGATGACGATATGCTGCGTGATGTCATGGAACGCCTGCCGGGAGTGTCAGTTTCTGCAGGAGGGGTCAAGGTCATGGAAGAAGAGGTCTCCAAGATTTATACAGATGGCAAGCTTGTCTTCGGGGATAATGTCAGCGCTCCTCTGAATTACCTTGCCGGATCGGACGTGGTTTCCGTAAAGGTTTATGACCAGGCCTCACGGGAGGAACGTCTTGGCGTCGTTCAGGAAGGAAGAAAGAAGGAGAAGGTGATAAATGTGGAGACAAGGAGCAAACTCAAGACTGCTGTCGTGTCACAGGTTTCAGCCGGCTATGGACGCAATTTTGAGAAAACAGGTACCGAATCTGATAACCGTTATGTTTCCGGTTTGTCGGGCAACTGGTTCTCTGAGAAGACATTGCTCTCAGTCAATGCATATCTCAACAATGTCGGCGCTTCCAATGACTACAGTGCTGTTACCAGGACTTCTCAGGTGCCATCCTCGTACAGCCGTCTGGGATATGCCGGGGCAAAACTTGTAAAGAAATTCGGGGACTCGACCTTGGGAGAGTCCTTGTCTGCAAGTTATAGTTACGGAAACAGGAAGGATCTTTCCGAGAGTTCTCTTGACAGGGTCTATTCTCCAGATGAGAACTGGGTTTCACGTACTTATATCCAGAATTCCCGAAGTGAATCCAGACGTGGAACGCACGAGATACGTGCCAACTATAATAGTGCCTTGCCATATATTCCGGAGGCCAGGCTCTCGTTCTCTGTGTCGGACATGAACCGCCTGTCTGCTTCCGGCATGTTGAATGAAATCAATGGATTCTGTGATGGTTATGATCAGAAATTCATGGAATCATCCAGGGATTATGCCTATTCAGTAAACCTGAACAAGATGTTCAAGGTCGGGAAGTTTTACTTCAATGCGATGGCTCTTGTCAATGGCGGCCGCTCTTCGGGCACGGCGCTTCAACGGGATTCCACTCTGGCATCTTCGTCGGTGACTTCTTTCGTTTCGGAGCCGGTGGGAGAGAATATTTCTGCAGACGCTTTATTGTCGGCGTCAAGGTCAATATGGGATAAACTCAGTCTGACGGCATCGTTGCATTATATGCGCAATAAATCTTCTGTCAACAAGCTCCGTTATCGTGATGCCGTTTCAGAGGCCAATCTGGATACGCTTACCAGTGATATCCACACCTATGATTACGATACATATGAGGCTACTGTCGGACTGGATTGGCTCGGCGCCATGGAGGGACTGGTCATCACCAGTGCCGTCAGATTAAGATATGACCTCCAGAGACGTCAGGAGGACGTTCCGATGCTTTCTCAGCATAAGGCGAAGTATCTGAGTGTTGCGCCTACTCTCAATCTGAGCTACAGCAAGAGAGGCAGCAGCATCTCTCTGTCTTTCCTCTCCAATCCGGTGCTTCCTGCCCATGAGCAGATACGACGGGATTTCAATGCCGACAATCCGCTGTTCATATACCGGGGTAATCCGGAGCTCAAGAAAGCTACTGACTACAGTTTGATGTTCATGTCTTCAAGCATGCTGAAGAACATCCATTCTTTGAGATTCACGTTCAATGCCAGATATCTTGCCGATAAAATTGTCAACAGTTCCAAATTCTTTACGGACGGGACTGATATTGACGGATATACGATCCAGCCAGGGGCGACATTCGTAACCTATGATAATGTTGATGGTACCATGTCATGTGGTGCCCGTTTCGGATGGTCCACCCGCATACGCCTTTTGAAGTCGAATTTTTCGGCCGATGCCGGCTATGACTTCAGTCGTGATCCGTCCTATATTGAAGGACAGATGAATGTAGCATACCGCCACAGACCGGATCTGAATTTGAGACTGACAACGAACTTTTCAAGAAACTATGAGCTTGAGGTGAGGTCTAATACCTCATACAGCACTGTGAACAATTCAATATGCCAGGGCGCAAGTTATCTCGATCAGACGGCCTCTGTCCGGTCTAAGAATAAGATCACCGACTGGATGTTCATAAATGCCGACTATGAATATCTGATGAGGCATCCGTTCAAGGGAGTCGGCAAGCCTCTCCATAATCATCGGCTTAATGCGATCATGGGTTTCAGGCTCGCAAAGAGTGGTGTGGAAATCAATCTGTCGTGCTACGACATTCTGAATCGGGTTTCATCCTTCAAGACCACTGTCGTGGACAATTACACCCAGACTTCATTCACTCCTAATCTGGGGCGTATATATCTTGTGACCGTGTTGTGGCGGTTCAATTCAACCCAGAAGGGAACGAAAGTCAGCTTCGGGCGTGCTCCGCTTGTGGGACAGGATTTTGAGAAGAATATCTTCTGATCTATTCCGCCAGCGCCTCCATCAGTTTCTCGATCGGAGGGCTTACTTTCCAAGCGGGTGCGATGAAGTTGCCTGTCATGATGGAAAAGATGATGGTCTTTTCTCTGACTTCCTGAGGGACGGGGGAGCCGTGAGCCGGTGTGTAGCCGGATGGCAGGATGTAGCCGCTGTAGCATCTGATATTGCTCATCGAGCCGCTCTTGACCCTGATGCGCTGACGCAGTTCTTTCGGGTACCTTGTCATGTTGTAGCGCATCGATCCGTCTTCTGCCGGTACGGCAAGGCTCCACAGAAAATCCTCAAAACATTCCGTGCCCATCATACTTTGCAGAAAATCGCAGATGAAGTCTGCTGAAATCAGATTCTGCCGGGAAAGTCCGCTGCCGTCCTGTATTCGTACCGGGCCATACTCCGACCCCATCATTTCCTTAAGTATTTCCATGCAGACCGTCCGGGATGGCTCATATGAAGAGTCTCCGCAGCAAGACTTGCCGAGTGTCCTGAAAAGAGTTTCCGCAAGCAGATTGTTGCTTTCGTGGTTTGTCTTGAAGGCGATATCTTTCAGGGACGGTGAATAAGTGGTTCCTATCACCTTGAGCGAGTCCCCTTCCGGAGATATGCCGTACGGAGGCTTCTGTCCGGATATCCATGAGTTCTTTAACTTGAAGTCTGCCGCCCCGCCCGTGCAGGTTATTCCGTTCTTTTCAAGGTGGTTCTTGAAATAGACGGCGCAGGTGTATTCCGGATATTTGTTGCTGAAATCGACCCGTTTGAGGCCGCGGTCGATGGCGTATGTGCCTCTGATTTCAGCCACCGGAGCCAGTTCGCTGGTGTACATATACAGTCTGTCGCCGGTGCTCTTTTCTCCGACAGTCCCGCTGTTGGTAATGTCCATCCATGACGTGCTCGGATATTGCTGTCTGGCATCAACCGCTGCCTCGCCGCCGGATGATTTTACTGATACATTGAACGAGATCATGTTCTCGTAGAAGTTCAGACCGGACATCCCTGTGCCGTAGTACGCTCCTATGTCGCTCCATTGCCATGAAGGCTCCTCACTCATCCCGTCCAGCCACCTGCCGTCACCGACGATATACCCTTCAATGCTCCTGATGCCTGCATTTCTGACGATGCGTTCCCATTCCCTGAATGTCTTTTCGAGCGGGACCGCCAATGAGTCTTTGGATCCGATGAGAGGGTCTCCGTTACCGACGATGTAAAGGTTGCCGTGAAGAGTTCCGTCAGAGATAACTCCGTCATGTGCAATGTCGGTACTGTATCGGAAGTCCGACCCCAGTCTGACCAGAGCCGTTCCCGTGCTGATGAGCTTCATGTTCGAGGCCGGAGCCATCAGTTTTTCCGAAGATACATCGGCCAGGACTTCTCCTTTGCCGTTTATGGCCTTGATGCTTACGGAAGCATTTGCGAATGCTTCTTTTGTTGTGAGCTCCTCGGCCTTCTGCTGGAGGAGAGTTTCCTGGGCCAGGGCGTATGAACAGATGATGAGTCCGAATATTATTGAGATACTTTTCATTGATGTCCAAAGTTTTTGATTGTTGCAAAAGTAAGTAAATGTTTTTAATTTTGTGGGAATAAAGATTTCTGAACCTATGCAAAAGATTTTCGTTCAAAAAGCAGCACTCTGCGCTGCGGTTCTTCTTTCTCTGGCGGGGCTGTCTTCGTGTGTCAATGAACAGTATGAAATTTCAGAGGATAAGCTTGATCTGAACATGACCGTGTTCCAGGAGGGACTTTGTCTTCCTATCGGAACGACAGAAAAACTGAGCCTGGGCAATATTCTCAAGCTGGTCGATCCGGAGGGTGAGTTGAATAAATACCTTATAACTGAGAATGGTGCGTATTCCGTCTTCTATAAGCCGGAAGAGCCTATTGACATGTCTGAACAGCTGAAGTCGTTAAACGGTGTTCTCGATATCGATGCGATCAGTTTTGACAAGAAGGTGGATTTCAGTCTTCAGAATGTGGATCTGGGCAGTGTGTCTTACGAAGGTGCGGAATATCCGATGGAGCAGAGTCTGTCGGACATGTTTTCCGGCATTGATGTGAAAATCGATCCGATTACTGAGGAGTTCTCTATCGACGCGAATATACGGCAGTATTCGGAGTCAATAGGGGACATTGATTTTCAAATAGACCTTGGTGACCATGCCGGAGAATTCAAGTATGCCGGAGTTCCTGGAGATCTTGTGATTCCGCCTGCACTCCTGACAGATGCTGTCAAGGATGTAGAAATGACCATCGGTCAGATAAATACAGCTTTAGGCAGGGAGATCAGACTGGAAACATCAATAGAAGATGCATCTGTAAGTAGCCATATTGAATTCCCGTTCCATGAATATGTAAAGTCAGTTTCGGACATTCATATCAGAGAAGGCGCAAAGCTCAAGGTGACTGTGAAGATGCTGAATACATGTTTCACATCAGGCTCGATCATTCCTCATGTGGACATGGACCTTCACGAACTTTTCCATCTTTCATCTGAGGATGGCACACCTCTTTTGGAAGACCATATCGTAGGTGACTTTGTACTCAATAATGAAAACGGATGGTCGGCAAGCGGAGAATATCTGATCAAGGAACTGGTTATAGACAACAGTAAGGACTGGAAACATGCTACTAATGCTGAAGGTAAGGATGTTCTTTGGCTGGACAAGACGGTAAATGCTTCTATCTCAGGTTCTTTGAATGGTGGTGACCTTAAGACGACACCTGCTGCGCTCGCAGAGTGGCTGGAAGCACATCCGACTGCTGAATCCCGCAATGTGATGGTCAGTGTGCAGCTTTCTTTTGAAGACCTGGTCATAGACGATGTGACAGCTGAGTTGAATCCGATTCCTTTTGCTTCAAATGATGAGACATTCGATATCGTTATACCGGAGCTGAAGTTCCCGGAAGAGGTAAAAGGCGTGAAGGAAGTTGTATTTTCAGAGCAGTCTGCAATCGATGTGCAGCTGTCTGTCGCAAATCTGTCATCAATAGGAGACCTGAGTCTGAATCTGAATGATCTGGTGGTCACATTCCCGGACAGACTTGTCATTGAAGGTGCCGATGAAACCAATACTATAGTCATTCCTGGTGCGGACCTTGCTGCCGGCACATACAGGCAGAAGATCAAGGTTCTTGGGGTAAAGATCGGTGATGTTGACGAAAATGGAGTTGTACCGGCATATAAAGGTCTGGTCACTATCAAGACCGGAGGATATGTGAGCGGAGAACTGCATACAAATCATCTTCCTCAGACAAAGGAGAACGATCTGGCGCTGAACGGTTACGTGGAGACGAATCTTGAAATAGAAGATTATACCCTGATACTTAATGGCTATACTATAGACAGCCAGACTAATCCTGACCTCTTCAGGAAGGAAAGCATTGAATTGGAGATACCGAAGGAAATTGCTGATATCAAGGGACTGACGATTTATCCTAAAGGTAATCCGGAAATCAGGCTCAATATAGATATGCCTGAAATTTCCATGACTATAGCGCCGGTCGGTCCGGACGGTCTGAAGGTATATCTCCCGAAGATGCTTGTTCTTAAAAAAGGCGGATATGCTTATGAGCAGTGGTTTGACACGGCCTTAAATGCAATTGTGCTCCCGTCCGGCATAGCGTTCCCGTCGGAAATAGTCCTTCCTGTCGATCATATAGCCGTTGAGGCGAAGAAGAATGAAACAGACGGAAAGTACTATTGCTCAGGCTCTTTCGAGATAACAGGTGCGGTGGGAATACCGGAAGGCGCCTTGATGACGAAGGCTGATGTGGATCTGCTGTCAAGGCCGGATGCAAAGGTTTCGTTCGTTGCAGTGATCCCGGCTCTGGAACCGGATAACATTTCAATGACATCCTATAGTGCATCAATTGACAGGCAGAATATTGAGTTTGAACTTCTCAAGGATGTGGATATTCCACAGATGCTGAAGGAAGTAGGTGATATAGAACTGGATAATGTCTATCTTACTCTTGCCGTACAGACTGGGGCAGGTTTCCCAAGTCTTGGCGAGGATGCAGACTTGTCGATGGCACTTAAGCTGTCTCTTCCGGATTTCATTGTAATTGATGACGAGAGATATGCTGACGGAGTATTGTCTCTCAACGGACTCCTTGAGGCGGTGCCGGGCAAGTCATCCATGAAACTTGAGATGGAGCCGATAAAGGTGGTGTCCCTTGACCTTGACATGGACTATGAACAGTTGAAGGAACTTTCCGGAGAACTGGCTGTAGAGGGCAGTGTCACTCTGGCAGGGGTCAGCCTTGTCGTGGACGAGTGGGTGGGGAAGACCCATAGCATTGATGTGAAGGCGTCTCTGGCGACCATGAACGATGGTCTTGCTACTGACAAGCTTAAAATAGGCAAGGTTACCGGTAAGGTTGACTATCAGCTAGACCCTGTAAATACGACACTTGACCTTACCATGTTGGGTGATTTTCTGGAAGAAGAAGGTATAGACGCGACATTGGAACTTCCGACATTCTATGTGACCGCGGATCTTCAGACCAATCTGGGTGTGCCTGTCAAGGCGGACATCAAGCTTACTCCTTATTATGGTCCGGAAGCCGGAGAGGTGATCAGGCGCCAGCTCGTCATAGATGGTGCACCTTCTTCATCGGAGCCGTTGACTACAAGAATTTACATATCAAACGAGGCTCCGGACGCTCAGCAGTCATACGATCAGTTCCTGGATCTTGATATATTCTCACTTCTTTATAAGGATGAGGCCAAGACTGAATTGATTGACAGCCTCAAGGTAGAACTCACTGCAGGAACTGATGCACAGAAGTCCTGCATCTTTGAGCCGTCTGCGGAATATACGCTCAAAGTTGATTACTCTGCCGGTGTTCCATTTGCTCTGGGCGATGACTTTGATCTGTCATATGCCTACACAATTGAAATGCCGCAGGAAGCAGCCACGATAATGAGCTACGGTTCACTTGCACTTTGCGGCGAGGTGGAAAGCAGTTTCCCGATAGGAATCAGCCTTACGGCAAGACTCCTGGATTCGAATAAAGAGGAGTTGAAGGTTACAGATAAACCGATAGGAATAGAAATCAAGTCCGGCGATGCATCAGGCAATCCGACAAAGTCAAAGATCGAACTGCTTTTCGGAAACGAGAACAAGATCGATATTTCAGATCTCAAGTCCGTGGAGCTTGTCTTCGAGGCAGATGCGTCGGCTGCACGGGGCGCACAGTTCCGAGAGGATAATTTTGTAAAGGCCACTCTCTATGCTCTGATTCCGGAGGGAATTACGCTTGATGCAGCCAAGATGATCGAAGATGGTAAAACCGAAGGAAATACTGATAAAGAATAAAGCTGACCATGAAAAAGAATAATATATTACTTGCATTCGTGCTGCTGATGCTCCCTCTCTTTGCGGAAGCACAGGTGATCAAGGGCAGTTATTTCCTTGACCATTCAGTCAACAGTCATAAGATGAATCCGGCATTCGCTCCGAGAGCCAATTATTTCCAGCTTCCGGTACTCGGATATACCGGTTTCGGAGTGTACAGCAATCTTGATGTTCCTTTGCTGACATATCCTGTCAATGGCAAGCTCGGCACTTTCCTGCATCCGTCAGTTTCCGTGGATCAGTTCAGAAGAGATCTTCCGAATCATCTCCACTTTGATGCTGATATGGAAACTACCATCCTGAGTTTCGGAGGTTTCAACAAGAAGAAGGCGTTCTGGAACTTCACTGTCGATACTCGCATTCTTGCGGATGTCGACCTGCCGTCGGATCTTCTTCTTTTCATGAAGCAGGGGGTGGGAACGGAGTCCCGCAAATACAATATCGGAAATGTAAATGCCTATGCGACAGGTGCTGTGCAGGTTGCGTTCGGATATTCAAAAGAGTATATGAAAGGTCTGAGGGCTGGTTTCAAGGTCCGCGCGATCGCTCCGATTGCATATTTCGGTCTTAACCTTGAAGATGTGAGCCTGACCACGGGTGCAGACAAATGGACAGTCAACACGAACGGTTATCTTTATGCTGCGATGGCCGGACTGAAGATGCAGCGTTCAGAAGGGAAGGACTCGATGCCGGCCATGTCGTTCCAATCCGATCAGTTCCTGGCGAACAAGGCTCTTGCCGGCCTGGGCTACTCTTTCGACCTGGGTCTGGAATATACACTTGAAGTGGGTAGTGCAGTGGATGGTCTGGCGGTCTCGTTTGCGGTTACTGACTTGGGACAGATATTCTACAAAAAGAACTGTGTGTCGGCATTCAAGAATGAAGGCAGCATGGACTGGGTCGGATTTCATGTAGATGAGAATATGAACGTGAATGTCGATGAGGCCTTGGCTGATCTGGAAGATAAGGCATCCGGTCTGATCAATCTTCAGGAAATGGCTCATCCGCAGACCTTCACCCGCTCGACTATGCCACGCATCTATGCCGGAGTGGAGTTGCCGTTCCTTAAACGTACAATGAGCGTGGGTCTGCTTTATTCTGCGCGTTTCAGTCACAGTTATGCCCGCCATGAACTAACAGCTTCATACAACATCACTCCATGCAGGTGGTTCGCCCTGGGATTGAATTATTCTTTCCTGAATACCACCAGGTCTATGGGAGCTGTACTTGAGCTGACTCCAAAGGCAGGACCTTGTCTGTTTGTCGGAATGGATTATTTTCCTATGGAATGGGCAAACGCTCCTGTTCTTGAATCAATGTTGGGCGAGGCTCCTCAGATGCTTGGCAAGTTCGGTTTCAAGACTTGGGCTGTACCGACATCGACAAGAATAAATCTGAATTTCGGCCTTTCGTTCAACCTGGGCTCGAAACATGTCAATCCAAAGAAAGAAAAGAAAACCAAAAATAAATAATGATGGCTAAGAAAGTACTTGTATCAGGTGGCGCCGGATATATCGGCAGCCATGTAACTGTTGAACTCATAGAGGCAGGGTATGAAGTGGTGGTAGCGGACAATATGTCAAACTGCGATTTCACATGCTTCGAGGGAGTAAAGAAGATTACCGGTAGAGAGGATATTCCGTTCTATCAGATTGACTGCTGTGACTATGCGGCCGTAGATAAGTTGTTTACGGAGCATAAGATAGATGCTGTCATCCATTTTGCGGCATTCAAGGCGGTAGGTGAGTCCGTAGCACAGCCTATCATGTATTACAGGAACAACCTTGTCTCATTCCTCAATATTCTTGAGGCGTCAAAGAACCATGGAGGTTGCAATGTACTCTTCTCTTCTTCTGCTACAGTTTACGGCGAGGCTGAAGTCCTTCCTGTTACCGAGCAGACTCCACGTCTTCCGGCAACATCTCCTTATGGAAACACCAAGCAGATGTGTGAGGATATCCTTCGTGATGTAGTTGCCGCTACGGCATCTTCCGAGGGTGTTGTAAAGGGTATCGCACTACGCTACTTCAACCCGATCGGAGCGCATCCTTCTGCACTTATCGGCGAACTTCCGAGAGGAGTTCCGAATAACCTCGTACCGTTCATTACCCAGACGGCAATCGGCAAGAGAGAGTGCCTGAGCATCTTCGGCAATGATTATCCTACCGAGGACGGAACATGTCTGAGAGACTATATAGATGTGGTTGACCTTGCCAAGGCTCATGTCGTGGCGGTGACCAGAATGGTTGAGGGCAAGATGAAGGAGGGATATGAGATATTCAATATCGGTACGGGACGTCCGGTTTCAGTATATGAACTGGTTTCTGCTTTCGAGAAGGTTAACAACCTCAAGCTCAATTATAAGTATGTGGCGCGCCGTCCGGGCGATGTGGTGGCTATCTGGGCTGACACAAAATTCGCCAACGAGGAACTGGGCTGGAAGGCTGAGCGCTCTGTTGAAGATACACTTGCTTCTGCCTGGGCATGGGAATGCAGGCTGGCGGGTAAGTAAAAATAAAATGTCCTGGCTAAAGGCCAGGACATTTTATTTTTACTTTGATACTACTGCGCTGAGTTTCTCGCAGAGAGCGTCGAGCTTCTCGAACATCTCCTTGTAGATAGCGTTGTAGAAAGCTTTCTTGTTGCCCTCGGGGTGATTTGCCCTGCACTTGAGGTCATTGTAGAGGTCAACCGCTTCATCGATTATCTGTGATATTTCGTCAGCGTCCTTGTGTGGGTTGAGTGCCTCGAAAAGGGCGCAATCCTCAATGAACTCTCCAACGAAGAACTCGATGTCTTTCTTGAAAACTCTAAGATTCATAATAAATACGTATTTAATGGTTTTGTTATAACAGGTGCAAAGGTAATAAAAAATATCGCTAATTTTGCACGCCTATGGATAACGGATACGAAAAATATGGATTCCCGCCCGGCAAGAGATATAACTCCTTTGTCGGATATTTCAAGAGAAAGTACGGAGAGCGTCTGCAGAAGATTGTCCTGGATGCCGGATTCACCTGTCCTAACCGTGACGGTAAGGTCGGCAGGGGAGGATGCACCTACTGCGACAATGCCGCATTTCATCCGTCTTACAGCACATCAGGTAAAAGCCTTCATCAGCAACTTGACGAGGGCATAGAGTTCCATAAGGTCCGTTACCGTACGACAGAGCATTATCTGGCCTATTTTCAGTCTTATTCCAATACCTATGCGCCGCTGGAACGCCTGAAGTCCTTGTATGAGGATGCTTTGTCTCATCCGGATGTGGTGGGAATAGTCATAGGTACCCGCCCTGACTGTGTGGATGAGGAGAAACTTGACTATCTTGCTTCGTTAGCCTGTTCCGGTTTTCCGGGCGGACAACAATCCAAGCCTTTCGAAAGCCCGATCGTCATAGTCGAGTATGGCGTAGAGTCATGCTATGACTCGGTTCTGGCGCGTATCAACCGCGGGCATGATTTTGAAACCGCCCGCCGCGCCGTGCATATGACCGCATCAAGAGGCATTGATGTAGGAGCACATTTCATCCTTGGATTGCCGGGAGAGACCCGCCGGATGATGCTGGATGCCTGTGCGCTCATAAATGAGCTTCCTCTCAGATCAGCCAAGTTCCATCAGCTTCAGATTGTGAAGGGAACCCGCATGGAGAAGGATTTTGCTGACAATCCGTCAGATTTTGAGCGTTTCACCTTGGATGAATATCTGGATTTCTTTACAGATATGCTTGAGCGGCTCCGTCCGGATCTTTATATAGAACGCTTCGCCGGAGAAGTTCCGCCGCGCTTTGTCAACGAGACGCCCTGGGGGCTTGTCCGTAATGTGGAACTCCTTCGTCTTCTTGATGCAAAACTTCAACAGAGGCAGACATGGCAAGGTCGCCTTTTGTAAAAAGGGTGACAATTGTAGCTATTGGGTGAACTGTTTGCAAATAGTTGAAATAATCCGCTATTTTTGCATATGAAACAACGAATGTTTTGTATTTAAGTTCACTTTTGGTCTTTTTATGCAGTATACTAACTTGCACAACGTCTCGATCAGTCAGTTCCGTAAATTCTTTTCAGATGCAGGTTCTGTCGGTATGGGTGATGATTTCTGTATCATCGATGTAAACATAAAGGATAATAACAGGGTACTGGCTCATCCGTTCAGAATAGACGGGTATATGGTCCTGTACTGTATAAACGGCCATATAAAACTGAATGTCAATCTGCAGGAACACGAACTCAAGAGCGGAATGCTCTTTCTTAACTATCCGGGAAGTATAATCAGGGTCAATGATATCCTCGATGCTGATGAAGATGGTTTGAAATATATATGCGTTGTGATGTCGCGTGAGTTTGTCGGCAATCTTATGCTTGATGTGAACAAGCTGTTTACGCACGATCTCTCGTTGATGGGCACACCGAGCATCAGCCTTGATAATGCACAGAGACGTCTTCTGCAGGAACATGTTGCTCTTATGATAAACATCGTGACCGGAAATTCGTCCTTCAAGGTCGAGTCTGTCCGTTCGATACTGTCTTCGGTCTTCTATTTTATCGCAGGCATCTGGGTGGAAAAAGCGTCTGTGCATAAAGAGACATCCGTTTCCGGAAGGTCGCAGGCCGTCTTTGAACAGTTCATAAAACTGGTTGCTGAGTATCATACAATGTATCGTAATGTGGGATTCTATGCAGAGAAACTGTCTCTGACGCCGAAGTACCTTTCAAGAATAGTCAGGGATGCTTCAGGGCGTTCTGCTCCGGAGTGGATAGACGATTATGTGATTCTGGAAGCGAAGAATCTGCTCAAGTACTCCGGATTGCCTATCAAGGAACTGGTGTTCAGACTGAATTTCCCGAGCCAGTCCGTCTTCTACAAGTTCTTCAAGGCTCATACAGGAATGACGCCGACTGAGTATAAGAATCTGTGACAGGTAGTTATAGCATTACAGCACCATTGGGTTTTTCCTTAAAATTTAAAACATATAAAAAATAATCGTTAAAAATTTTAAGAAAAATTTGGAAGTTCGCTTTTAATCCTTAACTTTGCAATGGACATCAGAATTTTTCGTGTCTATTTGTTAAGTTCGTTTTATATACGGCGTGGTTCCTTGGGGAGGGAACCACGTCTATTTTTGTTGTTTTGCATCTCTGGCGATTCACATCTTGAAAATAATTCGTATATTAGAGCCGTTTTTGGAAAAATGTGTAATTATTAACAATAAAACAAAATCAAAATGAGTAAAAACAACAAAGGCAATGTCTTTGCGATTGCAATCATGTTCTTCCTTTTTGCCATGATCTCTTTCGTTACAGGACTTCAGAACCCGATGGGTGTCATTGCAAAGGCGCAGTTCGGCGCAACAAACCTTATGTCGCAGCTCGGTAACGCTGCAAACTTCATCGCTTATGCTTTCATGGGACTTCCTGCGGGATTCCTTCTCAAGGGAAAGGGTTATAAGTTCACTGCACTGGCAGCTGTAACTGTCGGTTTTGTAGGAGTAGGTATCTCATATCTCTCAGGAGTTTTCGGAAGCTTTGTAATCTATCTTCTTGGAGCATTTGTATCGGGCTTCTCTATGTGTATGCTCAATACAGTTGTCAATCCTCTTCTCAACACGCTCGGCGGTGGCGGAAACAGAGGAAATCAGCTCATTCAGCTCGGAGGTTCATGCAACTCCCTTGCAGCGACTATCGTTCCTGTTCTTGCCGGTTATCTTATCGGTGAAGTTACAGAAAAGACTCAGGTAGCTGACGTCAACCCTGCTCTCTTCATCGCTATGGCAATCTTCGCTCTTGCATTCGCTATCATTTTCTTCTCGAATATTCCTGAGCCGGAGCTTGAGGCTGCAGCTGAAGAAGGAAAAGAAGAGAAGGAAGGTGTTGTTGCCAGCATCAAAGGTGCTGTCTCTCACAAGAACCTTGTTTTCGGAATTATCGCAATCTTCCTTTATGTAGGTATCGAGGTGGGTATTCCTAACGTCGCAAACCTTTACATGACTTCTGCTGACGGTCTCGGTCTAGCTGCAGGAATCGCAGGAACACTTGTCGGAGCATACTGGTTCCTCATGCTCGTAGGTCGTCTTATTGCCGGTGCGATCGGAGGAAAGGTTTCTAGCCGCGCGATGATGATCAGCGTAAGTTCTGCGGCGATTCTGTTCATCCTTCTCGGAATGTTCCTTCCATCTGACTGGACCATCAACGTACTTGAGTCAAATGTACCTGTAGCTATCATCTTCTTCGTTCTTTGCGGTCTCTGCACATCAGTCATGTGGGGTGCTGTATTCAACCTTGCAGTTGAGGGACTCGGCAAGTACACATCAATCGCATCAGGCCTCTTCATGGTGATGGTTTGCGGTGGTGGTATTCTGCCTCTGGTTCAGGGTGCTGTTGCAGACAAGGCTGGATACATCAACAGCTACTGGGTGCTTATCGCTGCTCTGGCATACATCCTCTGGTTTGCTCTTATCGGTTCAAGAACAAATAAGAAATAGTATAATATGTACGTAGTAGGTATTGACATAGGAGGTCAGACCTCCAAGATCGGAGTTGTAGATGCAAGGGGAACAGTGCTTGCGCAGACAGTCATCCGTACTGACAACCATTCAGAAGTAGAACTTTACATTGCAGAACTTGCTGATGCAGTAAAGAAGGTTATCAAGGAAGCAGGAGTCGAAGGCTCTGTAAGAGGTATAGGCGTCGGTGCTCCTAACGGTAACTATTATGATGGAACCATCGAGAACGCCGTGAATCTTTCATGGGGCGGTGGCAAGACCATCAAGTTCTCAAAACTTCTTTCAGAGGCGATGGGTGGCATTCCAGTCGCTTTGACAAACGATGCAAATGCTGCAGCAGTAGGTGAAATGACTTACGGTGCGGCGAGAGGCATGAAGAACTTCATCATGATTACTCTCGGAACTGGTGTAGGTTCCGGTATCGTCATCAACGGTGAGGTGGTTTACGGACATGATGGTTTCGCAGGTGAACTCGGACATGTTGCTGCAGTACGCAATAACGGACGCGTATGCAACTGCGGTAAGACAGGATGTCTTGAAACTTACGCTTCAGCGACAGGTGTAGCGCGTACAGCCCGAGAGTGGCTTGAGCTCACTGACGAGCCTTCAGTTCTCAGAAATCTTGATTCTATTGCTTCTAAGGACGTGTACGAGGCCGCTAAGGAAGGCGACAAACTTGCTCTCAAGATCTTCGAGTTCACAGGAAGGATCCTCGGACAGTCATTTGCCGATTTCATTGCATTCAGTGCTCCAGAGGCTATTGTACTCTTCGGAGGTCTTGCAAGAGCCAAGGAGTTCCTTACCGAGCCTATCGAGGCAGCAATGAATGCCAATGTACTTCCGTTGTGGAGGAACAAGGTAAAACTCGTATATTCTCAACTTAAGGAGTCTGATGCCGCCATCCTCGGCGCATCTGCACTTGCCTGGGAACTATAAAATTAAAGCGGTCAGCTTTAATTTTACCCTAACAAAGAAGCCGACCCAAAAGGGTCGGTTTCTTGCATTCTATAGGGAGGCATAGAGTTGTCGGAAGGCTTCAATGCTGGTTTTTCAAGAACAAGTACCATGCTTTGGACTTGTTTCTTCTTTAGTTTGGTTTTATAGGCAACATACTTCCTGAGGTTATGGAAGCCTTTATGTTTCCAAAGCAGGCTTCCGGTTCTATCGACACAAGGAAACATACCGCAAACTTATTGTTACCGCTTGTGCTACTTTTGCCCAAAACTCGGACAAGGTGTACTGAAATTATTACAAATATGCCAATTTTGATGACCGCTTATCCGACTTTTGGCTAATTTAGTACCAAGCGGTCATTCGGTGTAAACTTGTATGTCACTCCCTTTATTTAAGGCTATCCTCCTGAACTTTTCTCACCCCCCCCCAAAAAAAACAGAAGCTGACCTTTGGGGTCAGCCTCTTGTTGTTTAATATTTTACAACTGCCGGGCATTCTATCTTTCTGAATCCTCCGTCAGGTGTCATCAGTCTGACTTCCTTTCTGATGTCTGAAGAGAAACATGCAGTGCCTTCTTTAGGAGTGATAACCTCCGGCTCTTCTATTTTCTCATCATTATCGTCAGCATCCTTTGGATAGTCATTTGAAACCTTGGTGATTGTTATCGGCAGTTTCATTGCAGGATTGACTGTCTGGTATGCTCCAGTGTATTCGTTCCATGCGAGGTAACCCATACGGCTATATGTCCACTTGATCTTTTCATACGAACCGCTGAGGGCAGTCAGCTCAGTACTTTCGCCAACTTCTATAGGTGTAGCGGTCGCCATCGGAGTGCCATCAAAGAGCACCGGCATCTCCATCTTCTCGCTCTCGTTGTAGGCATATCCGTACATTCCGAGTATAAGGGCATTGACTCCGTCAAAGGTGATGTAAGTCATCGGAGATTCCCTGAATTCGAGATTGGTGCTGTTGTAGTATGCAGGGAAACCGAGGAATTCGCCCTTCTCCTTATCCAGCTGCATGATGTCCTCTTCCCAGTCATACTTCACTGACTCTCCGCATTCCCAACCTCTGACACGGTACATGAAGTTGTTGTCGATCGGCTCGATGGTGATATCGTATTCTCTTTCCTCTTCCACCACCGTTCCATCATCCTGGTTGACATCACATTTGCCCTTGAACTTATATGTTCCAAGCCACTTTTCATACTCAGCAGTCGCTGTTTCTTCCTTTATTTCCAGGGTGTCTATAGAGTATGTCTGAGTGTGCTGTCCGCTCTTGTCGAAACCGAACGCTATTAAAGCATACTTGCCGCTCTGGAGCCGGTTGATTTCGAAAGGTTCCTCGCTGGCTCCCAGATAGGTATAGTCTTCTATTTTTCCGCCGGCAGCAAGTGCTGCATGAATGTTGGTGATTTCCTGCAGAACGAATATTTCTATGGCGTCAACAGTTGTCATATATACTCCGTCTTCCCATAGTTCATAGCCGTCTGGATATTCCTTGTTCCATGCGTCAAGGGACTCGAGATTTACATAGTTCCAGGCATACCTTCCACCATTGTTTGACTTTATCTGGATAATTTCTTTATTCCCGTCCTCTTTGCGTCTGTATGTGATATCCCATTGATCTGTTTCCGTAAGCACATAGATGTTCTTCTGTGTAGTGAACTCTATGCTGGCCATTGTGGAATTTTCATAGAGTGTACCGTCTTCGCGTATACCGAAGACAATGTACTTGTATTTCTTTTCCTCTTCAAGATTCTCAAGCAGGATCATGCGTTCCTTGCTTCTTTTCAGACCCTTGACTCCGTTTTTGACGAGATCGACGTACATCTGGTTGAAGATCTCGTAGTCCTTCTTGGATACATCTTCAGCAAGTGCTCCGTACCATGTGATGTCTTCCGGACCATTATGGCTAATGCTCAGCTTGACATAGTTATGAGCAAGTTCGCTGGTCCTTACCATGAACTCAAAGGTGGTGTTTGCAGTTGTCTGCTCCTTGGCACATGAACTCGCATATACGCATAGAGCACCTATGACTGCAAGATTGAATATGTTTCTGAATATTTTCATTTTCTCACAATGTGTTTAACCTACTATAGAATAGGGGTAGAACTGTCTGTAGAAGATTTAGTCGCTCTGTTTGCGTTGTCTGTCACGTCTGTCGGGATTTCAGTCCTTACGTATTTCTGTGTCTCCAGATAATCGTATGACTTGAGAGTGAATCCGTTCGAAACCATGGTGACGATATATCTGGTTTCCCAATTCTTTCCGTTATCGTATTTTCCGGCCAGGATGTTTCCGCTTTCCGACCAGCATTTCCCCGAATAGGCATCATATCGCATCTGCCCTGTGCTCTTCTGGTAAAGTTCAAACTTACCATCTGCCCATATACGCAGATATACATCGACATCATTGCTCAATGTTGTGCCTTCTACTGTAGTTTCAGACAGATGCCAGTCGCCTGTGAGTTCCTGATTTACGCTCTTGAGCGGTGTCTCTTTCTCTGTTGAGCAAGATGAGCCCGCAATCACGACAGCTGCCAGTATAGAGATAATATTTATAAAGCGTTTCATATTCTGTTTGTTATAACCATCCACCATTTTCGCTAGCTACACCTCTGCAGATCAGAGAAATCTCACGGGTGATATACATTCCTCCGATACCGCCGTTCGAGTTCGGTATTGTCACGATGTCTCCGTTGCCGGTCATGTCTCCCTGAACGTTTCCAGCGACATTGCTGCCGCCTGCTATAGCCGTGATCTTGATTTTTGCCGATCCCGCCTTGCAAGGATTGATCACAAGCCTTCCGTTCTGAATCTTTGGCTTCTGTGTGACTCCGAGTGCCGCCATGTCCTCGCGATCCATCTCAACTTCACCGTATGTCAGGTATTCTGAACCGGCTCCGAAGAACCTGTCAAGGTTGTAGCTCTTGTCCGCACCCATCTTGACTGCCAGGCAAGGAGTTCCTTCGATGTTCATCATGAACTTCCATGCGTCGATCGTACCTGTACCCATGTTGTATTGGTAAGCGCTGAACGGCTTTGAGACGAGGGCATCGTTCACGAGCATGTCCTTGTATCCGAGAGCGAGCCTGCTGTCGATGTCGTTTACGGAAGAAAGCAGAAGGGATGTGAATTCCTCACGTGTGAATGTCTTGCCGAGTTTCTTTGCGTATGAAAGTCCGAGTGCAGCCACGCCGCTGACCATCGGACATGCCATGGATGTTCCACCCTGATATGCATAGTCACCTACTCCTGAAGCCGGATCGCTTATGACGGTAGAGAGGATTTCAGATTTTCTGGTTGTCGAGTTCAGAAGTCCGTCTCCGCCAGGTGCTGCAATGTTGCAGCCTGCTCCATAGTTGGTGTAGTATGCAGGGTAGCCGTCCGGACCGGTCGCTGTTACGCTTATGCAGTCATACAAGGCTCCTGGGTAGCTGGATGCGTTATATCCGAAGTTGCCTGACGCGAAGATCACCAGCGGTCCGTCAATGATCTTTGTCCGGGCAGGAAGTCCTTTTTTAGAGAGTTCCTCGTTTAGCCTTTTCTCGTTCTCGGCGAATCTCTCCTTGTCAAGGAAGTACTGAATCGCCCAATACTCAAGCTGGTAGCTTGCAAAATACTGGTAGTCCGACTTGTATCCGTCTGTCTGATATCCCCAAGAGCACTGTGCGATGTGCGCTCCCTGGTCAGCAGCATAGATGAAAGCCTTTACAGAAGCGTCTATGTCTCCGGAAACTCCGCCGGAAAGGATCTGACAGCTCATCAGCTTAACTCCGTCGCCCTTGCCGGTACCGCCTGCCACTCCGCTGACGCCGACACCATTGTTGTTGGTCGCAGCAACGATTCCAGCCACATGCGTTCCGTGTGTACTCTGTCCTGGCGCATCCCAATTGATATGGCAAGTGTCAAGGGCAAAGTTCCATCCGTGGATGTCATCTATATAACCGTTCCCGTCATTGTCGATCTTATCCCCAGGAGTTTCTAAAGGATTTGTCCACATGTTGTCCTTGAGATCTTCATGAGTAGGTTTTACGGGACCGTCCATGATGGCTACGATGATTTCGTTGTCTCCACCTGTCAGTTTTGTCCAGACGTCCTTCACTCCGATGTCCTCTCCCTCAACGGATGTGGCCGCTACGATTTTATCGCCGACGTTGATGTGGTGCCACTGATCCTTGAGATAAGTATCGTTGAATGGGAGATTGCCACGTGAGGCCGCCTCTTCGGTAAGTGGGGTGGTCTCTTCTGTGTCAAACGCTGTACGAGTGTTGAACTGCACCCTTGAAACACAGCTCATCTGTGCCAGAGTGTTTGCAGCAAGTTCCGTTCCGGTTCCTTCAAACTCGACAAGGTACCATTTGTCAAGACCATATTTCCTGAGGTACTTCTCGTTGTGTTTTGTTGCGGTGAAAACCTTTTCAAACTTCTTGACATCTACGCTCTCCGACAGTTCCGCCAGAGCGGTATCCTCGTTGTCGGTAGCCATACATACGAGCAGCTGGCCTTGCACTGCACCGTTCGGCGAGTTGACTATCTTATCTGTTGCCGGTCTGTCAGAGTTCTGCCCGTTCCCGGCAAAATCCTCGTTGAGGCAGCTTGTGCACAGCAGAAGTGCCGATATGGCAGCCTGGCTTATTCTTGAAATAAATGACATGTTATCCTTTATTTTTTGTTACTTCATAATAGTTTTTCTGCGGAGCCCCTGCTTGAACTCCACGAGTTGTCCGGTCGTGTTCTCTACTTCCTTGCGCTCGATGTCGAGAATACCGAACTTCGGCTGCTCGAATCTTCCGGCCTCTCCGATAGGGCTGAGGATTTCCTCTCCCTCCTTGATGGACTGGTCTGCATATTTGAGCCCCTTCAGCATTTCAGAGCCTTTTCTCACAAGGATGAGTTCTCCATGAGACTCTCCGATGATGTTCTGGAGCTGTTCTTCTCCCATGCTGCTCTTCTGATACCCACCAAGTGCCAGTGCCCAGAATCTGTGACTGGTACGGTTATCCACAAATGCGATGACATCCTCGTGTACGAAACCACCCACGAACATATCCCTGAGCTCTTTTTCGTCCTCGGTGTCATAGGTCTCATAGAAGTATCCCTGCTCGCTGAATGCGCCCAGCTTCGGATAGTATTGATATTTGAACCTCATGGTAGGAATCACATTTGTCGAGTCCTTCACCCATACCCTTGCGCTTCTGTTCTCTTTCGAAACCATCAGTCCGTCCTTAAGATCAAATTTTGTTATAGGGTTTGTCTCAAGTGACGGGAAAAGTCCTGCTACAGTCACTTCTTCTCCTGATACAGAAAGCTCCACCTCGCGACTTTTCCAGTTTCCTCTGATCATTCTTCCTGACTTTCCATCACCGAAGACATCAACTGAAACCGGGATCCATGAGCCTGTGTAGGCGTCTGCCGAAGGCTGTTCAAATTTTTCAAGGTCAATCTTGTAGTATGACTGCTTCATCTTGTCCTGAACACCGCGGGTGTTTATGGTGTCGGTGATGAACTCGCCCTTATATCCGTTTTCTGCATATACTACGAATGTGTAGTTGGTTCCAGCCTTGAAGGATTTACCGAGTATGCCGGAAAGTCCGTCTGTGCCGTTGAGAGCCTTCAGAGTCTGACTGTTGACGCTGCCGTATCTCTTGAGTTCCTTATGGATATCCTCTTTGTAAGTCTCATAGTATGCGGTAGGGTAGTAACTGAGCTGGGCTGATGTTATGTCTTCACCTTTTACCCAATAGCGGAATGAGTTCTCTGCGCTATATCCCTGTGACAAATACTGGTTGTCAGTGTCGAGCTCGATATGGACAATGACATTTTTCTTGTCTCCCGGCTTGACGTAACCGAATTCGATAGTAGCATGTGCCTGTTTCTTTCCTGCTGCATCGTATGTGCATGCAACCAGAGTATAGATGTTTGTAGATGCATCCTCGCCAGGGGTGATGTTCTTCTTTATCTGCTTTTCTCCCTCTGCTACGGTAAATTCCACACCGTTCTTGTCTGTGTCATTGACCTTCGCATCAAGGCCGAGTTCGGTGATTTTTCCTGGGAACACCTTATATTTAATAGTGGCAACATTCTTTGCCGGCTTGAATGTGATCGGCCTGCTTGAGTCGTCTGCCGCGTCCTCCATGCTGAGGTCAAGACCGTAGTCCTCTGTCTTTCCGCCAGGAAGCACGATACGGAACTTGCCGGCAGCATTGCTGAAATAGTAGTTTCCTGACATTCCCAGAGTGATGGCGTTCGCCGGGAAACTGATGACCATATCCTCGCTGAGTGTGCCGTAGAGCAGATTGCTTTGTGCTCCGAATACCTCAGGGACATCCGAGGCAATATAGATGTCTCCGCCAAGGAAATTTGGGCTGACTCCTATATTCTGATTCGGGATATATACCTTTTCCGGGTCAGAAGCGTCTACGAACAGCTTCGATCCCTCGATTGCGTATATGCTGTATTGCTTTTCAAGTGCAGTCGAATTCTCCTGATATGCCTCCTCGCCTTCGTTCATACGTGCAAGGAAGGCTGCAGAATAAAGGTTGTCAAGACGGTAGAAACCCTTCTTATCCTTTCTCTCGTAGATATCCACTTCTGTTTCCAGATATGTTTCCTTGATGTTGATTATATCGGAAAAGAATCCTTCACGGTATATGGCCTTACCTTTGAGTTTTGTCCATTCGAAGGTCTGTACCGAGAAAGAGACGGACGTTGACGCATATCCATAGACCATAGCATATTCAGGATCCGTAATGCTGATGGAACATCTGTAGCGCTCACCGGTAGGAAGTCCGTCAAACTTGACTGTCAGTGTAGCTTCTTTCTGATTCTTTGCAAATGTGAGTTTGCCGAACTTAAACCATTTGTCATCATAGACAGGGACCTCGGTGTAGGCTGTGTCGCCCGGTTCCATACTTTGTTCCAGCTTGTAGACAGTGAACTCATAAGGAACTTCTGCGCTTTCCTCGCTGTTTACTCGTCTTAATGTAAAGTCAAGTGAAGATGCGTCGATACCTTTCTCTAGTGTGTGGTCCTTGGCATTCTTCTGCCCCTCAAGGAAATACACACCCATGCACCTTTCGAGTTCAGGATCGCCCTTCTCAAAGTTTTCACGGACGCAGGCGCTCATAAGCAGCACGAAGGCTGCCGCCATGAAGCTTTTTATATATGTAGTTTTCATCTGCATAATGTTTTCATTTGTTATTTCCAGAGGACAAGTTTTTCTGTAGGGTCAGGGTTGTTGTCTTCCGGATGCCTGATACCCTTGTTCGACTGGTATTCGCCTCGTGTGATAGGAATGTTCCACTGCGGTGAACGGTCGGTGGTGTTGAATGTAGCTACCGCCGGAACATTGGTGCCGGTGTAACCTCTGGTAATACCCTGGTTGAGCCTCTTGTAATCAAAGAACAGGATGCCTTCTCCCCAGAACTCGATACGCTTCTGGAGCATGAGTTCCTTGATGTAGGCATCGGTGGTCAAGGTCTTCAATGAACAGTCATAAGTGCTATACCTGTATGTCTGCATGAACTCATTGAGAAGTTCCTGTGCCTTGCCCAGGCCTGATATGTTGAGTTCAGCCTCCATTTCGATGAAGTACATTTCCTCAATACGCATCAGAGGCCAGTCTGCCGCATTTCCTGTTGTATAGTCAAGTACATTTCCTTGTGCAGGGCGGAACTTGAGACTCATGTATTTTGCTGCCTCTGTACCATATCCTGACGGGTGGATCAGGTAACCGAGACCGGGGTCGTAAACACTTCCGCCGGCAAACTGATAATTGTAATCTGATTCCGGATCAAACCATGAGTGCTTTCTGAAGTCATCGTCAGGAATCTGATTGTAAAGTGCAAGGTTTACTCCCAGACCGTACATGCAGCCATATCCATAGAGAGCTTCGGCAGAGCGGTGAGCTACGTTTGCAATGAGGTTGGATACGCTTTCAGAAGATACTGTAAGTCCCCAGATCCATGCATTGTTTGCTGCTCCGTTGTTGAATCCGTTTACCGGATCTTCCCATTCTGACTGCGTGAGAGGGCTGTGGATGCCTTTGTCGATGGCTTTGCGTGCATATTCAGCTGCCTTCGTGTAGGCTTCCTGGCTTGTCATCTCCCATACTGAAGAATCTGGATTGCCCAATTCCTTATATGTAGCTCCAAGCTCGATATATGCGCGGGCTTTCAGACCATATACGGCAACAAGACCCGGAGCAGTATATGCGTTCGAACTTTTCTGGAGATACTTCTCCGCCTTGTCAAGGTCGGAGAGAATCAGCTGGTACATATTCTCACGAGTAGCGCGAGGGTTGTTCTTTGCCTGCTCTTCAGTCGTTGTTTCGGTAATGATAGGGACTGTCAGACCAAGAATCTTGCTGTCAGGCTGGGCCAGGGTGCAAGGCTTCGGCTCATAGATGCGTGCAAGGTCGAGATAATACATCGCCCTGTAAGCGTGTGCCTGTCCTACGATAGATCTGATATCTTCCGGAGTATCCTCGTTGATTTCTCCGCCGACCGAAATCACATCATTGGCAAGCTTTATCCACTCATAGTACTGACTCCAGAAGAAGGAACATAGAGCATAGTCGCTGCCCATGCCTTGGTTCTGATAAAATCCGGAGTACCATAGGTATCCGAGTTCATAAAGGGCGGTGACGTCCTCAAGCATGAATTCAGTAGCCAGCTGGATTGATGACAAACCGAAGTCAAACTGCCAACCGTATGTTGAGTAGAATCCGCCTGTTCCAGCCTTTGTCATGGCAGAAGGAATACCGCTGAGCATGTATCCGATGGCTCCTTCCGACTGGATAAGCTGGTCTTCTGTGACCGTGCTGCCCTTAGGGAATGTCTCCTTGATACATCCGCTCAGGGTCAGGGTCACAAGACCGATCAATGATATCTTAAGTATGTTTTTCATCATATCTGAAGTTTCTTGTTTAGAATGTCAGGTTGATACCGCCTGAAACGGTTCTGACTGGTGAGTTTACAGCTGAGTTAGTTGTTCCCGAGAAGCTGAAACGTGGGTCAAAACCCTGTCTGCATGACCAGTAGACGATGTTGTCACAAGCGACATAGACTCTGAGTCTGTTTACATTCATCTTCTTGGTCAGTCTTTCCGGAAGGGTATATCCGAGCTGGGCATTCTGGAAGTTCAGGTAACTTGCATTGGTGAGGAACCTGTCAGAGTCCGAAGCAGTGTACTGGTCCTCGAACTGGAAACGCGGAATATCGGAATTCTTGTTCTCTGGTGTCCACGCTTTGAATACATCCTTGTGGAAGTTTGTTCCCACTGATCTTGAAGTTGGCGATGTCATGAAACCGGCATATCCGGAGTCGTAAGAAAGTCCTCCTACAGAGTAAGTGAACGACGCCGAGAAGTCGAACCCGTAGAAATCGATAGATGTTCCGAAACCTCCGTAGATGTCCGGTGTAGGAGCGCCACAAAGGTACTGTGTCGCCTCTGAAAAGTCGGTTGTTGTTTCCTTGCCGATGACTTTGTCGCCGTCCATTACGTCTTTGTACCACATCGAGCGGCCGGTTTCAGGGTCCACACCTGCATATTTGGCAATGTAGAATGTGTTGAGCGGGAGACCTTCTCCAACGAAACGGGTTCCGTTTGCATAACCCTCATAACCTTCCACAGTCCTGCTCTTCTTGTCAGAAGGCAGCATTGTGATCTTGTTGGTGTAATGCGTCAGGTTGAAGTAGAAGTTCCAGTTTATGTTCTCGTTTCTGTAAAGACCGATGTTTGCCGACATTTCTACTCCGGAGTTTCGCATGTCACCGATGTTGTCATAATATCCGCTGTAACCCATTGAAACAGGCGTTGTGAACCAGAAGAGCATATCCGAAGTCTTCCTGTAGAAGTACTCTACCGTACCCGAAATGCGTCCGCGTAGGAGGTCGAAGTCAATACCGGCGTTGAAGTTGGTGTTGGTCTCCCAGGTGATCTCCTTGTTACCCTTTACTCCGAAACTTATGGCCGGACTGTCCTGGCTGTTGCTGAGTGTGTAGGTGTCGACATAAAGATAGTTTCCGATGTTGTCGTTACCCTGGGAGCCCACCGACGCCTTTATCTTGAGCATATCCAGCCAAGGAAGTCTCGGGAACCAGTTTTCATGGTTGATGATCCATCCGCCTCCGAGTGACCAGAAGTTACCCCAGCGGTGGTCAGGGTGGAATCGTGAAGATGCGTCGCGACGGAACGATACGCTGCCGAAGATCCTGTTGCTGTAATCATACTGCGCACGGATGAAGTAACCTTCGTTGTTGTATTCTCCGAAACTTGAGCCTGCGCTCTTGTTGTCCACTACGGCTCCGTTGAGTTCATCATTCTCCATCGAGAACATCTGGCTCTTGGCTGCGCTGAGGCTGTACGACTTGCTTGAGTAGTTTTCGTGTCCGAGCAGGACAGCAACGTTGTGTACTCCGGCAAAAGTCTTCTTCCAGTTCAGGAGCTGCTGCAGGTTCATGTAGAACGAACGTGAGTGACCCTTGCTGATCATACCTCCTACTGATGTCGCCATACCGTAGTATTTGTTCATGATTGAAGTCGAACGGGTCTCGTCCACTCCGAATCCGGCGTTGAATGTGAACGTAAAGTCCTTGAGGAACTTGACCTCTGCGTAACCTGTGCCGTTGAATGCATTTCCTTCAGCATTGTTCTTGTCGAGTATCGCTCCCTGGAGGGCGTTGGAGTTACCCAGATATGGACGGGTAAGACCACCGTTTTCTCCGTCACCATAGTCGTACATCTTCAAACCGTATTTGTCGGTCATGATGTTGCCTTTTCCGTCCCTGATGTAGATAGGATAGATAGGGGCGATGCCGGTGGCGATGGCGAATACGTTGCCGGCCGATCCGGTAGAGCCTTCTTCTGAGTTGCCGTTGTTCCAGTTGTAGTTGGTGTAGGAGAGGTTTCCTCCGATCTTGAGCCAATTCTTTGCCTGATAGTCAGCGCGAAGTCGTGCTGTGTAGCGGTACATGTCCGAGCCGTCGATGATACCCTTGTTGTTGAGGTATCCGAATGATGCCAGCACCGAGATCTTCTCACCGCTGCCGGAGATGCTTACGTTGTATTCCTGGCGGAGCGAGTTTCGGTAAGCCTCGTCAATCCAGTTGTCAGGACGGATGGTGTAGAGCTGGTCTTTATAAGTGACAGTACGTCCCAACGTAGCGTTCGGGTTGAGTTTTCCGTTGCGTCCGATAAGCGACTGTCCTGCCGGCACATCATACACGATGTATCCGAGTCCTCCGGCATTTGTCGCCCCGTGGATAGTCTGGAGAGCCTTGATATGTGCATCTCCTGCGGTCATGCCCGGAGTATAGATCATGTTTCCGTCTGCGTCTTTTGTGGCATCCGGGCGCTCGTAGTAGTTTCTGAGGGCTGCGTAATACGCCTCATAGTACTGTCCCGGATCTGTGATCACATCGTAGTCCTTGAGAGCCTTTGTGTTAAGACCCCATTTCGCCTCGACATTGATCACTGCATCGCCTCTTTTGGCCTTCTTGGTCGTGATCATGATCACACCGTTGGCTCCTCGCGCACCGTAGAGGGCGTTGGAAGCGGCATCCTTGAGGACAGTCATGGACTCGATGTCGGCCGGGTTGATGTTGTTCATGTCTCCGCTGTACGGGATTCCGTCCACAACGTAAAGTGGTGCGGTGCCGGCAGACATCGAACTGATACCGCGGACCATGATGCTTGGAGAAGAACCGAGCGATCCGGTAGATGTGGTCATCTGTACTCCGGCAACAACACCTTCAAGGGCGCGTGTCACGTCAGAGGACTGTGTCTTTGCGATGTCAGAGGATTTCACGACGGTTGCGGAACCTGTGAACGATTCCTTGGTCGCGGTACCGAAGGCAACGACGATGGTCTCCTCGATCTGCTCTGTGTCAGGATGAAGGAGTGCGTCCACCTTGCTGTTTCCGGCTACAGCGACTTCAAGGTCTTTGTATCCGATTGAAGAGAATACAAGAATGCCGTCAGAAGGAACGGAAATGGTGTAGAGACCATCCAGGTCTGTTACTGTTCCGACTGTGGTGCCTTTAACCTGAACTCCAGCAAAAGGAACTCCTTCTCCGGTCGATGAGTCTGTCACGACGCCCGTAACGGTAAGATTCTGGGCATAGGCGCTCAGAGATACGATGAGCATTGCCATGACAGCAACGGTTAGTTTTAAATATTTCATCAGTTAATCTGTTGTTATTCAAAAGGTTTTGCACGATTACGCGCGCATGTGCGCATAATCGTGCAAATATACGGATTTTTAGCGACAGATTAAAAATTATTTCTCTTGAGCGATTCTATATGGCGGTCGATCCTCCTCATCTCCTCAGGTATGTCAATTCCCTGTGGACATGCTTCGACGCACCTGCCGCATCCTATGCAGTGGTCGGCCTGCAACTGCTTCGGTACGGTGCGGTCGTAACTTACCAGGTATGCCCTTCTGGCCTTTCTGTAGCCTTCAGCCTGCGGGCTGCTGGTTATGTACCCTTCGTTTACGCACTTGTTGTAATGCGAGAATATCAGCGGTATGTCAAGACCATACGGACAGCCGCAGTAGTTGCAGCGGGTGCAGTCTATGGTCGGATAATTCTGCATAAGTTCTGCTGTTTCCTCCATGAATGCAAGTTCCTTTGCGTCCATTATCCTGAGTGGAGAGAATGTCTTCAGATTGTCCTGAAGATGTTCCATGTATGTCATTCCACTAAGCACGCACAGGATCCCTTCGTGACTGCCGGCAAAGCGGAATGCCCATGATGCCAGGCTCTGACTTGGGTCTTTCTCCTTCAGACGTCTTGCTATGTGTTCCGGCAGTTTGGCCAGTTTTCCTCCCAGCAGAGGTTCCATGACGATTGCCGGGATGCCCTTCTCGCGAAGGCGTCCCATCAGGTATTCTGCATCTGTGTTGCGGGACGAAGCGTGTGTCCAGTCTACGTAGTTAAGCTGGATCTGGACAAAATCCCAGTGGTAGGTGTCATGCAGGGCCATCAGTTCATCGAAACCGTTCTTTTGTCCGTGGAATGAAAATCCGAGATTCCTGATTCTGCCGGCCTTTCTCTCCTCAATCAGAAAATCCATCATTCCGTTTTCAACAAACCTTCTGTTGAAGGTCGCCCCGTTGTTTATGGAATGAAGAAGGTAATAGTCGATGTAGTCTGTCTGCAGGTCTCTGAATGACTTTCTGTACATTTCCATGGACGCCTCCCTCGATGCATCCTTGAAGTTGGAGAGTTTGGTGGCAATGAGATAAGATTCACGCGGGTGTCTGCTTAACGCGATTCCCGTAACTTTTTCACATTCACCGTGATGGTACATGGGTGCCGCGTCAAAATAGTTTATCCCATGCTCAAGAGCATAATCGACGAGGGCATTTGTCATCTCCTGGTCCACAACATCGTTGCCGTCTTCGTCCTCGGTGACCGGCCAGCGCATGCAGCCGTATCCGAGGATGCTCACGCTGTCGTCGTTTCCAGGGTTGGTCCGGTATGTCATCCGGCCCCTGGTGTCTTCGACCCCGTTCCGGCAGCTGTCCAGAAGCCCTGCGCAACTTGCTGCAACAGCGGACATACCGCTGATCTTTAAAAATTCCCTGCGTTTCATAACTATATCATCTTATGGACATGATGCCCTTCTACGTGTATGGCGGAAACAGGTCTTGCCGGACATAGATATTCGCATGCTCCACATCCGATACATCTGCTTTCATCCACAGCCGGCACTTTTCGTGAATTGTCAGACGGTGAGGCTACCATCATTATAGCTTGAGCCGGACAATGACGTGCACAATTGCCACATGACACATCATCGGTATTTACAACACACAAATCAAGGTCCACTACGGCATGTCCGATCTGGATGGAAGACTTTTCTTCTACGGTGACCGGCCGTATGGCACCGGTGGGGCAAACTTCTGAACACTTGTTGCATTCAGGACGGCAGAAACCCTTGTCGTAAGACATTTCCGGTTGCATAAGGGTCGTCAGCGATGATGATGGTCTGAGGACATTGTTCGGGCATGCGCTTATGCACAACTGGCACGCTGTGCAACGGTCTGTCATATTTTTCAGACTCATTGCTCCGGCCGGGACAAGAGGGGTTCCGCCCTCGTGCGCCTGTTTTCCGTGTGCCTTGCATGCAGTGGCGGTCCCTGTGATGGCAAGCGCCGTCAGAAATGCTCTTCGTCCTGTATCAGTTCCCTTATCTTTCTGTGAGTATCTGCTTCCGAGGCTTATGGCGCCGTGGTTGCAGGTCTCTATACAATCCATGCAGCTGACGCATCTGCTGTAGTCAATGGAATGGCCGGATGAGTCGATACAGGATGCCCTGCATTGTTTTTCGCATAATCCGCAGCTGTTGCACAGGCTCTTGTCTATAACTGGTGAGAATATGCTGCGTCTTGCAAAGAAACCGAGGATGGTACCGACCGGACACACAGTATTGCAGTATGTCCTTCCGCCTTTCCATGCCATGATGAACAGAATGACGAAAGTAGCCACGGCTGTAATGAATGTAGGGATGGATCTGATCCAGACCTTCTTTTCATAGAATGCATAACTCTCCGCACGCTCTGCTATCCATGCAAGAGCATTGTTGCCCCATTGATACAGAGGGGCAAGGATGTTCGATGCGATCCTGCCGTATGCGCTATATGGGGCGATGAGAACTGCCAGGGAGTGAATCCCCAGACACAACATGATTATGAAGACAACCAGAAAAGAATATCTGAGCCACTTTCTTTCAGGAGTGTATCTGAAGCGCAGCCTGTTTTTCTTCTTGATCTTGCCGGGAATCCAGGAAATCATGTCCTGCATGACTCCGAGCGGACATATGGTCGAGCAGTAGATTCGTCCGCAAAGAACGGTGACAAGAATCAGGACTGCGATGACCGCAGTGTTTGCAGCCAGCATGGCAGGGAGAAACTGTATCTTTGCCATCCAGCCCAGCCAGGCGTGAAGAGTACCTGTGAAATCAAGAAACAGCAGGGTGATGCAGGCGAAAAACACTGCTGCAAGAAGGACCCTTATCTTCTTAAACATTTGCGCTGTCAGTTTACGATAACGAGGTTGAAATATTCGCTGAACAGGGCCTTTGCCTTTTCCAGCTGTTCCGGGGTATTGTGTCTGGTGTCCTTGAGCTGGTATTCTACGCCAAGAGTCTCATACTTGTGGGTTCCGAGCGTGTGATAGGGGAGTATCTCCACCCTCTGCACCATCTCGTATCCCTTGAAGTGCTCTCCGAGAGCGCGGATGTCTTCCTCGAAGTCGCTGATGCCAGGGACGAGTACATATCTGAGCCAGAACGGCCTCTTGTTTTCTTCCAGCCAATTTGCTGTATCCAGCGTCCTGGAGTTGCTTCTGCCGGTAAGGTTTTCATGCCTTTCCGGATTCATCTGCTTGACATCAAGCAGAACAAGGTCAACCTTGCTCAAGAGCTGCTCGACTGCCTGATTCCATACTCCGCCGTTTGTGTCAATGCAAACGTTTATGCCTTCCTCATGCAACCTGTCCACAAGAGGTATCAGTCCCTGTGCCTGGCTTGTGGGTTCTCCTCCGGAAAAGGTCACGCCGCCTTTCTTTCCGAAGAACGGTTTCTGGTTTACGGCCATCTTTACAATCTCTTCTGTTTCGGTCGGGGTGCCTCCATCAAAGGATATTGTATCCGGGTTGGCGCAGTAAAGGCATCTGAACGGGCAGCCTTGAAGAAATACGACGAGCCTTAATCCCGGCCCGTCGTATGTTCCCATTGATTCGTAAGAGTGTACTTTTATCATTAGAGTGACTCGTGGAATGTTCTTGCTATAACCTCGAGCTGGTGCTCGCGGCTGAGTTTGGTGAAGTTCACAGCGTATCCTGAAACGCGGATTGTGAGCTGCGGGTACTTCTCAGGGTGCTCCATTGCGTCTTCGAGCATCTCTCTGTTGAGTACGTTCACGTTGAGGTGGTGTGCACCCTTGGTGAAGTATGCATCCATCATTGTGATGAGGTTGTCAAGTTTGTCCTCATCTGTCGGACCGAGTGACTTAGGAACGATAGAGAATGTATTTGAAATACCGTCCTTTGAATCAAAGTAGTCGAGCTTTGCCACTGATGAAAGCGATGCGATCGCTCCATGTGTGTCACGTCCGTGCATAGGGTTTGCTCCCGGTGCGAATGCCACGCCCTTCGCTCTTCCGTCAGGAGTTGCTCCGGTCTTCTTGCCGTACATCACGTTAGATGTGATGGTCAGGAGAGAGAGGGTAGGCTGTGCATTCTTATAGACAGGGAGTGCGCTGAGTTCCGTGTTGAAGTACTGAACGAGCTCCCTTGCGAGGATGTCAACTCTGTCGTCATCGTTTCCGAACTTAGGGAAGTCGCCCTCGATGGTGAAGCTTTCGGTAAGTCCGTCTGCGTTGCGGTTTGCAGTAACAGTCGCGTACTTGATTGCTGAAAGTGAGTCAGCTGCGATAGAAAGACCGGCTACACCGTATGCGAGGTTGATTGTAGGGTTTGTGTCGATGAACGCCATCTGTGACTTCTCATAGTCGTACTTGTCATGCATGTAGTGGATGATGTTCATTGTCTCGTTGTAGACACGTGCAACTTCGTGCAGCACCTTCTTGTAGTTCTCCATAACCTCGTCAAAGTTGAGGACATTGCCTTTGAGCGGCTTGATGTTCTCCATCATGAGGGTACCTGTGTTCTCGCAACGTCCGCCGTTGATTGCAAGGAGGAGCGCTTTTGCGAGGTTGGCTCGTGCACCGAAGAACTGGATGGCCTTTCCGATAGCCTGGTAAGATACGCAGCAAGCGATACCGTAGTCGTCGCATCCTCTTGCCTGGCGCATGAGCGAGTCGTTCTCGTACTGTACTGAGCTGGTGTCGATCGATACCTGTGCGCAGAACCTCTTGAATCCTTCTGGAAGTTCAGGATGCCAGAGAACTGTCATGTTCGGCTCTGGTGCTGGTCCGAGGTTGTAGAGGGTCTGAAGGAAGCGGAACGATGTCTTTGTGACCTTGTGCTTGCCACCTGTGAAACGTCCTCCGATAGACTCTGTGATCCATGTAGGGTCTCCTGCGAAGATGTCATTGTATGACTGCATTCTGAGGTGACGCACCATTCTGAGCTTCATTACGAACTGGTCGATAAGCTCCTGAGCGAATGTCTCGTCGATCACATTGTGGTCAAGGTCATACTGGATGAAGATGTCAAGGAATGACGATACGTTTCCGAGTGACATCGCTGCTCCGTCCTGCTCCTTTACAGAAGCGAGGTAAGCCATATATACCCACTGAACAGCCTCGCGTGCATTTCTTGCCGGTCTGCTGAGGTCAAGTCCATAGTACTCTCCCATGATCTTCACTTCGTTCAGAGCCTTGATCTGCTCTGAAACTTCCTCGCGAAGTCTGATTCTGGCTTCGGTCATAGGACCGTTCAGATGCTTGAGGTCTTCCTTCTTGGCCTCGATGAGTCTATCTATTCCGTAAAGGGCAAGTCTTCTGTAGTCTCCGATGATACGTCCTCTCGAATAGTTGTCAGGAAGTCCTGTAAGGAATCCGAGAGACCTGAACTTTCTGATCTCTTCAGTATATACATCAAATACACCGTCGTTGTGTGTCTTTCTGTAGTGTGTGAAGATCTTCTTTACCTCCGGGTCAAGCTCGATGCCGTTTTCTGCACAAGCCTTTGCTACGACCTTCCAGCCTCCGAAAGGCTTGATGGCCCTCTTGAGAAGTTCGTCGGTCTGAAGTCCGACGATAAGTTCGTTATCCTTGTCAATGTAGCCGGCAGCATGTGATGTGATGGTAGAGATAGTCTTTGCATCAATAGAGCGGACGCCGCCGTTCTGTCTTTCCTCTTCAAGAGCCTCGCAGCACTTGTTCCAAAGTGCCTTTGTGCGCTCTGTAGGTCCCTGAAGGAATGAAGCATCTCCGTCATAAGGAGTAATATTGCAGTAAACAAAGTCTGCAACATCGATTCTGTGGCTCCATCTGCCGTCGTTGAATTTCTGAGTCATATCTATATGTGTTTTAAATTATTATCTACGTCCATTCAATCTGCAAAGATAAATTCTTAAACTACAAAAATCAACGGTTTCTAACTAATATTATGTTAAATTTTCAGGCTCCGGTCTCCGGGACTGAAAAACTGGCAGTTATTTGGACCGCGGAAACTCTCCGCGGTCCTCGCACAACTTCAAAAAACTGTTTAAGGTCTGTTTTCGGAGTCTCTGACTATTGTCAGCCGGTTGGCCATTACCTCATAGAAGAATTTTTCCGTACCATCTGCAGATGTGTACTTGCTGGTCTTGATTCTGCCGAAAACATGTACCGGAGTTCCTTTGGTGATGAGGCTCAGGTCAACGATGTCCTTGCCGCTCCATGCCACGATGTTGTGCCATGTGATTTCCGAGACGGGCACTCCTTCCCTGGATTTGTACAGCAGTTCGGTCGCGACAGAGAAGTGAGCCACTTTTCTGTCGTTGTGTTCGTTCAGGCGGACCATTCCGACGTTGCCTTGGATCTCCACCCTGTTGATGTGTTCCATAAATTTGCATTCATTTGGTTAATAACATATTCTTCCCCACATCTTTTGCGCGCTTTGTAGGTTGATGGCAAAGGAATGCATAAAAATCATGAATTCCGTTGTTTCAGACTGTTCTGCTGACGATTTTTTCTCTTTTTTGTTTTTTCTTTTTTTTATGTGCCGCAAAATCTTTTTAATGGAACGCAAAATAAATTTTAATCCTGTGCCGAAACTTAAAAAAAAGAAAAAAAACAGCAGGTGATTTCCGGTTTTCCGCCCATGTGACTTTGAAATGTCAGAATTCGTGGCAAGATTTGTCAGTTATATCTCAACGGTGTAAAGTCATGGATTATGGTAAGAAACGAGTAAGGCATACTCCACGTTGCCTGGAGTGCGGGCAAAGCATAGGTTATGGTCGCACGGACAAGAAATATTGCTGTGAGGAGTGCAAGAACAGACATAACAACACACTGGCCAGGATGAGCCGTTCGGCTAAACGAAAGATCCTCAAGATTCTGGACAGGAATTACGAAATTCTTGACAAACTGCTCAAGGCCGGCAAGGATTCTGCCTGGATTTCCGATGTTGCTGCGGCGGGGTTCAATCCCGGCTATTCGACATATTACAGAAAGACTGGCCGCAGGGAATATTATCACTGTTTCGATATAAGTTATGTAATGACTCCCAACAGGATATATTGTATGACGAAAATACAAAATCTTTCGTTAACTTTGCCGCCCGTTCGTGAAGAGCCGGCCGACAGGAGCGAAGAACCGCACCGTCCGGAATCCGGTCTGTAACGGATTAGATAGCAAATAATATATATAATATGAAGAAAGGAATCATTATCGCAGGCGCAGCGCTTGCACTTCTTACAAGTTGTAACAATATGGGAAATCCGTTTTTGAGGGAGTCGTCCGCTCCGTTCGGCGCTCCGGAATTCGACAAGATCAAGACAGAACACTACCTTCCAGCATTTGAGGCAGGTATTGCAGAGGGAATGGCTGAAATCGATGCAATAGTGGCAAACCAGGAAGAGCCGACCTTTGAGAACACAATTGAGGCCATGGAGTATGCTGGTCAGACTCTCAACAGGGTTGCAGGCATCTTCTTCAACCTTATGGAGGCACACACTAACGATGATATGCAGGCTATCGCAGAAAAGGTTTCTCCGATGCTGACAGAGTTCTCCATGTACACTTCTCTCAACGCTCCGCTTTTCGAGAGGGTTAAGGCTGTGTACGAGAAGAAGGATAGTCTGGGTCTGGATCAGGATCAGATGAAGCTCCTCGAGAATACCTATAAGGGTTTTGTCCGCAGCGGTGCAAATCTCTCGGAAGAGGATAAGGCAGTTTACAGCGAACTCTCAAAGGAACTTTCTCTGGCAACTCTTCAGTTCAGCAAGAACGTCCTGGACGCTACAAATGCATATACCCTCCATATCACTGATTCTGCCGATTTGGCAGGACTACCTTCGTATGTGGTTGCGATGGGTGCAGAGACGGCTAAGGAGAAGGAACTTGAAGGATGGGCATTTACGCTCGCTTATCCAAGTTTCGGCCCGTTCATGAAGTACAGCGAGAACCGCGAGCTTCGCAGACAGATGTGGACAGCATACAATACAAGGGCAGTCGGTGGAGAGTTTGACAACACTGATATCGTAAAGAAGATAGTCGATCTGAAGATGCAGAAGGTCAGGATGCTCGGCTATGAGACTTACGCGGATTTCGCGCTTGAGGAAAGAATGGCGAAGGACAGAAAGACAGTGACGGATTTCATCAACAGTCTTCTCGTTCCGTCAATTCCTTTTGCAAAGAAGGATGTCGCTGCTGTCCAGAAATATGCAAAGGCAAACGGATTTACCGAGAAACTGATGCCATGGGATTTCTCGTTCTGGTCAGAGCGTCTGCAGAAGGAGCAGTACTCTCTCAACGAGGAACTTCTCAAGCCTTACTTCCAGTTGGAAAACTGTATTGATGCAGTCTACGGCCTTGCTACACGTCTTTATGGAATCACTTTCCACGAACTTGACAATGTTCCGGTATATCAGGAAGATGTAAAGGTCTATGAGGTAAAGGACGCAGACGGCAGCCACCTGGCCCTTCTTTATGCGGACTTCTTCCCGCGCTCAAGCAAGAGAGGCGGTGCGTGGATGACTGAGTTCCGCGGCCAGAGCATCAAGGACGGCGTCGAGTACAGACCGTTCATCAATATCGTGATGAACTTCACCAAGCCTACTGCAGATGCTCCGTCACTTATCACTCACAGTGAGCTTACAACATTCCTTCATGAGTTCGGACACGCTCTTCACGGTATCCTTGCACAGGGCCGTTACCCATCTCTCACAGGAACAGGTGTGTCGCGCGATTTTGTGGAGCTTCCTTCTCAGATCATGGAGAATTGGGCATATGAGCCGGAGTATCTCAATACCTTTGCAAAGCACTATCAGACAGGTGAGTCAATCCCTATGGAACTCATTGAGAAGATCGTGGCTGCAAAGAACTTCCAGGCAGGTTATGCTCAGGTGCGCCAGCTCCACTTCGGTCTTGTAGATATGGCATGGCATACTCTTGAGACAATTCCTGCAGAAAGCACCATCGAGTTTGAGCAGAAGGTTCTCGCTCCATACGCTGTGATGCCTTCAGTTCCCGGATGCGGCTCGTCCAACGCTTTCTCGCATATCTTCTCCGGCGGATACTCTGCAGGTTACTACTCATATAAGTGGGCGGAGGTGCTCGAGGCTGACGCATTCTCTCTTTTCCAGGAGAAGGGTATCTTCAACACAGAGGTGTCAAACGCATTCCGCAAGGAAATCCTTGAGAAGGGCGGCATGGAAGACGAGGCTGTCATCTACCGCAACTTCCGCGGTCACAATCCTCAGCCGGAGGCTTTGATGGAGAAACTCGGACTGACGAAGTAAATCCGTTCCGGCTTACTTCGCTAAAGACGCGGTAAAATATTGGAATTCACGTCGTTGAAAAACGTAAGGTTTTGAAATATAGTAAGTTGTACAATTCAGGGTGGGTCATTTTGACCCACCCTGAATTGCGTAATACGTTGTATGTTAATTGGTTGTGACTAACCGGTAGTCAAGTCTTGATAACTTTACTGCTGCTTATGCTACTTTCTCGTTAGGATCAGCCGGCTGCTTGAAGAAGATCATGAATGCAACCGCAACCACGAGGGCATATCCTGCAAAGATGTACCAAGGGGTGCTCCAGTCCGGTGTGGCGGCGTTATATACATAGTGGTTCATGATGGCTCCAGCTGATAGGGTACCGACTGTCGCTCCGATACCATTGGTCATGAGCATGAACAGTCCCTGGGCGCTGTTCTGGATCTTTTCCCTGGTTCTCATGTTGGTATAAAGTGCTCCGGAGATATTGAAGAAGTCGAATGCCACTCCGTAAACAATCATTGAAAGAACGAGCATCCACAGACCTGAACCGGTGTCACCTGCTCCGAAGAGTCCGAAACGAAGTACCCACGCGAACATCGCTATAAGCATGACCTTCTTTATTCCGAAGAATCTCATGGCAAGAGGTATAAGGAGGATACCGAGGGTTTCGGCAATCTGTGAGATGGAGTAGAGTGCAACCGGGTTCTGTGCAGCCCATGTCTGCGCAAATTCCGGAGTTGAGGCGAAGTGCTCGATGAACGGAGTCGCATAGCTGTTTGTAATCTGCAATGCCATGCCAAGGAGCATGGAGAATATGAAGAATACTGCCATGTTGGCGTTCTTGAACAGTTTGAACGCGTCCAGTCCGAATCTCTGCGCAAGTGTCTGCTCGGCTCCGCCTTCCGCCTTGCAAGGACATGCCGGAAGGGTAAAGCAGTATGCAAGCATGACCAGACCAAGAATACCTGATACGAAGAACTGGTCATAAGTCTTCTGGAACGAAATGCCGTCACCGTTGGTCACGAAGTTCACGACCCACATGGCAACGATGAATCCTACTGTTCCGAACACGCGGATAGGAGGGAAGTCCTTCACGGTGTCATAGCCGTTGTCAGAGAGAATCTTGAACGCAACCGAGTTTGAAAGCGCGATTGTAGGCATGTAGAAGGCCACACTGATGGAGTAGAGTCCGAACAGGATACCGAAAGACGGCACTCCTGCGCTCATACAGTATGCCGCTGCGCCTGTCATTGCCGCACCTGCGATGCCATGACAGTAGCCAAGCAGTTTCTGAGCCGGAATCCATTTGTCAGCCACGATACCCATCAGGGCCGGCATGAACATGGAGACGATACCCTGCATCGCATAGAAGATCGCGATTCTGCTTCCGAGTCCCACAGAGCCGAGGTACTGTCCCATCGATGTCAGATAGGCACCCCATACGGCCCACTGCAGTAGGTTCATGACTATAAGTCTTGATTTGATTGATTTGTTCATATTATGTGATTTTTAGTGTTTTTTGGTCATGTTGGCTGCCCCATGGCGGGCAAGATATCTCTACAAACAACAAATATACACGATTTTGGCTAAAAGTTGCTATCTTTGGGGGTTAATTTGACAAGGATGAAATTTGTAAAGACACATAACGACCCTAATTCGTCGGCCCGCTGCGGTGTCATAACCACAGATCACGGTCAGATAGAGACTCCTATTTTCATGCCGGTAGGCACAGTAGGATCAGTAAAGGGCATATATCACAGGGACCTTAAGGAGGATATCAAGGCAGAGATCATCCTTGGAAACACTTACCACCTTTATCTGCGTCCGGGACTGGATGTACTCAAGGCTGCCGGCGGACTGCATAAGTTCGAGTCCTGGGACAGGCCGATCCTGACAGACAGCGGCGGATTCCAGGTTTTCTCTCTCAGCCCGATCAGAAAACTGACTGAAGACGGATGCATTTTCCGCTCTCATATTGACGGATCGAAACACATCTTCACTCCTGAGAACAATATGGATACCCAGCGTATCATCGGCGCAGACATTGTGATGGCGCTCGATGAATGCTGTCCGGGTAATGCTACCTATGAATATGCAAAGAAATCTCTCAAACTGACCCAGCGATGGTTGGAAAGGTGCGTAAAGCATTTCGATGCGACGGATCCGCTTTACGGATATTCTCAGGCTCTGTTCCCGATTATCCAGGGCTGTGTCTATCCGGATCTCAGAAGGGCGGCAGTTGAGCATGCCGCGGCCCTTGACCGTGAGGGATATGCAATCGGAGGACTTGCTGTAGGCGAGCCGACTGAGCAGATGTACCAGATGCTTGAAGTCGTATGTCCTATACTTCCGCAGGACAAGCCACGCTACCTTATGGGCGTAGGTACTCCGGCTAATTTGCTTGAGGCCATCGAAAGGGGAGTGGATATGTTCGACTGCGTAATGCCGACCCGTAACGGCCGTAACGGTATGCTGTTCACATGGGACGGTATCATGAACATGAAGAACAAGAAATGGGCGGATGATTTCTCGCCGCTTGATCCGAAGGGAACATCATTCGTTGACCATACATATACCAAGGCTTATGTCCGCCATCTGTTCGTTGCAGGAGAGATCTTCGCAGGACAGATAGCCAGCGAGCACAACCTCGCATTCTACCTTGACCTTGTACGTGAAGCCAGAAAACATATCAAGGCCGGTGACTTCAAGGCATGGAAGGATGAGACAGTCAAGAGAATAACAACAAGACTTTAGGAAACATGGAGTTCGATCTCAGACCAAGGAAACTGGATGTCTACATAGTCAAGAAGTTCATCACGACCTTCTTTGTGGCGCTGCTGCTTATCATCGGCATCGTCATCATCTTCGACATCAGCGAGAAGATTGACGATTTCGTGAGCAAGGAGGCACCTCTCAAGGCGATTGTCTTTGACTATTATCTGAACTTTGTTCCATACTTCATGAACATGTTCAGTCCTTTATTCGTATTCATTACGGTAATCTTCTTCACTTCCAAGATGGCTGCGGATACGGAAATCGTAGCCATTCTCTCATGCGGCATCAGTTTCCACAGGATGATGGTCCCGTACATATTCTCCGCACTGCTCATTGCGATGTTCTCCCTTGGATTGAATCTGTTTGTCATCCCTGAGGCCAACAAGACGCGTCTGGAATTTGAAAACAAGTACATCAAGCAGCGCTTCAAGGGTGTCGGACGAAACGTCCACTATCAGATATCCCCTGGTGAATATGTCTTTGCCGAGTCATTCAGTTCATGGAACAACACGGCGTACAGATTTACACTTGAAAAGATCAATGACAACAAGCTTGTGTCAAAAATATCGGCGGAATCAGCAGTATATGACTCGACGAAGGGTACATGGACGTTGAAGAAGTATTTCATCCGTGACTATAACGAAGATCTTACCGATCGCGTAAGAAGCGGAAAGCAGATAGACACGACTCTTGCCCTCTCTGTCAAGGACTTCTATCTTACGGAAAATACGGTAGAGACCTTGACTTACAGCGAACTGAACGAACTTATTGATATCCAGCGTATGCGAGGCGATGCCAATGTAAAGTTCGCGCTCATAGAGAAGAATACGCGTTTCGCCCTTCCGTTCTCCGCCTTCATCCTGACCATCATGGGTGTGGCCCTGTCTTCTAAGAAACGACGCGGAGGAATCGGATGGAATATCGGTATCGGTATCGCCCTGGCATTCACCTATATCCTCTTCCTGAGATTCAGCCAGATGTTTGTCCATACAGGAACTCTTCCTCCGGCCATAGCCCTCTGGCTGCCGAATGTGGTGTTTACCCTGATTGCCGTATTCCTTTACCGCATCGCTCCGAAATAACGGATAGAGTTTGTACGAAAGAAGCACTGCACTTTCTGAAACCATGCCGCCCGTGGCATTGTGAACGGGAGGGGCCCACGAAGTGGGAGGGATTTAGTTTCAGAAAGTGCAGTGCTTCTTTCAGAGACGTTACTCTACAAAAGTGATCCAGCCGAACGGATCCTCGATCTCTCCCTTCTGGATGCTTACGATATAGTTGTAAAGCTTGAGAGACTTAGGACCGCATTTGCCGTCTCCGTAAGTGTAAACTGTCTCTTCCTCTGACTCAAGGAACGGTTTGTCGACGAGTTTGTGTACCGGGGTGATGACCACTGCTGTTCCGCATTCTCCGACTTCCTCGAACTCGGCGAGTTCCGATACCGGCACAGGTCTTCTCTCGACTTCCATTCCGAGGTGTCTTGCAACAGTCTCCAAAGACTTGTTCGTAATTGAAGGAAGGATAGAAGGCGACTCAGGAGTCACATACTTGTTTCCCTTGATGCCGAAGAAGTTTGAAGAGTTGAACTCATCTATATGTTCTCTTGTGCGTGGATCCAGATAAAGTACTGCCTTGTATCCGAGCTTGTGCGCTACATTAAGAGAGTAAAGCGAGCAGGCATAGTTTCCACCGACCTTGTATGAACCTGATCCGTTAGGAGCGGCTCTGTCATAGTTACGTGCGATGACTACATCGACAGCGTCCAGGGCGCCACCTACATATGCACCTACCGGAGCGCAGAGCATCAGGAATGTCGCTTCCTTTGAAGACTGCACGCCCAGCTGAGGGTTGCTTCCGATGAGGGTAGGACGGATGTACATTGATGCACCGGTAACTTCATAAGGTGGAAGAAAATCAATGTTTTCTTTCACTACCTGCTTGCACATGTCAACGAACATCTCCACTGACGGGGCCTCGATGCCGAGATATGCTGCCGATCTCTGGAGACGCTTTGCGTTTTCCTCCGGACGGAAGATACGTACCTTGCCATCCTTGCCGCGGAACGCCTTCAGACCCTCGAAACATTCGATTGCGTAATGAAGGCAGCCTGCAAATGCGCTGAGCTTGAGATTGTCGTCAGTAAGGCTTTCAACAGGAGACCATGCTCCGTCTTTGTAAACACTCCGGAGTATTGTGTTTGTCTTGCTGTAGGAGAATGTAAGATTGCTCCAGTTTGGTGTACTCATAGCTTATCAGATTAATATTTCAAATAATTTATTATTCTCGTTTATGTGCTCATACATGATTTGGTGAGCCTCCATTCTGCGCAGAAGTGCGTGGAAGTCAGCCTTGTCCGCCAGCTCGATTCCCACAAGAGCGGGACCGAATTCCTTGTTTGTCTTCTTGATGTACTGGAAATATACCATGTCGTCGGTCGGACCGATGATGTCACGGATGAATGAAAGCATTACGCCCGGCTTCTGCGGGAAGGTAATGATGAAGTAGTGCTTCAATCCTTCATACAGTAGCGATTTTTCGCGTATTTCCTCCATTCTGGTGATGTCGTTGTTGCTTCCGCTGACGATGCATGCCACCTTCTTGCCCTTGATCTTATCTGCATAGAAGTTAAGTGCTGCAATTGAAAGTGCTCCTGCCGGCTCGACCACGATCGCACTCTTGTTGTACATGTGGATGATGGTAGTGCATACTGCTCCTTCCGGAACAATTACGATATCGTCAAGTATTTCCTTGCAGACCTCATAGGTCATTGCACCGGCTTTCTTTACCGCAGCACCGTCCACGAACTTGTTGATGTTTTCAAGTTCCACAATTTCACCCTTGTCGATTGCTGCTTTCATACATGGTGCTCCGGCTGGCTCAACTCCGATTATCTTCGTGTCCGGAGACATTTGCTTGATGTATGAACCAAGTCCTGAAGCGAGTCCGCCACCTCCGATAGGGATGAAGATATAGTCAAGCTGGTCCTTGGTCTGGTTGATTATCTCATGTCCGATGGTTCCCTGGCCTTCCATAATTTTCGGATCGTCGAACGGTGGTATGAAGGTCTTGCCGCTCTTGCGCGCAAACTCCATCGCCGCTGTGTTCGCCGCGTCAAAGGTGTCACCTGTAAGGACGATGTCGATGTACTCCTTTCCAAACATGCGCACCTGTTCTATCTTCTGCTTAGGTGTGGTGGTAGGCATGTAGATTGACCCCATTATCTGGAGCTTGTTGCATGAGAATGCAACTCCCTGCGCATGATTTCCTGCACTGGCACATACGATTCCGTACTTGAGCGTCTCAGGGTCTATGGACCTGATCTTATTATATGCGCCGCGGATCTTATATGAGCGGACCATCTGAAGGTCTTCTCGTTTGAGATATATATCTGCATTATACTTCGCAGAAAGGTCTGCATTCTTCTGGAACGGTGTCGGCTCCAGGATTTCCTTCAGGACTTCGGATGCGCTCTCGATGTCCGCTGCTTTCGGAAAGTATTTATTTGTGTCCATATGAATGACTGTTTAATCTAAAATTATCAATGCCATCGACGGGTGACTGAATTCCAGTTTTACGGTGTCTGCCACAGCCTTGTTCAGGGTCGCTTTCCACCAGTTGTCGAATATAACCTCATCTGTGGGGTATTCCAGACCGGTAGAACGTATTCTGAGTGTGTTGTCCGGCGAGAATATCGATACCCTTCTTCCTATGCCGCAGTCAAACTCCGTTGTGTCGTTTACTGCGAATGCGGTTCCTTCGTCAGTAACCATATCTATCGGGATGCCTTTCTTGTCCAGGTCGAACATCCGGGTGTATTCCATCAGCAACGACGCGTTCCCTATGGTGTGGTCGAGCCTTCCTCCGGTTGCACCTATTATATATATATGGTCAATGTCCGGGATATTATTCACAGCCCAGCGTACAGCCTTGGTCTGGTCATTGTGCTCCTGTTCGTCCTCCTTTATGATGATATCGGAGTATTTTTTCTGCATGGAAGCGGAAAGCGTGTCCATGTCCCCGATGACAAGATCAGGAGTCTTGGCCTGTCCGAATATCGATTTGCCCGCACGAAGGTATTTCACCAGAGCACCGTCACAGCAGATGGTGAAATCCGCCGACATCACAAGATATCTCGGATATGCATCTTTCGGAAATTTTCCGTCACATATTATGACGACATTCTTACCCATTCTATGCTTTTTTACCAGTTATCTGCGAAGATGTACCTTCAGTTGTCGTGTAGGTTTCCGGCTCACGGAATCCGATAAGGAAGTCCTTCACGGCCATCCTCTTCTTTCCTGCCAGCTGGAGTTCCTTGATCGAAATCGCTCCGTCTGCTGTCGTAACGGCCAGATAAGTCTTGCCGTCAGACAGTACGGTTCCAGGCTTTGCCGTTTCAAGTCCGCTGCGCGAGAGCATTTCCGCAAAGCCATCTCCAGTAACCTTCTCGGTCTGATATATCTTCATCTGTGTCACCTTGTCACCCTTTACGAGTTCAGTGAATGCCGCCGGGTACGGGCTCAGACCACGGATGAGGTTGTATATGTGTCTGGTCTTGCCGTTCCAGTCGATATGGCAGAGTTCGCGGGTAAGTTTCGGTGCAGGTCTGAGAATTTCCGAGCCCTGGATGAAACTTCTCTGCACACGATATTCGACGCTGCCGTCAAAGATGGCCTCGACTGTCTGCACGACGAGTTTTGAACCTATTTCCATAAGGTTGTCATGAACAGAACCCACATTTTCATCAGGATCGATGATGTATTGCTCTCTGTACATGATCTTTCCTGTGTCCATTCCGTCGTCGATCATGAATGTGGTGACGCCGGTGGCTTTGTCACCGTTTATGACAGCCCAGTTGATCGGAGCAGCACCCCTGTACTGAGGCAGAAGGGCGGCATGCAGGTTGAATGTTCCCATCGGAGGCATTTCCCATACAACTTTTGGAAGCATTCGGAATGCGACCACGACAAAAAGGTCTGCTTTCCATGCCCTCAATGCATCAAGAAATTCCGGATCTTTCAGAGAAACAGGCTGCAGCACAGGAATATTATGCTCCACAGCATATTTCTTGACAGCACTCTCGTTTATCTTCAGTCCTCTGCCACTTGCCTTGTCTGCCACGGTGACTACTCCTACAACGTTATGTCCTGCCTTGATGAGTGCATCCAGAGGCGCAACAGCAAACTCCGGAGTACCCATATATACAATGCGTTCCTTCTTGAATATGCTCATGATCTTTGTCTTTATTTTTCTGAATCCGCTCTTTATCGCATCTGTGTTGAAGATTGCAGAGTCATTCACGGCCTTCCATGTAAGATACAGTCCGGTAGGGAACAGTACATAGCTGGAGAAGAATACTCCGCTGAAAGGTGCTACGGCTCCGTCTCGCGCCAGTTTCACACCCGAGATGTCAATAACCCAGTAGGCAACAAAGAAAAGCACGGATATTATAGCCGGAGTACCGAGTCCTCCCTTACGTATCAGAGCGCCAAGAGGTGCACCGATGAAGAAGAAGATGAAGCAGGCAATGGACAGGGCGAACTTCTGGAGAATTTCAATGTCTATGAGCCTGAGGATGTATGAGTGGTGGTAGCGCTCTCGGGAAAATGAAGTAAGGGAGTTCTGCATTTCCTCAGCGTTGTTCTTTGCCTTTTCTACTGCCTTGATTTCGGAATCGATATCTGTCCATTCACCCTTGCCTTTCTTCTCGAATGGGTATTTTGCGCGTTTCTCCGTTGTATCCAGCTGGGAGTTGTAGCGGAGGGTCCTCGACCTGTTGAACGAGGTCAGATTGTCCTGCTTGCCTTTTGTATTGAGCGTGCCGATTGAATCCTGGCTCTCCTTGAGCTTTTTCAGATTCATGGACTTTACCTGATCGTTGAAACGGCTTGAATCAGATTTCTGGAAGGCATAGTTCTCCAGAGGAATGATGATGGACTGCTTGTCAAAGTCAATCTTCTGCATCTGGAGCGTGGTATCGCGGTATTTCTTGTTGTTTGTCTCCTCGTAGTTGCTGCCGTGATGCATCACGAATGTAAGGTAACTCTTGTCTTTCGACATCCTCATCTCAGCCGAGTCGGCGAGCGTAAGGCTGGTGTTTCCCTTGTTGCCCGTGTGGTTGTAGACCATCACTCCGTGCATCATTCCGGTCTCGTCGTTTCTTTCATTTACGCGCAGAATGTACCCTTCAATACCGTTGTAGAACGTCTTGGTGGGTATCTTGATCTCTTCCTTTGTCTTGCCGATATCGTCTCGGAGAGTGTATATCTTATTGTAAGCCAAAGGAATGAGGTCGTTCGATATGAAGAAGGCACCGATGCTGACAATCATACATACCGATGCCAGAGGGATGAGGACACGCTGGAGAGAGATTCCGGCAGCCCTGATGGCGAGCAGCTCGTTGTTCTCTCCCATTGTGCCGAGGGTCATCATCGATGCCAGCAGAGTCGCAAGCGGCAGTGAAAGCGGCAGCAGTGTGGCGCTGCCCCAGCCGAGAAATTCAAGTATGACCTTGAAACTGAGACCCTTGCCGACCAGCTCGTCGATATACAGCCAGAGGAACTGCATCATCAGGATGAATATGACCACCAGCAGGATCGCGAAAAACGGTCCTATGAATGATCGTAGTATGAACTGGTCGAGTTTTTTCATTATTTTGTAGCGGCTTCAATCATTTTGGTAAGTGCATCTGCGAGACCTTCGGTGTTTTTACCTCCTGCAGTCGCAAGGCCAGGCTGTCCACCGCCACCGCCAAGGATAAGTTTGGCAGCCTCACGTACGTCAGTACCGGCATTGTGACCAGCCTTTACAAGGTCATCAGTGTACATCAGAAGAAGCTGTGGCTTGCCTGCCGCTTCGAATGCTGCTGCGACGACAAGATTCTGAGCCTCCTTCTGAAGCATGAATGCTGCATTCTTGAGCATTACCGGATCCATAGGAGTATCAATCTTTACGACGTTGATACCGTTCATCTCTACTGCCATGCCCTTGAGCGTGCCCTTGAGTGCGAGAGTCTTCTCCTTTGCGATCTCCTCCATCTGCTTCTTGTATGCCTCGTTCTCCTCTACCATCTTTCTGATCGCTCCCGCAAGGTCAGGAACATTGTTGAAGAATGCCTTTGCGGTGCGGATGGTCTCCTCCATGCCGCTCACGAGTTCTTCTGCTGCAATTCCTGTGACAGCCTCTATACGACGCACTCCGGCAGCAATTGCCGACTCTGAAACTATCTTGAAGAATCCGATCTGTCCTGTAGCCGCAGCATGTGTACCTCCGCAGAGCTCGCACGACTGTCCGAACTTCACCACGCGCACCTTGTCTCCATACTTCTCTCCGAAGAGTGCCATAGCACCCATTTCCTGAGCTTCTTCCATAGTAGCGTTACGGTTTTCGTCAAGAGGGTAATTGGCGCGGATAAGTGCATTCACGCGATTCTCAACCTGTGAGATCTGCTCTGGTGAGAGCTTTTCAAAGTGTGAGAAGTCAAAACGGAAGTTCTTGTCGCAGACATAAGATCCCTTCTGCTCGACATGAGTTCCGAGGATCTCGCGGAGTGCCTGGTGAAGAAGGTGTGTGGCAGTATGGTTGTTCTCTATCTGGAGTCTGCGTTCTGTGTCGACATGGAGGCTGAAGCTCTCGGTGCAGTCGGCAGGAATACGCTCTGCGACATGGATGGTGAGGTTGTTCTCCTTGATGGTATTCACGATGTTGATCTTCTCGCCGCTCTCAGAAAGGATATATCCTGTATCTCCTACCTGACCACCCATTTCAGCATAGAACGGAGTGCGCTCGAATACGAGCTGGAACATGGTCTTGTTTTTTGCCTTGACAGTACGGTGACGTGTGAGCTGTACGTTTTCCAGTACGGTGAAATCATATCCGAGGAACTCGATGCTGTCGCAGTGAACGAACTCCACCCAGTCGCCTGATTCGATTGCGGTTGCGTTACGAGCCCTGTCCTTCTGCTTCTGAAGCTCCACCTGGAAGCCATCAAGGTCGATCTTGTAACCCTTTTCTGACGCTATGAGTTCCGAAAGGTCGATAGGGAATCCGAATGTATCATAAAGTACGAATGCGTCCTCTCCGCTGATTATCTTGGTGTCGGCTGACTTGGCCATGATGTTGTCCATCAGACGGATTCCTCTGTCAAGAGTGCGGAGGAAGGCCATTTCTTCTTCCTTGATGACGCGCTCGATAAGGGTCTGCTGCTTCACGATTTCCGGATAGAACTCACCCATGTCGTCAACAAGCTGCTGCACAAGACGGCAGATGAAAGGTTCGTTGAATCCGAGGAATGTGTAGCCGTAGCGTACTGCACGGCGGAGGATGCGGCGGATCACATATCCCGCCTTTACGTTTGAAGGAAGCTGACCGTCTGCGATAGAGAAGCTGATTGCACGGATGTGGTCAGCGATAACCCTCATGGCGATATCTTCTTCAGTCGTGTTTCCATATTTGTGTCCCGAAAGTTCCTCGATCTTTGCGATCATTCCGGTGAACACGTCGGTGTCGTAGTTTGACTGCTTGCCCTGGAGAGCCATGCACAGACGCTCGAATCCCATTCCTGTATCCACGTTCTTGTTAGGGAGAAGTTCAAGCTCTCCGCTTGCCTTGCGGTTATACTGCATGAACACATTGTTCCATATCTCGATCACCAGATGGTGGTCCTTGTTCACGAGCGATGCTCCCGGTACTGCCGCACGCTCCTCGTCGCTGCGGAGGTCGATGTGGATCTCGGAACATGGTCCGCATGGGCCGGTGTCACCCATTTCCCAGAAATTATCCTTCTTGTTTCCCAGAAGGATGCGGTCCTCAGGAAGGTGCTTCTTCCATGCTTCCATAGCCTCTGTGTCAAGACTGGTGCCGTCTGCTTCAGATCCTTCAAAGACAGTTGCATAAAGTCTGTCCTTGTCAAGCTTGTAAACCTCGGTGAGGAGCTCCCATGCCCAGTCGATGGCTTCAACCTTGAAGTAGTCTCCGAAACTCCAGTTTCCGAGCATCTCGAACATTGTGTGGTGATAAGTGTCTCGTCCGACCTCCTCAAGGTCGTTGTGCTTTCCGCTCACGCGAAGACATTTCTGGCTGTCTGCAACCCTCTTCCACTTTGCCGGGCTGTTTCCCAGGAACCAGTCCTTGAACTGATTCATACCGGCGTTGGTAAACATAAGCGTAGGGTCATTCTTTACGACCATAGGTGCCGATGGCACAATCTGATGCCCCTTTGAAGCGAAGAAGTCAAGGAAGGCTTTTCTGATTTCTTTTGATGTCATATTCTGTAGTTTTTATTTCTGTTTCCTATGAGCGCGCTACGCGCACCCGCATAATAACCCGCAAAATTACTAAAAAATGTATATCTTTGCAAGCGATGGCAAAGACAAGGAAGTATACATTCAATCCGAAAACACTTTCATATGAGGTGGCGAAGCGTTCGAAGAAGGCCCGGGCGATGAGGTCTCTGGCTTATTTCGCGGGCAGCCTTGTATTGGCGGTGATGTACTTCTGGCTCTATGTTGATGTCTTTGGGATGGAACTTCCCAAGACACTGATCCTCAAGAAGAAGAATGCCGAATGGGTCTCCAGGGTGGAAGTCATGAACAGGCATCTGGACAAGTGCGATCAGACGCTGACATCTCTTCAGATGAGGGACGATGATATCTACCGGTCCATTTTCGGTATGCACGAGATTCCTGCGGAAGTAAGGCATGCAGGTTTCGGAGGTGTGAACAGGTACGAGTATCTGGATGCGGTCGATCATAATGGAATACTTCGCAATACGGTCGAGCGTATGGATGTTCTGACAAAGAAATCTTATGTCCAGAGCAAATCTTTCGACGAAGTCGCCCTTCTTTCCAGGCGTGCGGATGATATGGCGTCCTGTGTCCCAGCTATCCCTCCTGTCGTACCGGACAGGAAAATATATCGTCTCTCCAGCAGTTTCGGATTCAGGAAGGATCCGTTTACCGGTCGGTCTAAGAAACATAGTGGTGTGGATTTCGCTCTTAAGCCGGGCAATCCGATATATGCTACCGGGGACGGAGTTGTGGAATCTGTCAGATTTGAATTTTTCGGTTATGGCAATTCTGTGCTCATTGATCATGGCTTCGGCTATAAGACAAGGTATGCCCATCTCAAATCAATAGGTGTTACGGAAGGAATGAAGATCAAGAGGGGAGAATGCATAGGAGAGAGCGGCAATTCCGGAAGGTCTTCGGGACCGCATCTCCATTATGAAGTGCTTTACAAAGGTGCTCATGTCAATCCTGCAAACTATTTTGACCTGACCATCACCCCGGAGGAATATTCTACCATGGTTCAGAATACGGCTGACACATCAGAGAAGGTGACTCTTCATCCGTCGCATAAGAAAAGGAGGAAAAGATAATGGCGAAGCAGTACGAGTTCGATAAGAAGGATTTCCGCTTCAGGAAGGTCCGGAGGTCTGTTTGGGCGTTAGTCCGCAAGGCCTTGCTCTGGTTTGTGGCTTCTCTGTCCATGGCCGTGATGTATTATGTGGTGTTTGCCATATTCTTCAGTACGGATGAGGAAAGGCGTCTCAGGGAAGAGAACCGTATGTATGCCAAGGTTTTTCCCATGCTTGAAGAGCGTGAGGAAATGCTGTCGGGTGTTGTGGACGGACTGACTGTCCGAGACGACAGGATATATGAAGAAATTTTTCACACATCTGCCCCGAATATGGATCCCGGTGCATCCATCGATTATCTTTTCGGTCTGGATTCCATTCCGGACGGCGATATCGTGAAGAGGTCGGAAGCAAGGCTGGATGTCCTGAAGGAGCGCGCTGCTGATGTGGAGTCGGATTTCCGTGAAATAATAGAACGTCTTCAGGATGGAAAGTGTGAGATGCCTCCGATGTGCAATCCGTTGAAGGACTTCTCGTTTGCCCAGACAGGAGCCTCGGTGGGGGAGAGGATAAATCCGTTCTATAAGGTCAAGATCATGCACAACGGTCTGGATCTTATCGCTCCGGCAGGAGATCCGGTGCATGCGGCAGGCGATGGGGTTGTTACGGATGTGACCAAGTCCAGAAAGGGGTTGGGAAATGTAGTGACGATTACACATAATGGAGGCTATAAGACTCGTTATGCTCATCTGGCTGATATTGAGGTACGTAAGGGTAACCGTGTGAAGAAGGGTAAGGTTGTGGGCTATGTCGGTGTGTCCGGCAACTCTTTTGCTCCTCACCTCCATTATGAGGTGTATCGCGACACTTTGATTATGGATCCAGTCCACTATATGTTTGAATCCGTTACTCCGGACGAGTATGTGAATATGTTGATCATGTCAGCAAGTACAGGACAGTCACTGGATTGACGTTCGACATCCCGAGAAGCGAAGCGACGTGGGGATCTTAAAAAAATGATTTTATGACAAAACTATTTTACACAGTAGGCGAAGTCGCCGGAATCCTGAACGAAAGCACGTCTCTTGTGCGTTTCTGGGCTAATGAATTCCCGAAATTCATCCGGCCGCAGAGGAACGCGAAGGGAAACAGGCTCTTTTCGCAGGAAGATGTGGACAATTTCAGGAAGATTCATCATTTAGTCAAGACAGAAGGCCTGACTTTGGAAGGGGCGGCCAAGCGTCTGAGAGAAGAAAGGAAAGGGGGGATGGACAAGCAGAAGGTGCTTCAGACGCTCAAGGGTATCCGTCAGCAGCTTTCTGAAATTCGCGCGGAACTTTAATAAAAACATCACGTTATTATATAAAAACATCGCGTTATTATAATAAAATCATCACGTCATTGCGAGGTCCAAAGGACCGTGGCAATCTTTCAGCTATGAAGGTAAAGGATATAATAAAGGTAATTGAAGACTTCGCTCCTCTTTCCATTCAGGAAGGATGGGACAACAGCGGACTTTGTGTGGGCTCGCCGGAAGACGAAGTCACCTCGGTGCTTATTGCTCTGGATTGTACGCCGGAGCTGGTGGATGAGGCCGTTGCTTGTGGGGCGGACATGATAATCACCCATCATCCGCTGATTTTTTCCGGTCTGAAGAAGATTTCCCCGGATGATGTCGTAGGAGCAGCCGTCATCAAGGCGGTCAGGGCAGGAATAAGCATATATGCCGCCCATACAAATGCGGACAAGGTGCCTGGAGGAGTGAGTGGCGCGATGGCGGCACGTCTTGGTCTTGTAAATGTTCAGGTCCTTGCTGATGAAGGAGATGGGACCGGCCTCGGAGTTGTCGGTGATCTGCTTTCACCGATGACGGCCCTGCAGGCGTCAGAGTATGTAAAAGTGAAGTTCGGCTTGAAATGTCTGAAGACCTCGCGTCCTGTTGCCGGACCGATATCAAGAGTTGCCGTGTGCGGCGGTTCCGGCGGTTCCCTGATAGGTGCCGCCCAGAAATCCGGAGCCCAGCTTTATATCAGTGGAGACATTTCATACCATAATTATTTCACGCGCGAGGGATTCATGATCATGGATATCGGACATTATGAAAGTGAAATAGATATAGTTGATATTTTATTTTCTTTGATAAAGAAAAATTTTCCTACCTTTGCGGTTCGCATTACGCAGAATATAAATAGTAACCCGATATATTATTTTTAAGCGATATGGCTAAAAAGACAAAGAAAATCGAGACTCCTATCGACCAGAGGGAGACGTTCGTATCGATTCAGAAGAGCTTTGCTGATTCGGATATTTCTGTATCAGAGAAGCTTAAGACACTTTACGCTCTCCAGCAGGCGGATACGGAGATCGACAAGATTCTCCAGCTCAGGGGCGAACTCCCTATGGAGGTCGAGGCTCTTGAGAACGAGCTCGTTGAACTTAAGGCAAAGGCTGCACGTGTTGCCGAGCTGATTGAGGGATACACCAGATCCATCTCTGACAACAAACTCAACATCGCCGAGTGCGATGCTCAGATCGAGAAGTACAAGGCCCAGCTCGAAAATGTTGCAAACAGTCGTGAGTACGACTCTCTCAACAAGGAAATCGAGAATCAGGAGCTTCTCAGGATGATTGCAGAGAAGAATATCAACGAGACAAAGGAACGCATCCACGAGAAGAAGAACGAAGTTGAGATTATCAAGGAGAAGATTGAGGTAAGGGAAGGAGACCTCAAGGCAAAGAACGAGGAGCTTGCTACCATCGTTGAGGCTACAGCAAAGGAGGAAGAAGTACTCCGTGCCAACAGAGATGCTTGCGCTGCCAAGATCGATGCAAGAACAATGAGCGCATACGAGCACATCCGTCAGAGTTGTAACAATCATCTTGCTGTGGTTTCTGTTTTCAACGGAAACGCTTGCGGTGGATGTTTCAATACAATCGCTCCACAGAGACTCATCGACATCGCTGCTAACAGAAAGATGATCGTATGTGAGTATTGCGGTAGAATATTGGTTAATCCAGAATTCGAATAATCTGACTTATGGCTGTTGAAGGCGGAAAGAAACGCTCCGTCAGAAGAAAGGACGAGCCGGTCAATCTGGAAACACTTGGGCTTGAGGTGGGAAACAGACCACCTCAAGCTCTTGATGTCGAAGAGGCTGTCCTCGGTGCACTTCTGGTAGAGCCAAACTGCGTTGATGATGCAATCGGCGAACTTGAGCCGGAATGCTTCTACAGCGAAAGACATAGAGTGATTTATGAGGCGATGCGTTCCCTTGCAGGAGAGCATGTGCCTCTGGATTTCCTTTCCGTGTCGCAGAAACTTAAGGCTGTCGGAAAGCTTGAAGAGGTGGGAGGCACCGTTGCTCTTGTGCAGCTTTCCCAGAAGATAGGTGCTGCAGCCCACATTGAATATTATATCAAGCTTCTCAAGCAGAAATGCATTCAGAGAGAGCTGATAACAGCTTCTTATGCCATCCTGAAGGATGCCTATGATGAGGGTATAAATGTGGACAACCTCATAGACAATGCCCAGTCAAGGGTATATAAGGCTATCCAGAACAATGTCAAGAAGGATGTCCAGGATATAGGAAAAGTCATCAACGCGGCCCTTGATGAACTGGAGAGACTTCAGGATGTGTCAGGCCTCAGCGGCGTTCCTTCCGGTTTTCCTTCTTTGGATGCAATCACCCAGGGATGGCAGGCCTCGGACCTGATCATTCTTGCTGCGCGTCCTTCTGTAGGTAAGACTGCCTTTGTGCTGAACCTTACAAGAAATGCCGCCGTCGATCACAACATGCCGGTTGCGTTCTTCTCCCTTGAAATGCCTGCCATACAGCTTGCAAAACGAATGATGGTTACCGAGACCAGACTGAGTGCGGACAAGATCAAGGGTGGAGTCAAGCTCAAGGATTGGGAGTGGGAGCAGCTTAATATACAGCTTACAAGGCTTACCAATGCACCAATATATATAGATGACACCCCGTCTCTGCCCGTAATGGAATTCCGTTCCAAGGTCAAGAGGCTTGTCAATCAGAAAGGCGTCCGTCTGATAGTTGTCGACTATCTTCAGCTTATGCAGGGTCCGGCGGAACTCCGCGGAATGCGTGAGCAGGAGGTTGCGGCGATTTCGCGTACTCTCAAGGCTACGGCCAAAGAGATGAATGTTCCTATCATAGCACTTTCCCAGTTGTCACGTCAGTCGGAAAACCGTGTGGGAAGCAACCGCAGACCGCAGCTCAGCGACCTTCGAGAGTCCGGTTCCATTGAGCAGGATGCCGACATGGTACTGTTTATCCATAGATATGACTATCAGGGACTCAACGAAGATGCAGCAGATGTCGGAAGAACACAGATCATTATCGCCAAGCATCGTAACGGTGCCATCGGAGATATAGACATGCGCTTCCGTGCAGATGAGGTCCGCTTCGTTGACGAGCAGGAGAGTCTTGTTTACCAGGCACAGTCAGCCCCGGTGGCGTCAGCGATGAATTCTGAACCTTCAGCTCCTTATGAGGCACCGTTCCAACCTCAGCCTCAGCCGGGACCTTCGGATGATTTCGGTGGAACATCTGATTTTATGTAATAAATATGCGTCTGCGCAAGACAATATTGATTCTCCTGTGTCTTGCTGCGGTTACTTTACCGCAGTATGCGCAGGAGAATCCGGTTTCAACTTCCTGCATACCGGTCAGGACTGTGGAAGATGCCTCCGTGGCATTCGCACATTCTGAAGAGGCGACCTTCATACTTCATTACGAGTGGGGCATGCTTGACTCGGATGTCGGAAGTGCAACGGTCAGGTTGGACAGTCTTACGTTCAACGGGCAGAAAGCATACAGGTGTACCATGCATGGCCGCACAACCAGGATATACGACCTGTTCTTCAAGGTGAGGGAGGATTTTCAGTCATGGTTTACGCGTGACGGGATCAGACCCCTGAAGTTTTATCGGCATTCTCAGGAAGGAGATTACGAGGCCCGGAACTTATACGTGTATGACTGGGATGCACCGGAGCCGGCGATAAGGGCGGAACTCTATACATCAAAGGTGGGTGAAAGCATTGTGGATGTACCTCTTACGCCTTGTACATTTGATCTTCCGACCCTGTTCTATTATGCCAGGAACATGGATTTTGACATAATAGATCCGGGCAGGAAATATCCGATGACCTTTGCCATAGATGATGAGGTGTTCAATGTGTACTTCATCCTCCATGGTAGAGAAACGGTCAAGGTTCCGGGAATCGGTACTGTCAGGACGATAAAGTTTGGCGCCAAGCTTCTTGAAGGAGAGGTCTTCAAGGGGGAAGCCGACATGACCATATGGGTCAGTGACGATAATAACAGACTCCCGGTTCTCTTTGAAGCCCCTCTGCTTGTGGGAACGGCAAAGGGCCGTATGGCATCATATAAAAACTTGAAATATCCATTTGAATCATTGGTTACAAAATGAAAAACGAAATAACACACAGAGCAACGGTCATTGATATGACCCCGGATTTCACTACGGTCGAAATCCTTGTGCCATCAGCTTGTGCGGAGTGCCATGCAAAGGGCCTCTGCGGCGTTTCTGAGTCGGAAGAGAAGGTGATTTCTCTGCCGACAGACCCTTATGCGACTTATAATGTCGGCGATGAAGTTGTCCTGGCTACCAAAAAGTCCATGGGTTTCAAGGCCGTGTGGATATCTTATGTGATTCCTTTGGCGGTTTTGATGATTTTAATATTATCTTTGTTGGCGATTTTTGAAGGAGCCCAAGGGAAGGAAGCGATCGCAGGACTTGGATCCCTTGCAGGAGTGGGGGTATATTACTTCGTGATATGGCTTCTGCGTGACAGACTGAAGAACGAATTCGTATTCTATATCAAATAATTATGACACAAACAGTAATTTGGACTATTGCAATCCTTGTCGTACTTGGAGTTGTCCTTGCTGTCGTACTCTACGTTGTGGCTGAGAAGTTCAAGGTGGAGGAAGACCCAAGGATCGACGACGTCGAGAAGGCTTTGCCGGGAGCGAACTGTGGCGGCTGCGGACAGGCAGGCTGTCGTGCGTTTGCTCAATTCTGCGTCGAGTCTGAAGATATGGACAAATGCTTTTGTCCTGTCGGAGGCAACGACGTAATGCAGAAGGTTGCTGCCGTGCTTGGTCGCGAGGTTGCCGTCAAGGAACCTATGGTGGCTGTTGTACGATGCAACGGAACTTGTGAAAACCGCCCTAAGATCAATGAGTACGGCGGGTATCAGTCTTGCCGTGTCAAGGCTACGCTTTACAGCGGCGACACTGCCTGCTCTTTCGGATGTCTCGGATGTGGAGACTGTGTATCTGTGTGCCAGTTCGGGGCTATTTCCATGGATGAGCAGACCGGACTTCCAGTTGTTGATGAGGACAAGTGTACAGCCTGCGGAGCATGTGTGAAGGCATGTCCTAAGGGCGTGATCGAACTCCGCAACAAGGGCCGCAGAAACATGAGAGTATTTGTTTCATGTGTCAACAAGGACAAGGGTGCCGCTGCGCGCAAGGCCTGCAAGGCAGCCTGCATAGGCTGCAGCAAGTGTGCCAAGGTTTGTCCGTTCGAGGCTATCACAGTGGAGAATAATCTTGCTTACATTGACTACACCAAGTGCAAGCTTTGCAAGAAATGTGTTGCAGAATGCCCTACTGGTGCTATTCACGCCGTGAATTTCCCGGTGATCAAGCCAAAGGCGGAGGCTGCACCGGCTGCTCCGAAGCCGGCTCCTGCCGCACCAGTTCAAGTAGAGAAACCAGAATAGAAGGAGGAACAGAACTATGTTGAAGACTTTTTCAATCGGTGGTATCCACCCAAGTGACAAGAAGATTTCAAAGGACTGCAAGATAGAGGTTCTTCCTGTTCCTTCGAAAGTATATATATCTGTGGCCCAGCATCTTGGTGCTCCTGCTACACCTGTCGTGAAGGCCGGTGACCAGGTCAAGGTAGGTCAGGTTATCGCGGAGCCGGCTGGATTCATTTCTGCTTATGTCCATTCGTCTGTTTCAGGCACAGTGAAGGCGGTTGCGCCTCGCAAGGACCTGGCAGGAAACAATGTCATGCACATTGAGATTGATGTCGAGGGCGACGAGTGGGCAGAAGGTATCGATCTTTCAGATGATATCGTTACTGTGATTCCAGAGGACAACAAGGCTATTCTTGAGAAGATCAAGATGTGCGGAGTCGTGGGTCTTGGAGGTGCTACTTTCCCTGCTCACGTCAAGCTCTGCCCGCCTCCCGGCAAGAAGGCAGACTGCCTTATCCTCAACGGAGCCGAGTGTGAGCCATATCTTACATCAGACAATCGCATAATGCTTGAGAGAAGCAAGGAAATCGTCATCGGAGCTGCCATCATGAAGCAGGTCCTTGGCGGTTGCCCTGCAGTGATCGGCATCGAGGAAAACAAGCCGGAAGCCATTTCGGCCATGCGTGCAGCAGTCGCTGAACTTCAGGCCTCTGCCAAAGGTTATGACGGCATCTCTGTCATGTCTCTCAAGAAGAAATATCCGCAGGGAGGTGAGAAGCAGCTCATCGATGCTGTGATGAAACGTCAGGTCAAGTCTATGGGACTTCCTATTGACGTCGGCGCAGTTGTTCAGAACGTCGCCACTTCTCTTGCTGTATATGAGGCTGTACAGAAGAATATGCCGCTCATCACGAATGTGCTTACTGTGACAGGAGACTGTCTCCCGCTCGAGAAGCAGCACAATTACAAGTTCCGTATAGGTATGCCGCTTTCATATATTGCAGAATACGCAGGTGGTGTGCCACAGGAGGCTGCAAAGATCATCAGCGGAGGTCCTATGATGGGTAAGGCCATTGCCAACCTTGATGCGACCACTGTAAAAGGCTCTTCATCACTACTTTATCTGACTGCAGAGCAGACAATACGCGGAGTGGAAAGCGCATGTATCCGTTGCGGAAAGTGTGCTGAGGCATGCCCTATGGGACTCGAGCCTTTCCTTCTCCAGAAGTATGCCCGTAACGACATGTTTGATGAGCTGGAGGAAAATGCTGTTCAGGATTGTATAGAGTGCGGTTGCTGCCTCTACAGTTGTCCTGCAAACATTCCTCTTCTTGACATCATCCGCCTTGCCAAAGGCGACGTCATCAAGATTATTCGCGGCAGGGGACAAAGGTAAAAACTAAATCCCTCCCGGCTGGCGCCGGGCCCCTCCCGTTCACGAGGTCACGGGCGACCACGGTTTTTACCGTTGTCCCCTGCCACTCAAATCGATAACAAAAAACTCTAATATAAATGGATAGACTAATCGTTTCACCGTCGCCGCATCTTCACACAACGACTTCAACGAAGTCCTTGATGCGTGACGTCGTGATAGCACTCCTTCCTGCAGTTGCAGTGTCCGTTCTCTTCTACGGATGGTCTGAACTGCTCGTTCTCGGAGTGAGCGTGGCTTCATGCGTACTGCTGGAGTTCCTTATCACAAAATATCTTCTCAAGGGCACATGTACCATCGGTGACTGGTCAGCAGTCATCACCGGTGTTCTTCTCGCCCTCAACCTTCCGGCAACCACACCTTGGTGGGTTGTGTTTATCGGAGCAGTGGTCGCTATCGGTGTCGCTAAAATGACATTCGGTGGTATCGGACAGAATCTTTTCAACCCTGCAATTGCAGGTCGAGTGTTCCTTCTGATATCCTTCCCGACCTACATGACAGACTGGACCAAGCCGGCAGGCTTCATCGTCAATGCTCTTGCTGACGGATACACAGGAGCGACTCCTCTGGGAATTGCCAAGGAAGGCGGCATCGCTGCTATCGAAGGAATGGATTACCTGCAGACCCTGTTCTATAATATCGGAGGTTCTGCCGGTGAGCTTTCTGCCATAGCACTTCTTATCGGATTTGTATATCTCCTTGCCCGCAAGGTCATCAGACCATATATCACAGTGTCTATCTGGGTGACTGTAGCTGTGTTCTCCGGAATCTTCTGGCTCATCAACCCTGAAGTATATACAGACCCTGCATTCAACCTCCTTACCGGTGGTCTGATGCTCGGCTCCATCTTCATGGCAACAGACTATGTGACATCGCCAATGAGCAATTGGGGCGGAGTAATCTTCGGAGTCGGCATCGGTCTGATAACCATGCTTATCCGTTACTTCGGAGCATATCCGGAGGGCGTTTCTTTTGCTATCCTTATCATGAACTCGCTGGTACCTCTTATCAACAAGGTGTGCCACACTAAAAAATACGGGAGGTAAGTCATGGCAGTAAAATCATCATTCAAGAACATGACACTTTGCCTTTTTGCAATCTGTCTGGTATGTTCCGGCCTTCTTGCAGGAGTATATGCTCTTACCAAGGCACCTATCGACAAGGCTGCTGCGGCAAAGAACGAGGCAGCGATCAAGGAAGTGCTTCCTGAGTCGGCAGTGACTATCGAAGAGGCAAGGACCGTGGAATATAACGGGGGTACATACACCTACAACCTTGCATACGACCAGGAAGGCAACACTGTGGGCTGTGCCATCAATGTGGAGCCTCTCGGTTTCGGTGGTCCTATCGTCATCAAGGTAGGATTCGATGCCGACGGCGTCATCTGGAATACAAAGGTGCTCTCGCAGGCGGAGACCCCGGGTCTTGGAGCCAAATGTGTGGAGCCGTCGTTTACAGACCAGTTCAAGGGCTTCGATCCGTCTGAGAAGAATCTTCAGGTGAAGAAGGATGGCGGCGATGTTGATGCCATCACAGCTTCAACCATCACTTCACGCGCATACGCAAACGGTCTTGCAGTTGCAGCGAATGTGTTCGCGACTATAGTGGGCACTCCGATGCCGCTGGATGCCGCTACAGGATCGTCAGTAAATAACACGGAGGAATAAGACATGGGAAAATTTCAACTTATAACTAAAGGCCTCATCAAGGAGAATCCTACATTCGTCCTCCTTCTTGGTATGTGTCCAACTCTGGCTACAACCACTTCGGCCATCAACGGTATGAGCATGGGACTTGCCACAATGTTCGTCCTCATCCTCTCCAATATCGTGATTTCCGCCATTGCGGCATATATCCCGGACAAGGTGCGTATCCCTTCATACATAGTTGTGATCGCGACTTTCGTGACCCTGCTCCAGTTCATCATGCAGGCGTATGTCCCTGATGTGTACGAGACCCTCGGTCTGTTCATTCCGCTTATCGTGGTGAACTGTATCGTTCTCGGACGTGCAGAGGCATTTGCAAACAAGAACAGCGTGGTTGACTCTGCACTTGACGGTATCGGTATCGGACTTGGTTTTACCCTCTCTCTTACCGTCCTCGGACTTGTTCGTGAGGTGCTTGGAAGCGGATCGGCATTCGGATTCAAGTTCATCGAGGGTGACGGAATCCTTGCATTCGTGCTCGCGCCGGGAGCCTTCATGGCTTTGGGCTATCTCATCGTCATCTTCAGGAAACTTACTTCAAAGAAATAATTCAATAAGCTATGGTAGAATTTGCAATAATATTCATATCGGCGATATTCGTAAACAATATCCTGCTAGCTCAGTTCCTTGGAGTATGCCCATTCCTTGGAGTGTCCAACAAACTGAGTACGGCATCCGGAATGTCAATGGCTGTGTGCTTTGTGATCACTCTTGCGACAGTGGTTACATATCTGCTCAATATGGCTCTTGCAGCTCTCGGACTTGAGTTCCTCCAGACCATTTCATTCATTCTTGTGATTGCCGCTCTGGTACAGATGGTGGAAATCGTTCTCAAGAAGATCAGCCCATCCCTATATGCGGCCTTGGGTATCTTCCTGCCGCTGATCACTACAAACTGCGCAGTTCTTGGAGTCGCGCTCACCGTGGTGACTAAGGACTTCGGACTCGGCCAGGCGACCTGGTATGCTTTCTCAACATCTCTCGGTTTCGGTCTCGCAATGGTAATCTTCGCCGGACTCCGTGAGCAGCTTGCACTAAATAATGTCCCTAAGGCGTTCAAGGGTATTCCGATCGCTCTGATCACAGCAAGCTTGCTTGCAATGGCCTTCATGGGATTCTCCGGATTGGTTTAATGACCGCAACAGAACTATTTGATATAGCACAAGAGCATCGCCGGAACAGACGTTTCGGCGATGCTATAAATATCTATATGGAGGTGGTGGAGTCCCCTGATGCGACTGAAGAACTGCGTCGAACTGCAGCTGTCTCCATCGAACTGATCCAAGAGATAAACGGTTTTGTGAATGTCGATCTGCTTAATCCGTAGTGTGGCACTTAAGTGCCTGATACATAATGTCTAATATAATCAAGGGGTAGGCTACAAACCTACCCCTTGATTAGTTAAATGCTTGTTAGCCAACGTGATAAGTGCTGTGCTAAAATCTGTATTTTACGGAGATTGAAGGTGCGAAACCGAGAAGTCCGTTGTCGTAGAAGCCCGCCTGTGCTCCATATTTGGTGTCTTTTGCAAAGGTACTTTCATTCACGTGCATTCCTATGACAGGCCTGAGGTCAACAGCCAGCTGAAGCGGGAACCAGAAGGTGTATTCGAGTCCGACCTGTGCACAGATACCAAGCATGAATCCGTTAAGTAGTTCGGAATGGAGTATTTCTATTCCGTCGGGAGCTTTCCATACCGCCATATCGTTGACATAGCCGATGGTTGCGCCAGGTCCGGCATACAGGGCCCATGAACCTTTGTCTGTCCATGCAGGGCGTGCCCATACGAAGTTATAGATGGCAACTGCCTTTACTCCGGTCGCGCCCTTGGCATTATATCCGAAATCGATACCGAAGTTTCCTTCGAGGAACTGGTTTTTATTCACAAAAGTATGCTGATAGTCTGCTTCAAATCCGGAAACGCCACAGCGAAGACCAATTGATCGTGGCTGTGCAAAAGAGCATACAGCTGTTGCCGCAAGTATTACAAGTATTACTATGCTTTTTCTCATATCGGTTAAAATCTTTTCTCAAAGATACAACAAAAATGCGACCCTCCGATAGGAGAGCCGCATAATTTGTCCGGTATGCGGAATTAGAATTTATATCTTACGCCGAGACAAGGATAAAAGCCTCCGAAATATAGAGGTTCGTCACCGGTAGAGAAACCAAGAGATGGTCTGATGTCAACTGAAAGCTGGAGAGGGAACCAGAATGTGTATTCAAGTCCAACCTGACCGCAGACTGCAACATTGAACCAGCCGTTGAATCCGAGACCGAGGTTTGCACCCGGGCCGGCATAGATGCCCCACTCACCACGGTCAGTCCACTGTGGCTGAGCTATCATCCAGTTGTAAGTCGCACCCACATTTATAGCATTAAAGGTATAGAGACCTAAATCTGCCTCAATGAAGTTTTCTCCGAGAGTATGCTGGTAAGACGCTTCAAGGCCGTAACCTCCGCGGATACCGACCGCTCTTGGCTTAGCGGCTCCAGCGACAGCGAAGCCAAGCACTGCAACTGCCATAAGGATAATCTTTTTCATAATATTAAAGGTTTGGGTTAATGTACATCGTAATAATTACCGTAAAGTTAGTATAAATTTTGTACGCTTGGTCTAAGTTTCTAAAATAATTGTCACCTTTGTATAAATTTAAATAAGATCATCCTATGAGAAAATTTCTTTTATCTGTCCTGGTCGTTCTGACCGGATGCTCTGCAAAGCCGTCGGTTTCGGTCCTGGAATATGGTAATCTTTCATCAGGTGAGCAAGTCCACAAGTATGTACTTACTAACGTTTCCGGATCTTCTGTCGAACTGTGCGACTTTGGAGCACGCTTCATAGCAGTCAATGTTCCTGACCGTGATGGGAAATTGACGGATATTGTGATAGGTTTCGATGATATCGCATCAATTGAAGCCGGTCAGAAGACTTATAGATTTATGGGATGTGTCATCGGACGTTATGCAAACCGTATAGCTGGCCCGACAATCACCATAGACGGTCAGGACTACGAGATAGAGTGTAATGAAAACCGTGGAGCTCCGGTGCAGCTTCATGGAGGAGACATGGGATTTGACAGATATCTGTGGGATGCCGAGACAATAGAGGAAGAAGAACGTTGCGGAGTGCGTTTCACCCGTCTGAGTCCTGATGGGGAAGCGGGCTTGCCGGGAAATGTCATGTGTGCGGTCACATATTGGCTATACAATAACAACACATGTTCTATCGAGTATGAGGCAGAAACTGATAAGCCGACTTACGTCAACCTGTCAAATCATACTTATTTCAATCTGAAGGGATACCAGGCAGGAAATGTCATAGACCATATTTTCATGATGGATGCGGATTCCTGCATCATGAACAATAAGCAGAGCATTCCTGAGACAATCATGGCCGTTGAAGACACACCGTTTGATTTCCGTACTCCTAACAGATTTGACTATAGAATGACGAAGCAGAATGCCGGAAAGGTCCGTAACGGCTCCTGGATAGTGAACAACTGGGACGGAAGTCTGAAGAAGATTGCTGATCTGTATGCACAGGATTGTGGAAGAGGCGTGGAAGTCTGGAGTACTGAGCCGAATCTTGTGACCGAGACTTGCGGCAGCGTCAACGGAACAGTGATGGGCAAGGGCGGCCGTCTTCTCCAACAATATGACGGTATGCTTCTGGAGACGATCCACATGGCGGACTCTCCGCATCAGTCAAGGTTCCCGAGTACGCTCCTGCGTCCGGGCGAAAAATACCGTTCTGTAACAGAATACAGATTCTATACGAAATAAAAATTGAGGTCATCTGAACGTACTCAGATGACCTCTATTAAAAGTATCAAGTGTAAATGTTACTTCACGCGCTCTCCGTATGAACGGTCAGTTGTGTTGACGCGGATCTTCTCACCGATGTTGATGAACAGAGGTGCCATGATGAGTCAATGTTTTATGCTAAATGTCAAAGAATACATAAAATCATTACCTTAGCATCACAAAAAAGTATAACGCTTGCACGATGTTATACCTTAAGGAAAATCAGATAAAAGATATTTGTATGTACAGATTGCTGCTTTTTATTGCGGCACTACTGATGACATTCAAGTCAGCAGATGCCCGGGAACTCAACAGAGTTTATGAAGAACTACCTCTCGGCATGGTCAAGCCTGACGGCTGGTTGCGTGAGATGCTTCAGCGTCAGAGAGATGGCATTACGGCGGATCTTGACATGATATATCCGCAGGTGGTGGGTGAACGTAACGGATGGCTCGGAGGAGACGGAGACCAGTGGGAGAGAGGCCCGTACTGGATAGACGGACTTCTTCCGATGGCTTATATCCTTGACGATGCTCAGCTGAAGGCCAAGGCGCAGCGCTGGGTGGAATGGGCGCTTGCATCCCAGCAGGAAAGCGGCCAGTTCGGACCAGTGAAGGACTATCCCAAGGAAGCAGGTATCCAGAGGACGAATTCGGAGGACTGGTGGCCGCGAATGGTCGTGCTTAAGATACTCCAGCAGTACTACAATGCAACTTCTGATGAACGGGTCCTGACTTTCATGGACAGATATTTCCGTTATCAGCATCGTACTCTTCCCCAGAAACATCTTGGACATTGGACCCGTTGGGCGGAGTTCAGGGCAGCAGACAACATGCTCGTGGCCTTATGGCTGTACCAGAAGACAGGAGAGAAATACCTTCTCGAACTTTGCGACATGCTTCATCAGCAGGGGTGGGATTTTACCCATATGTTCCTGGAGACCACTCAGATAGGAGAGCTAAGCACCATCCACTGCGTCAACCTGGCACAAGGCCTCAAGGAGCCGGTGGTCTACTGGCAGATGCGACCTGAACAGAGGTACAGAGATGCTGTGGACAAATGCTTCCGTGACCTGCGTGTCCATGGAGGCTACCCGAACGGAATGTTTGGAGGAGATGAGGCACTTCATGGTAACAATCCTGTGCAGGGTGTGGAACTATGTTCTGTCGTGGAGATGATGTACTCTTTGGAAGAGATGATGAAGATTACCGGAGAGACTGCCTATGCCGACCATCTTGAAAGAATAGCTTTCAATGCGCTTCCCGCCCAGACTACCGATGACTTCAAGGAACACCAGTATTTCCAGCAGGCCAATCAGGTGAGCGTAACCAGAGGACCTCACAATTTCGATATAGTGTATGACGGTACTGCCTCCCTCATGGGTGTACTCTGCGGCTATCCGTGCTGCCTTTGCAACCTGCACCAGGGTTGGCCGAAATTCACCCAGAACCTCTGGTATACCACAAAGGATGGCGGACTTGCCGCCATGACTTACGCTCCGTGTCATTTCACCGTGAACATGCAGGGGGTGGATGTTACAGTTACTGAAGATACCTGTTATCCGATGGACGGCATTATAAATATCAGCTTGTCGATGCCCAAGAGAAAGAACGTGACCGCTCCGATCAGCTTCCGTATCCCTTCATGGACAGAGGCGGCCGTGGTGAAGGTGAACGGAGAAGTTCAGCCAAGGGACGAAGGAAATATGGTGACCCTGTCACGCACATGGAAAAACGGCGACACCGTCACTCTGGAATTCCCTATGCCACTCAGGACGGATACATGGTATGAGAATGCCATAAGCGTGGAAAGAGGCCCTCTTGTATATGCGCTCAAGATAGATGAGAAATGGGAAAAGATAGCTTTGGATCCTAAAGAGAGGAAAGGCGATTACTATTGGCAGGTGACAGCGCAGAGTCCGTGGAACTATGCATTCCGTTTCAAGGCCTCCATAGAGCCTCAGAAGCATTTTATAGTCAAGGTAGACAGTCTCAAGCTTCGGAATAACTGGTACTGGTCGCCACAGGACAGCCCGATAACGATAACCGCAGAGGCCGCTGTGATCGAAGACTGGACACTTTACAACGGCGACACAGGCCCGATGCCATTCAGCATCAAGAGACAACGCATCTATAACGGCCGCTCATCCCACTCCTCCGGAGGCAAATTCTATCCGGTCGAACTCATCCCATACGGCTGTACGACCCTCCGTATATCCGAGTTCCCTCTGGTGACCAGATAAGCCTGCATGGAAATTTAATGTTGATTATTGCCACTTGACCAGTCCGTTTCCCAAGTACAATTTTGCGCCCCGGAGAGAAATATCACTCCGGGGCGCAATATCGTTTCTATGTAAGATAGAATTATTTCACGCGCTCTCCGTATGAACGGTCAGTAGTGTTGACGCGGATTCTCTCACCGATGTTGATGAACAGAGGTGCCATGATGATGGCTCCGGTCTCGAGGGTAACCTCCTTCTGGGCGTTTGTTGAAGCGGTGTCACCCTTTACAGCAGGCTCTGTGTAAGTAACCTCAAGCTCTACATATGTAGGAAGCTCGCAAGTGAGGCAGCGCTCCTCGTCAGCGAGGAACATCATCTCAACGTGCTGACCCTCCTTCATAAGGTCTGCATTGTCAACGAGGTCAGTGTCAAGGTGAATCTGCTCGTATGTCTCTTCGTGCATGAAGTTGAATCCGTCCTCATCCTTGTAAAGGAACTGGTATGGTCTTCTCTCGACGTTGATGGTGTCGATCTTTGCACCAGCGGTGAAAGTGTTCTCGAGGATACGTCCGTTCTCGAGGTTTCTGAGTTTAGTCTTTACGAACGCAGGACCCTTGCCTGGCTTTACGTGCTGGAACCATACGATCTGGCATGGCTTGCCGTTGAAGCTAAGGTAAAGTCCGTTCTTGAAATCAGCTGTTGTTGCCATAGTTATAAATTGTTTTTAAAAATTTTCGTCAAAATCGGCTGCAAAAATATAAAAATGTCGCTATCTAACCAAATTTTTACTGATTATCAGCGTTTTCGGAGAATTTTTCTTCCCATGCCGGCACATACTTGTTAAGGTCAAGGATGTGTTTTGCCGCTTCCTCCAGAAGCCACTTCGGCGTAGATGTGGCGCCGCATACTCCTACCTTGTCGTCCGCTCTGAACCACTCGCGTTTGATCTCCGAAACGAGATCGATGTGGTATGTTCTGATGTTCAGGGATTTACAAAGCTCGCAGAGCACCTTGCCGTTGGAACTTGCCTTGCCTGAAACGAAGATTATCACATCATGCTCCATGGCAAACTTTGACAATCTCTCGTGCCGTTTGGCAACCTGTGAGCATATGGTGTCATGGACTTCAAGGGGTGCAGTCATCGCCTGGCTCAATCTGTCGCAGAGCAGCGAATACTCTGCCGGACTTTTTGTGGTCTGGCTGAATATCTCGGTAGGTACATCAAGTTTCAACATGCCGTTTCCGATGGCCTCTTCAAGCATGAAGATATTCTCGACCACAACAGCGGTGTCATCAGTCTGGCCGAGCAGACCCAGCACTTCGGCATGTCCGGGTTTTCCGAAGATGAGTATCTGTCCTTCGCCTGCCTCTTTCTGTCTGCTGTACGCCTGTCTGATGTCCTGCTGGAGCTTGAGTACGACCGGACATGTGCAGTCAATGATCTTGAACCCGAGGGTTTCTGCCTGTATATATGTTGACGGCGGCTCTCCATGTGCACGGATAAGCAGGGACTCACCCTTGGCATTCAGCATCTCGTCAAGGTCGTCCTTGTCTATGGTCACGAGTCCCTTGTCAACCAGCCTTGTAAGTTCAGCGTCGTTGTGGACAATCGCTCCAAGAGAGTAGAGTTTTTCTGCCTTCTTGCTTTTCAGGAACTCCTCTGCCTTGCTGATGGCGCGTATGACGCCGGCGCAGAATCCTGAGTTGCTGTCTATATCAACTGTAAGCATAGCGTCTGTTTTAGCAACCGAACTTCTCGGAAATAAGTTTCTTAAGCCATTCCAACTGCTGCTCCATGGTCATGTAGGAATTGTCCAGGACTATGGCGTCAGGGGCCTGGGTGAGTGGGGAAACCTCTCTTGTGGAATCAATTCGGTCTCTTTCCAGAAGGTTGTTCATCACGTCCCTGATGTCTACATCCGATCCATTCGCCCTCATTTCGTCCGCCCTTCTCTGCGCCCTTACCTGAGGGTTGGCGGTCATGAATATTTTCAATTCAGCATCGGGGAATACGGTGGTTCCGATGTCCCTTCCGTCCATGACCACCCTTTTGTTCTTTCCAAACTCGCGAAGCTTGCGGTCGACGAATTCGCGCACCTGCGCAACAGCAGCGATGGGACTTACCTTTCCGGCTACGGCAAGCGAGCGTATCTGTTCCTCGATACATCTGTCTCCGATGTAAGTCCCCTTCTCTCCAAAATGCAGGTCAAGTCCGGCAAGACCTTGCAGCAGTTCCGGCATGTTTATTGTATTGTCGTCGTCGATGTATCCGTTTTCCATGGCAAACAAGGTTACACCCCTGTAAAGAGCCCCGGAGTCGAGATACAGAAATGAAAACTCGTTTGCTATGATTTTCGCAAAGGAGCTCTTTCCTGTGGAAGAACAGCCGTCAATGGCGATGATTATATCAGGTATATGCATTATATTCATGTTTTAAAAACCCTGCCTTCTGCTGGCAGATAAAATCGAGCAAAAATATAAAATATTGCGAAAACTCCCAAAAATGTCGATATTTGAAAAAATTAAATCTTTATGAAGATTCTTATTATTGATGACGAAAGATCGATCAGAAACTCACTGAAGGAAATACTCTCTGACGAGGGCTATGATGTTGATGTTGCAGAAGATGGTGCACAGGGCTGTGCGATGGCCGGTAAAGAAAAATACAATATCATTTTCTGCGATATAAAGATGCCGGGAATGGACGGAATGGAAGTGCTGGACAAACTGGTGGACATGGGTGTCGATGCCGCTATTGTAATGATCTCCGGACACGGTGACTTCTCGACCGTTGTAGAGTGCATGAGAAAAGGAGCGGCGGACTATATTCCGAAACCACTGGATCTGAACAGAATACTTATAACCATCAAGAACGCTACCGAGAGAGTCTCTCTGGTCAAGGAAATAAAGGTCCTGAAGAAGAAGGTCTATGGCCAGCCGATGATAGGCGAGTCTGCTGCCATCCAGAATATCAAGGACATGATTGAAAAAGTGGCTCCGACCGATGCAAGGGTGCTGGTCATCGGGTCGAATGGTACTGGAAAGGAGCTTGTGGCAAGGAATCTTCATCAGAAGAGCCATCGCAGTGCAATGCCTTACATTGAGGTCAATTGCGCGGCCATTCCTTCTGAACTTATAGAAAGTGAACTGTTCGGACACGAGAAAGGTTCGTTCACATCGGCGATCAAGCAGCACAAGGGTAAGTTCGAGCAGGCTGACGGAGGAACGCTTTTCCTGGATGAGATAGGTGACATGTCATTGGCCGCTCAGGCAAAGGTGCTCCGCGTGCTTCAGGAAAAGAAGCTTTCAAGAGTCGGCAGCGACAAGGATATCACCGTGGATGTCCGCGTGGTGGCGGCAACCAACAAGGACCTCAAGGCCGAGATAGCAAAGGGTACTTTCCGCGAGGACCTGTATCATCGATTGAGTGTCATCGTGATCAATGTCCCTTCACTGGACGAACGTAAGAGCGATATTCCGCTTCTTGTAGATTTCTTTATAGACCAGATCTGTTCTGAAACAGGAATGCAGCCGCGACCTGTGGATGCTGATGCGATGCAGATGCTCATCGATAAGTCATGGACAGGCAATATCCGCGAACTGAGGAATGTGGTGGAGAGACTTCTTATCCTCTCCGGCGACAGGATCACAGTTTCTGATATAAGGGCATATGTGCTTTAGATCCCCACGTCTGTGACGTTCTTCGGGATGACGTAAGGCTTTACAACGGCAGCTGGACAAGCTGTCGTTTTTCGTAGTGGGAAGTCCAACGGAAGCCGGCACTGCGCAGCATGTCAGCATAGACGTCAAACCTGTCGGCAACATTGTCAGGAGTATGGGAGTCGGAACCGAGCGAGACTGTTTCTCCGCCCATCTGACGGTATCTTTTGAGAAGGTCCATGTCGGGTACAGTTGCTCTACCCTTGCTGCTTCCGCATGATTTTGTATTGATTTCCAGAGCCTTGCCGTTTTCTATGATGTATTTAAGCAGGCTGTCAAGTATGTCGCTGAAGTCAGCATACCGGATGCTGTCCTGTGGATATGGAGCATATCTTGCGACATAGTCGAAATGACCGACGATGTCGAAATCTTTCAACCCTGTCACGCCCTCATAAATCGCCTCAAGGTATCTTCCATATGCCTGCTTGAAGTCCCGTCCTTCAAAATATGCTCCGTAATAAGGGTCGGAGTCATCGAGGTAATGGACAGAGGCGATGACCTGGTCGAATGAGTTCTCCCGGATAAGCATGCGCGCCTGTTCCATGCTATGTGGATTCAGCCCGATTTCGATACCTTTCAGCACCTTGAAACTCTCTGGGAAAAGACCGTTCACCCTCTCGAGTTCAGCCTGCTGTGCCGCAATGTCGAAGTCCTGCGGTCTGGGCAGTTCTTCCCCGGGGACGTCAGGAATGTAGCTGTCATAGTGGTCTGTGAAGACTATTCCGTCCAGACCTTTGTCAAATGCAGATTGCGCACTACGATGGGCCGTAGTGCGCTTTCCGTCAAATGAAAATTCGCAATGGTTATGGGTGTCTACCATCAGCTGAGTCCTTCGATTTCTCCGTTTATGATATCAATCTTGGTTGCCTGAGGTACTTTAGGGAGGCCCGGCATCCTGATGATGTCGCCTGCGATGGCAACCACCATTTCCGATCCGGTGTTGATTACGATATCCTTGATTTCAAAGTCAAATCCTTCCGGTGCTCCGTATGCCTTTGCGTCCTGAGAGAACGAGTACTGGGTCTTGGCGATGCAGACAGGGAAGTGTCCGCAACCCATTTTTTCCGCATTTGCGAGTTTGCGAAGAGCAACTGACGAGAAGTTTACGTTGGCAGCCTTGTAGAGATTCTTCGCCACGGCCTCGATCTTCTTTGTCAACTTCATATCGTCGCTGTATGTGAACTGGAGCGGACCAGACGGGTTGTTTCCGATGGTCTCGACTACAAGATTTGCGAGGTCAACAGCTCCTTCGCCGCCTTCTGCCCATGCGTTGTTAAGCGCAAACGGAACTCCGAGCTGGGCGCAATGTTCCTTCACGAGGTCGATTTCTTCCTGGGTGTCAGAAGCATATTTATTGAAACAAACTACCACTGTCTGACCGAAACTGCGGAGGTTCGCAATGTGTCTGTCGAGGTTTGCAAATCCCTTCTTCACTCCTTCTGCATCAGGTTGATGGATATTTTCCAGAGCTGTGCCTCCATGCATCTTGAGACCGTTGAGGGTTGCTACCAGAACAGTAAGGTCAGGCTTCAGACCACTCTTGCGACATTTGATGTTGAAGAACTTCTCTGCTCCGAGGTCTGCTCCGAATCCGGCTTCCGTTACCACATAATCTCCGAAACTCATTGCTGTCCTGGTCGCGATGATCGAGTTGCAGCCATGGGCGATGTTTGCGAAAGGACCTCCGTGAACAAATGCTGCAGTACCTTCTGTTGTCTGTACGAGGTTGGCCTCCAATGCTGTTTCAAGAAGCACGAGGATCGCACCTGTTATGCCAAGGTCCTTCACTCTGAACGGGGTGTCGTCGAATCTGTATCCGAGCAGGATGTTGTCGATGCGCCTTCTCATGTCTTCGAGGTCAGTTGAAAGGCAAAGTATGGCCATGATTTCCGATGCGGGAGTGATGTCGAATCCTGACTCTGCTGTAAGGCCGTTCGTGCGTGGCCCGAGTCCGGTGACGATGTTCCTGAGCGAACGGTCGTTCACGTCGAGCACCCTCTTCCAGAGGACTTCCTTCAATGCGAAGCCTGTGCCCTGGTTCTGATAGATATAGTTGTCAAGAAGCGCTGATATCATGTTGTGTGCGGAGGTGATGGCGTGGAAGTCTCCGGTGAAATGGAGATTTATCTTCTCCATAGGGAGTATCTGTGCATATCCGCCGCCCGCAGCACCGCCTTTCATGCCGAAGCAAGGACCGAGAGATGGCTCACGCAGGGCTACGATGGCCTTCTTTCCTATTTTGTTGAGTCCCAGGGCAAGTCCGACAGATACGGTGGTCTTTCCGATGCCGGCCTTGGTTGCAGTGATTGCAGTTACAAGAATGAGTTTGCTTCTGTCAATTTTTTCCTGGTCTATGAGCGATCTGGGAACCTTGGCCATGTAGTGGCCGTATTGTTCGATCTGGTCTTCCGGAATGCCGATTTCTGCTGCCACATCTGTGATTTTGCGCATCTTGACGCTTCTTGCGATTTCGATATCAGTCTTCATGTTATGGTGCTCTTTAAAAACCGAGCGAAATTAGCAAAAAAATCCTACATTTGCACTCAATATGCATATAAACATTTGCCACTCCACGCCGGAGTTGGAAAGATAAGAGAAAACGAAATGATTACATTCGGATACAAAAACAGATTCAGTGGCATTGCCAGAGCTGTCATTGCCTTGATTTTAGGAGCGGTGATGTTCTTCACCGGAAATTCGGTTACAATAATAGTCCAGATAATGGCAGCCTTTATCCTGGCTTCAGGTCTGGCATCCCTTATGATCGGTCTGAAGAAGGAAGACCAGAGGCAGAGACCGCTTGTGCTGACAAACAGCGGACTGAATATAGTTATTGCTGTGCTCATGTTTGTGTTCGCGGAAAATCTTGGAGGATTGTTCGTTGCAATCATCGGCATCATCCTCGTTCTGTTCAGTGTTTTCCAGCTGATAGTGCTTGTCAGTGCCAATAGGGTGACGCCTGTGGGAGCGACATCATTCATAATGCCTGCAGTTGTCCTCGCATGCGGTGCACTGCTGCTCTTCAAACCGAAATTCGTTGAGGATATGCTCGGATATATAGTAGGCGCGTCCCTCATAATATATGGAGTGTCGGAGATTATTTCAAGCAGGAAGGTGGCCAGGACAATGGCAGATTTGGATCAAGTGCAGGATGTTGATTTCGAAAAGGTTGACGAGCAGTAATGATTCCTAACGAAACGGTAAACAGGATTCTTGATGCGGCCCGTATAGAGGAGGTCGTAGGGGACTTTGTGACATTGAAGAGGGCTGGCGCGAATTATCAGGCGTGCTGCCCGTTCCACAATGAGAAGACCCCGTCTTTTGTTGTTTCGCCATCAAAGGGAATATTCAAGTGTTTCGGTTGCGGCAAGTCAGGTACGGCCGTGGGATTTGTCATGGAGCATGAGAGCATGAGCTATGTCGAAGCCCTCAGATACCTTGCGAAGAAATATCATATTGAAGTTGTAGAAACAGAAGAAAGCGCAGAGGAAATCGCCAAGAGACAGCGTAACGAAAGCCTTCTGCTGGTTTCTGAATATGCTGGCAAATTCTTTAAGGAGAGCCTTCAGACTCCCGAAGGTCAGGCTGTGGGCTATCAGTATTTCCGCAGCAGGGGACTTGAGGATGAGACCATCCGCAAATATGGCCTTGGTTGGGGTCCGTCAGCGCGCACTGCATTAGCCGACAAGGCTCGAGCTGAAGGTCATAAGGAGGAGTTCCTTACAGAGACCGGCGTCTGTATCCAGTATGATGGCGGTCGTCTTGTGGACCGTTTCAGTGACAGGGTGATATTCCCGATCCATTCGGTCAGCGGCCGTGTGATAGGCTTCGGAGGTCGTACCCTGCGTACGGACAAGTCTCTGGCCAAGTATGTCAATTCGCCGACGTCGGAGATATATGACAAGAGACATACCCTCTACGGCATCTATTTCGCCAAGAGCGAGATTTCACGTCAAGATAAATGTATATTGGTAGAGGGATATCTTGATGTGCTCTCGATGCATCAGCTGGGCATCACTAATGTAGTGGCCTCCAGCGGAACATCGCTCACGATCGAGCAGATACGCCTGATACGCAAGTTCACCAATAATGTCACCATCATATATGACGGTGACTCGGCCGGTATCAAGGCTGCCCTTCGAGGCATCGGTCTCATATTGAAGGAAGGACTCAATGTCAAGGTCATATTGCTTCCTGAAGGTCAGGACCCTGATGATTTTGCGCGCAGACACACCTTGGATGAGGTCAGGGATTATATCGCCGCCAACGAACAGGACTTCATAAACTTCAAGACGGATATGCTTCTTGGCGAGGCTGGTGGGGATCCTATCAGAAGGGCGGAACTTATCAAGGATATTGCAGAAACCATATCTCTGATACCTGATGCCATTATTCGTGCCGTGTATGTAAAGACCTGTGCGGACAAGTTCGAGATGAGCGAACAGTTGCTGACCGACAGTGTGAACAAGTCCAGAAATCAGATGCTTATCGAGGATAAGAAGCGTCATGAAAGGGAACAGAGGCAGCAGGGCAGGCCTGTTTCGTATCCTCAGCAGCAGAGGACCGCTCCCCCTATGATGGACGTGCCTTACGACATTCCGGCGGACGGAGGGTATCCTGTAATGCCGGAAGATATGGTGCCACCGGTCGATATGCTTGCTCCTGATGATATGCCGCCGGCTGACGGTCCTGCTGCTCCTTCCGATGGACTTTTGTTTGAAGAACCGTCTCTGCAGGCTTCAGAAAAGGAACTTCTGGGATTTATTCTTGAGCACGGAAGTACGCTGCTGAAGTTTGACAGGGATTCAAAGTACTATCAGGAGGGAGACTCGGTGTCGGTTGCTGAATTCATTGACGGCACCCTTGCAGAGGACCAGGCGGAGTTTGTCAATACCCCTTACAGGCTTGTGTATGAGGAGTATTTCCGGATGTATGATGAGAATCTCTCGGACGAACTTATACAGAAGAGGCTTCTTGATAATATGAATCCGGTCATTTCATCCGTTGCCAGGGATATCCTCATTCAGAAGCATCAGCTTACTGTCAAGAACTATGAGAATTCACTGACGACAGTCGGTACGCGTCTTGTCCAGTATGTGCCGAAGGCACTTATCGTATATCAGGGCAAGAAGGTAGAAGTCGAGCTCAAGGGTCTGATGTCAAAGCTGATGACAGTATCTGCCGAGGAACAGGAGTCTATACTTATGGAGATAACAACCCTCAACAAGATAAGGGCAAGACTCAACAACGAGCTTGGCCGGGTATGATGTCAATCAAAGGGTTCATAAAGGAATGGATGCTTCCCATCGCGATGCTGACGGGGGCGTCCGTTTATCTTTTATATCATTATATGCCATCGCCGGTGCATCGTCTGGGGCCGTTTCTTGAGGATATTGTCGGATTCGTGCAGCCGTTTCTGCTGTTCGCGATGCTGTTCCTTACCTTTTGCAGGATAGAGCCGAGGGAGCTCAGGCCGCACAGGTGGCATTGGTGGCTGTTATTGATCCAGGGAGGACTTTTTGTGGTGCTTGGACTTGGAGCAGTGGCCTTGATGCGATGGGCGGCGGATCCGGGACATGACGGGTGGTGGATGACGCAGGAAGGTCTTGTGATTCTGATTGAAAGTGCGATGCTCTGTCTGATATGCCCTACGGCAACGGCAGCTGCAGTGGTGACCCGCAAACTCGGTGGAGATGTGGCGGGAATAACGACCTATACCATTTTTATAAATATGCTTACGGCGGTGCTGATCCCTCTGATTGTTCCGGTGCTTCGTCCGATTGCCGGTATCGATTTCTGGATGGCCTTCAGCATGATTCTCGGCAAGGTGTTTCCGCTTCTGATCATGCCTTGTCTTGCCGCCTGGCTTGTCCGCTACCTGTTTCCTCGGCTCCACCGCAGACTTCTCACATGGCCGGACCTGCCTTTCTATATATGGGCGGCGGCACTCACCCTTGCGATTGCAGTTTCGGTTAAATATCTGATGGCAAGTACTTTGAATCTTTGGGTCATAGTCGCTATGGCAGCGGTATCTCTGGCATGTTGTGCTTTCCAGTTTGCCGCAGGCAAGGCGATCGGGGGACATTACGACCCGTGTACCGGTGAAATATCAGTCCGTCAACGTCAGACCAAGGTCACCGCGGGGCAGGCCCTCGGTCAGAAGAACACCGTCTTCATCATATGGGTCGCCTATACATTCATGACTCCCGAAACTGCCATAATCGGAGGTCTCTACAGCATCTGGCACAATATCTACAATTCCTGGCAGCTCCGCCACAGGGTATTATGATTTCCCGGAAAAATCGCCAGTCTGAGGCTATTAAGGTTTTAGTAAAATGACCCAATATGAACTTGACCGCACAGACCTTTGAGAGTACCTTTGCCGACATGGCGAAGAAACATATACCGGAACTGGCTTACCTCCTGACAGAGGTTGAGAAGAAATATGGACGACGGATAGCGACTACAACGGATTTTGAGTCGCTGTCTGTTGTTATTGAACATACTATCGGAGAACTGATCTCCTCATCTACTCTCAAGAGGTTGTGGGGGTATGTGAGTCTTAATCCAACACCTCGTATTGCCACGCTGGATGTCCTGTCCAGATTTATCGGATATAAGGATTTCAAGGGTTTTTGTGAGGGACTGAAAGAGTCTCAAGCGTTCACATCAACATTCTTTTCATCCAGATGCCAGACTGTTGCAGAGCTTGCAGAGGGTGCTAAAGTGACGTTGGGCTGGGCTCCTAACCGTCTGGTCATTCTCAATTATCTGGGTTCCTTTCAATTTGAAGTGGTTGCCTCTGAAAACTCCCAATTGCTGGCAGGAGACCGGTTTGAACTGTCGGAAATCATCGTAGGCTATCCTCTTTACATATCGCGCATTCTCCGCGACGGAAAATATACTCCTTCATACGTGGCTGGTCAGATCAACGGCATCAATCTGCTGAAGGTGGAAGCATAGAATAAAAGGTTGGAAACTGAGCTTGAAACTAAGAAAGTAGAAAAAGGCTCCATATTACATGTTCAGTATAAAGAATTGTTTGTAAGTTTGCATTATAAACAGTTGTCTATGCTTCGCCATCTCATAAATCTATTTATGGTAGTTTCGTTGGTCCTTTCCTGTCAGGGAGGGCCTGAACCTATGGTGCAATGGGTGCCGGAATTTGTTTCCACGGAGGCACTTGTGGTGGAGGGTGGCGTCAGTTTCTCCGCATCAGTCGAGAATGTCTCTCTTGCAGACCTGCAGTGTGGGTTTATTTATACTGTCAACGGTGGGGGACAGATGAAGATCAAATGTACATTCAAGGGGAATTCTTTTCATGCGCATCTCGATGATTTCCAGTATGATACAGAATATCGTGCAATCGCATATATCGGCAATGGCAAGCATCTGAAATATTCCACCGAATTTTCGGTCAGGACCCCTCAGAAGCCATCTGATCCATCAGATTCACAAACCCCGACGGAGCCAAATCCGACTGATCCGGAGCCAAATCCGACTGATCCGGAGCCTGGTCCAGATGATCCCGTTACTGAACCCGAATCACCTGTATATGAATTGGATATTCCGTTCAGTTCAGTTTCTGTTGAGGTAGAGGGTGGAGATTTGAGAATACCCGTGTCAGGCACTGTGGACTTTGAAGTGATTGTACCCGAAGAGGCAGATTGGCTTGGCGTGGAGGTGGACGCTCAGAGTCGGGTATGCAGCCTGCGCGTCGATATGAATGCTACCGAGAGTCCTCGAGAATGTGAACTGCAGTTCAGAAGTGCTGATCCTGGGTTTGATTGCACACTGCCCCTCAAGGTGATTCAGAATTCCTGCCCGGTGCATGATATCCATATGTCATATACTGGAGATGCTGTTCCTCTCTGTAATTTTGCTGATATGGTGGGGTCCGGCTCAAGACTCCGAAAAGTACCATCTGCACCAGATTGGATGGAACCTGAATCCATCCCCGACCATAGGGGCATTGTCCCCGATGGTGTGTGGATACCGAAGACTCCGGAGTACAATGGCGCGGTTTCCAGGGATACATACTTTGTTGTAAGTGGCTCCAAAGGCACTGTTATGGCACATGTGATCCAACACTCTCCTATTGATAATATTGATTTTGCCTGTCCGGTGATGAAACAGGAAGCTGTCAAGTTATGGGATATCAATGGGGACTCAGAAGTGTCGTTCTATGAAGCGCAGCAGGCAGAAATGCTCTATGGATTTGATGCCTTGAACGGTAAGCCTGTCACATCGTTTGATGAGTATAGATTCTTTCGTTTTAGCATATACTTTAAAATGGAGGGATCTTCTATCGAGTCTATAAAATTTCCAGCACACAGAATTTCTTCCCTATACAAGGGTGCATTTAAGAATTGCGATAAACTTGATGGTTTAAAGGACTATCTGCTAGGAACCCTTGGGGAGAGTACATTTGAAGGGTGTACATCTCTCACTGAGGTGCGACTAGACTGTTCCTGTATAGATGCTTGTGTATTCAAGAGGTGCTCGTCTTTGAAGACGGTGACTTTCGTTGACTGTCTTGATTTGAACTTCAGCATCGGCGATGAGGTATTCAGTGGTTGTACCTCATTGGAGTCATTAATTTTACCAGATAGTCTAGTCGCAATTGGTGCGCGTGCCTTTTATGGCTGCACCTCCTTGCGTTCGCTTTATTTCGAATCCGCGACTCCGCCGACAATTTCCCCGGATGCAGTTCAGGGCACCCATCCCGACCTTGTTCTGTATGTTCCTTCTTCCAGCGAGAACATCTATAAGGCCATCTGGCCTTCTGAATTGGCAGGAAGGGTCGTCGTGTACTGATCGCGTCTCTGGTAATTGGGCCCGAAGATACACATCTTGCTGCCAAACGAACCAATGTGAACTTGATAGGGGAAACTATTCGTGATAGCTTTGCAAGTTGAACTATTCCCTTGTCAGAATGAGAAAGTTAGCACTATTTTTAACCCTATCCCTTTTTGCAGCTGTTTCTTGCAGCAAGGAGTTTGACGATTCCCGGATATGGGACAAACTTAACGATCACGAAAGCCGTATCGAATATCTGGAGACCCTTTGTGGCCAGATGAATACCAACATCAAGGCGTTGCAGACGACTGTTGCTGCTCTGCAGGATAAGGACTATGTGACTAATGTCGCTCCTATAACTTCCGGTGGGAAAGAAGTCGGATATACCATCACCTTCCTTAAAAGCGGAAGCGTGACCATCTATCACGGCAAGGAGGGAGCCAAAGGTGAGCAAGGCAACAAAGGTGAAACCGGCGATAAGGGTGACAAAGGAGACCAGGGAGAAGCCGGAGTGGACGGACAGACGCCGATAATCGGCATCAAGCAGGACACCGACGGCATATATTACTGGACCCTCAACGGCGGCTGGCTTCTGTCTGACGGACAGAAGGTGAAGGCTGTCGGTACAGATGGCGCCAAGGGGGAAACCGGCGCACAAGGACCGCAGGGAGAACAGGGCCCACAAGGCGACCAGGGTATACAAGGTGAAACGGGAGCCACTGGTCCGCAAGGTCCGCAAGGCATTCAAGGCGAAGCCGGCAAAGACGGAGTTACGCCGCAATTAAAGATAGAGGGCGGGAAATGGCTCATTTCATACGACAGGGGCGTAACATGGGAAGAGGTCGGTCAGGCAACGGGTGATCAAGGACCGCAAGGCGAGACCGGAGCAACAGGCCCTCAGGGCCCGCAAGGTGAACAGGGAAATCCGGGAGTAAGCGGTGACTCAATGTTTACGGACATCAATTACAGCAATAACGACTATGTCCTCTTTACATTAAGCAATGGTCAGCAGTTCAAGATACCGACTTGGTCCGCATTCGAGTCTCTGAAGGAGCAGTGCGAGCAGATGAATACCAACATTCAAGCTCTTCAGACAGTAGTTGCGGCCCTTCAGAATAACGACTATGTCACAAGCGTGACTCCAATCTATGATGGTGCAGCCGAAATCGGTTACATTATCAATTTCAGTAAAGGTGGCAAGGCGACCATCTATCATGGCAAGGATGGAGAGAAAGGTGAGCAGGGCGACAAAGGTGAAACCGGCGATAAGGGTGACAAAGGAGACCAGGGAGAAGCCGGAGTGGACGGACAGACGCCGATAATCGGCATCAAGCAGGACACCGACGGCATATATTACTGGACCCTGAACGGCAGCTGGCTTGTGGACGAGTCCGGCAACAAGATTCCGACCACGGGAAAAGACGGAGCTGATGGCTCTCAAGGTGCAACCGGATCGACAGGCCCGCAAGGTTCTCAGGGCGAGGCTGGTAAGGATGGCATTACTCCGCAGCTGAAGATTGAGGACGGGAAATGGCTCATTTCATACGACAAGGGCGCATCATGGGAAGATGTTGGTCAGGCGACAGGTGATCAAGGTTCACAGGGTGAGTCCGGTAAGGATGGCGATGCTTTCTTTGATAGTGTAGATACTTCTAATAATGACTATGTGGTGTTCACATTGGCGAATGGTACGGAGTTCAAGATTCCGACCTGGTCAGCATATGAGGCGCTCAAGAAGGAGTGCGAGCAGATGAATGCTAACATTGTGGCATTGCAGACAGTGGTTTCGGTATTGGAGAATAAAGATTATGTAACCAGTGTTACTCCAATTTATGAAGGTGTCAAGGAAATCGGATATATCATCAATTTCAGCAAGAGCGGAAAGGTGACCATCTATCACGGTAAGGATGGTGAAAAGGGCGAGCAAGGTGATAAAGGAGAGACTGGAGCAGACGGTCAGACACCAGTGATCGGCATCAAACAGGATACTGACGGTATTTATTACTGGACGCTGAACGGTTCATGGCTGCTGTCTGACGGTCAGAAAGTGAAGGCTGTCGGAATTGATGGTGCCAAGGGTGAGCAGGGCGAAGTTGGGCCACAAGGTCCTCAGGGTGAGACGGGTCCACAGGGCCCCCAAGGAGAACAAGGTCCACAGGGAAACCAGGGCGTTCAGGGTGAACAAGGACCACAAGGTGAACAAGGAGTTGCTGGTGCTGATGGCATTACACCACAGTTGAAGATAGAGAACGGTAAGTGGTACATATCAAATGACAAGGGTACGTCATGGGAAGAAGTTGGACAGGCAACAGGTGACCAAGGCCCACAAGGCGATAAAGGCGACCAGGGTGAAACCGGTCCACAAGGCCCACAAGGTGAGGCAGGTCAGGATGGTGATTCGTTTTTTCAGTCGGTGACGGAGGATGAGGAGAATGTGTACCTGACTCTTTCAGACGGTACAAAGTATAGTGTGCCGAAGATCCCGGCAGCGGCGGCAGTCCTGACTCTTGCGAATACAACAGGATTTACAGCAACATTCAACGGTACCGTGATAAAGTCAAGCCTTGACCTTAAGGTGACAGTATATTACAGTACGACTCCCGACCTTACAGTATATAAGAATAAAGGTAAGGTATCAGTTACTGAGTTCGTAGGTGACTCTTTTATTCTCAAACTCTCTGGTCTCGGTGCCGAGACCACATACTACTATTTCACAGAGGTGATCAGCAACGGAACTGTAAAATATAGCACAGTCAATACGTTCCGTACCGGCAGGGCAGACTCATATGTCGACTGGGAAGAAGGCGACCATGTCGGCGGAGAAATCTAAAAATACTAACAAATAAAACTTTGAGCGAAGTGCACAGCGTTCAAAAGATAGATAGACAACACTAACGCTAACAAAAGAACAAACATAAACAATATGAAACAACTGACTAAACTGATGGCAGCGGTGGCACTTGTGGCAGTGTCCGGCTGTTCGTTCAACGAATCGGGACTCAAACCCGAGGGAGCGCAGGGCGATGCCTACAAGGTGTCCATTTACAGCGACATCTTCCAGCAGCCTGCAACAAAGGTGACTACCGACGGTTTCTGCACAGCAGACCAGGTAGGAGTGTACATCGTCAATTATAATGGCGAGACTCCGGGTACCCTCAAAGTGGAAGACAACCAGGCTGACAACGTAAGGTTTTCTTACAACGATGCAGGTGAGTGGGTATCTGACTATGATGTGTTTTACAAGGATAACGACACCCAGGTGGATTTCTACGGCTATTATCCTTACGCCGATCCTTCATCAATTGAGGCATATCCGTTTGAAGTAGCACGCGACCAGTCAAAGGGCGAGGAGCACGGCCAGATGGCTCCTTATGAAGCGTCTGACTTCCTATGGGCAAAGACAGCAAAGGTTACCCCGACCGCTTCAAAGGTCATCCTGACCTTCCGTCATAAGATGTCTTCTGCACGCATCCGTTTCTCACAGGGAACAGGATGGGCTGATGCAGCGGAGTATGCCGCAGCCACCAAAGAAGTTCTGGTGACAAACACTATCCGTAAGTCAACAATCAACCTTGCAACAGGAGTAGTAACACCAGAAGGTGAGGCTCCGCTTACCGGTATTGTTCCGATGAAGGACTATGACGAGTTCAGAGCTATCGTTGTTCCTCAGACAGTACCAGCCGGCAAGACCTTGCTTACCATTACAGTTGACGGCATGCCAAGGCATTTCACTGCCGAGGAAGATACAGAGTATGTTCCCGGCAAGATTACGACTTTTGACCTGAGCATCAGCAAGAAACCGGCGACCGGAACATACGAAATTGAACTTAACGGAGTCAATATCACTGCCTGGGAGGCCGATAATGTCTCTCATGGCGAGGATGCCAGGGAGTATGTTGTGGTGAATAATGCGATTGCTGGAGATTTGGAAAAAACTATTGTCGATCGTCTTGAGATGGATCCTACAAAGATCAAGAACCTGAAGCTTACTGGTAAGATTAAATTAGAAGATTATGAGTATATGCGCGATAAGATGACAAGCCTTCAGAGGCTTAATCTTAAGGAGGTAGAGAGCTTGATTGATGGTGTTTATAAAATACCTAAAGATGCCTTTATTGGAAAAAATACATTGGTAAAATGTGTGCTTCCAGATAAGTTGGAAAGAATCGAAGGCGGCGCTTTTCAATCTACTTCACTTGCTGGTGCTTTATTACTTCCAGAAGGTTTGAAATATGTTGCAGGATTTGCGTGGACAAAAATCACATCAGTAGAATTTCCAAATACATTAGAGGAAGTTCATGGATTTTCTGATTGTACAAGTTTGTTGAATGAAATCTCGTTTCCGGAGTCCTTGAAAATAATAGGAGGTGCTGCATTTAAAGATTCTGGAATTACCGGAAATTTAATTTTGCCACAAAATCTTGAGTCAATAGGAGATCACGCATTCTATAATTGTAGGAGCCTTACAGGATCGTTGGTGATTCCTCCAAAGATTAAAGTTATTGAACCTCAAACTTTTAATTACTGTAGTGGCTTTTCTGGAACCTTAACATTACCGGATGGCCTCCTAGAAATTGGAGGAACAGCGTTCCGAGGAACGAAGTTTAAAGGCGAATTGAGAATCCCAGAAAGTGTGACAATAATAGGTTCAGAAGCATTTAAAGGCAATTTGTTTAATGGAACTTTAGTTCTACCATCAGAACTCCTATCGTTAGGATCTTCCGCATTTTCTGGTTGTTGGAGATTAAGTGGGGTTGTTGAAATGCCTAAAAATATAATTTCTGTACCATCATCACTTTTTTCCGGCTGTACAGGCCTTGAAGGAATTAAACTTCATAAGGATATTGAAGTGATAGAGGCAGGCGCGTTTGATAATTGTCATGGCGTCTACTCTATTATCTGTGAAGCCAAGAATCCTCCAACAATCAACGCAAACAGTTTCAATGGGGTAGCAAAAGATAACTTTACTATTGAGGTGCCGGAGGCGTCTGTCAATCTTTATAAGAACGCAAGTAACTGGAGTGAATTCAAACGCTTTGCAGCACACCGAGAGTTCTCTATAAGTCGAAATCTTTATCGTACTCTTAATGCCGAATGCTCGAAGACATTCACTCTTCGTGCTCCATCAGGCGAAAACTGGTCTATTGAAAGCAAACCGGACTGGGTCACTGTTTCTCCAGCATCAGGAACAGGAAAGATGGATGTGACAGTAACTGCTAATGCGCTTGCCAAAGGAAGTGCAAACAGGAACGGGGAGATTGTATTCCTTCTTGATGGTAAGGACTATCGTACTCGCATGACGGTAGAACAGTATAACTATCAATACGGCGACGGCGATATGATTACCTTGCAGGAAGCATCAAAAGGTAATGGTGTCAACATAGTCCTCATGGGCGACTGCTTTGATGCGAAGGATATCAGCGAGGATAAGTACTTGAAGGCAATGCAGGATGCATACAGCTATTTCTTTGACATTGAGCCATATCTGACATATAAGGACTACTTCAATGTTTATGGAGTCTTCGGAATGTCGCCTGACAGCGGAATGGGAACAGTGAACACTATCCGTGAGGCCCGTTTCGGCAGCCAGTATACTCTCAACGATGGCGTGGCTCCAAACTTTGAAACAGCATTTGCTGCAGCATGCCTTGCCCCGATAAACGATGATGTTGCACGCACATTGATTATCATGATCGAGAACAGTGCCGAGTACAGCGGACTCTGTTATATGTGGGGCGATGGTTCTGCTGTGGCAATTGTTCCGATGAGCACCGATCCTGCTCCATATGACTTCAGAGGTCTTGTTCATCATGAAGCCGGTGGACACGGCTTCGGCAAACTTGCAGATGAGTATATCTACCATAATGCTTTCATTCAGTCATGCTCTTGTCCTTGCTGTAAGCATTTAGATGATGTTAGGGCGTATCAGTCGTATGGTTTCTATAGCAACATTTCTCTTACCGGAGATATGCAGTCAGTTCCTTGGGCGCACATGATCTATGACCCTCAGTACTCAAACACTGTCGATGTATATGAGGGCGCGTTCTTCCATACAAGGGGTGTGTTCCGTAGCGAGCCTACGAGCTGCATGCATAATAATATACCTTATTATAATGCCATTTCACGTGAGGCGATGGTCAAGAGGATAAAGAAGTATGCAGGCGAGACCTACTCATTCGAGGACTTCAAGGCTAACGACAAGGAAGCTCTACCGTCAGTTGTTACCAAAGGTGGTTACTTCTGGTCAGAGGATAACGGTATGGCATCTTCACCATTTGACCAGCGTCCTCCAAAACTCATGGGCGACAAACCTTCGTTTAAGAAAACGTCATTCTGAGGAGCGAAGCGACGAAAGAATCTCCAATTAGAAATTGTAAAATGACCATTATATGAAAAAGATATATATACCACTTCTTGCTCTCGCTCTTGCAGCCTGTCAGGAGGGCAATATAACCCCTGATGTCGCCACAAACGGCGAAATGTCTTTCAAAGTCCTTGCACCTGGTGCAGTAACCAAGGTAACCGGAAATGCCTTCGATGCAATGGACCAGATCGGTCTTTATGTGACCGATTATGTAGATGACTCCACTCCTATGCCGCTCCAGATATCCGGTAACCGTGCAAATAACCTAACTGTAACCTTTGACGGCTCTGCATGGACTCCGGAGAAGGCAATCTACTGGGGCGCAGGAAAATCCGATGTTTATGCATATTACCCATATTTTGAAGAGGTTCAGGACGTAGAGTCGCAGTTCTTTGCAGTTGCAACTGACCAGACAGCAGAAGGCTATGAGGCTTCAGACCTGCTTTGGGCAAAGGCAGAAGGAGTGAAGCAGGCTGATGGTGCAGTGAATCTTCAAATGAGCCACCTTATGAGTAAGCTCACAGTGAAGATTGTTGCAGGTGAGGATTATGTAGGTTCGCTTCCTGATGATGCGTCTGTCCTTCTTCATAGCACAGTTACCGGTGCACGAGTTGACCTTTCAAAGGGCTCTGTCTCAAAGGATCCATACAGTGGCGCAAAGTCAATCAAGATGAAGAAACTCGGTATCAGGACCGATGAAGGAGTTCAGGCAGTGGTTTATGAGGCGATAGTCGTTCCTCAGATGCTTGAAAGTTCCGTTCCACTTCTCGAGATTAACTCAAAGAGCGTGTCATATCTTCTTGAGGACCCGTTCAATTTCCGTCCTGGAGTCGCCTATACCTATACTGCAACCTTGAATACCTCCACAACTTCTATCAAGGTTGACATAGGATGCGAACTTGAAGATTGGAACAGCACTGGTGGAGAGTCAGGTGGCGAAGGTGAAGAAGGTGGCGACGACTCCGGTGAAGGAGAAGAAGATGATACAGTTTATACGGACCTTTCTGCAAACGGTACAGCTAACTGCTATCTTGTGCAAGGAGCAGGAAACTATAAGTTTAAGTCTGTGCTTGGTAATACTGATGGAACTGTAGGAAATGTAAAGACAGTTGAGGTGCTATGGGAATCTTTCGGTACCGATGAAATGCCGAATGTGGGTGACCTTATAGCATCTGTCGATTACAAAGATGGTTATATCCGTTTCAAAACTCCGGAAAACTTCCGTGATGGTAACGCAGTGATTGCGGCAAAGAACTCAAAAGGTACCATTCTCTGGTCATGGCATATCTGGTGTGCTGAAGAAGGCTGGACAGAGCAAGTATATGCAAACAATGCAGGTACAATGATGGATCGCAATCTAGGAGCAACTTCTGCAACTCCAGGTGATGTGGGGGCCCTAGGACTTCTCTATCAATGGGGTAGAAAAAATCCGTTCTTGGGATCTTCGTCAATATCTAGTTCAATTGATGCTCTTTCTACAGGTACATGGACTATAACCTCAGGTGGTTCACAAAGTCTGGCAGAAATAAATCCTATGACTTACTATACGAGTTTGTCAATGCCGAACGACTCCTGGCAGACAGAAAAGACAGCATATGACCCTTGTCCAGTAGGTTGGAGAGTGCCAGATGGTGGCGAGGATGGAATCTGGGCAAAGGCGGGATTTTCTAAAGGCAAGTTTGATAGTATCAACAAGGGAATCTTATTTGATTCAGGTGTTTCGGCTCCCGCTGCATGGTATCCAACTTCGGGTTGTCGCCGCAGCGACGGTGGGGGGCTGAATGATGTCGGCGGCGACGGCGGCTGTTGGTCTGCCTCTCCTTACAGCGACTTCGCGTTCCGACTGCGCTTCTATGCCGATGGCTTCGTCGGTCACCTCGGCAGCAATTCTCGCGCATACGGCTTCTCGGTCCGCTGCGTCAGAGAATAAATTTTAATCAGCGTTGTCCGGAAGTCCAAGCGAAAGCAAGGCTTTCATGGTAATGACTTTTTATCAATACCTTGCACATGTGTGAGGGTGTGTTAAACCTATTAAACGATTTTGAATATGAATTTAAATGAAAAGACCCAAAAAGCTTTAGAACAATGGTTGTCTGAGTATGGTGCAACCTATCATCCATGTGACATTAGGCGTTTTAATCTCTTTGCGTTGCTTTACTGTAGAGATAAAGCAAATAATATTAGCGAAAAGGAATTTGTTAAAAAGGTAAAAGGAAAAACTCGCACGACAAAGAATGAGAATAGAGGAATAGCACAGAAGTTTTATCGGAGACTGCAAAACATAAAGTCGTTTTATAACGATAATGAGCTTTAAAATGGAGAGATATGCAAAACATTAAATGTCTTTTAGTTTTTACAATTTCAGATGAGAACTTATCGAGTAGAATTGATGAGTTTTGTAAACTTTTTAAATTTGAAAAAGAGGGAGACCAATCTACTAGAGTCTCCTATGTTGATCAAGATGTTGAAGAAATGCATCTGCAGATTAGTACGATTTTGAGCAATAGCACAGATAAAACAGATCGTGTTTGCTTGTATTTTGCAGAAGATAGTTTTATAAAACGAATAGAGTTGCGTCCTTTTCATTTGGTATAGAGTCCAATTTGTGGATCCTAAAAAAGACCATTAGTATACGGAAAAAATTTAAAGGGGGGTCTTGAAAATCGGGAGAGTCAGGTGGTTACAGATTTTTTGCGCGCAGATTTGAAATTATCTTTGCCAAACTAACGTAGAATAGCATATGCATAAAGGAAATACGTATTCGCGCGGCTTTTAGATTTTATTTATAAAGATGTATTCCTTAGACTAGCAAACAAATACGATGCCGAATCGTTGAAGACTTGAATTTGGATGGAAAGGTCGATGTCTATGATTCTACGATAGTTGACTCGTGTTAGAGTACGTTTGAATTGGCTTTGTTCAGGAAGAAGAAAGGAGGTGTCAAGATGCATACTTTGTATAATCTGGAAACACGGATTCTGATATCCTTTCACATGTCGCTAATCAGAACACCATCGTCACAGAAGAATTTCCTGTTCTGACTGCGACGATGGTGTTTTTATTGATCCCGCCTCGGTTTCCGCTAATAGCTAGGACAACACTTGCCACTTCAAACCTCTCCGGCGACTTTGGCCTCAAACTCGCCGGAGCGGTAGTGTTCCAATTTGTGTGTCTGGGGCGTAATCTGCAATTTAAAGATCACCCAAATTTACGATTTATTTTTTAACCCGCAACATCTTCGTGCGTTCGCGGCAACAGACGAACGCGAGGAGAGCCCTTTGGGCGAGCTC
>JBGVQP010000036.1:0-5175 GCA_045127685.1 Candidatus Cryptobacteroides sp.
GGCTGGAGAATATGACCTATGAGGATATTGCCGGCATTATGGGTATATCTCTGGCAAACGTCACCACCAGGTTGTTCCGTATCAAGGAACAGTTGAAACAAATGTCAAACGCTTAATTTATTCTACCATGGCACATAATGAAGCTTTAATGGAACTTGAATCCCTCAGGGAACAGTACGGATATATCAATGAGAAGCTGAACAAGCAGTCACTGATAAATGAGAAGATGATGTCCGAAACTATCAGAACAAAGATCAACCGTACCGAGCAATGGTACAGGCAGAGATTCCTGATATATGCTCTTTGCCCTGTCGGAGTGGTCGGTTTTGTAAATATGGGTTTCCACTGGGGATTTACTGCACTGTTCGTCGCCATATGCATCGCACAGTTCCTGCTGGACCGCAAATGTTACCAGACACTCAATCCTAAAGAACTTGCTGCACTTCCGATGACCAAAGCAAGTGAGAATGTGGCACAGCACAGATACTGGAGGGCAATCGCTGACAAGGCAATGAGCATCCCTTTGATTATTCTTGCAGGATGGACTGTAAGGATTGCTGCAGGATATACTTTGAACCTTCCTATCATATCAATTACAGCATTCGTAATTGCATTGGGAATCATCTGGGGCGTAAAGCAGCAGAAGACCAATATGAAGAAACTTGATGAGGCTATGGAAGCCATCAGGGATCTTAAAGGATGAACATCCTAGGTTGTTAAACATAAATATTGTTCCGGTCAGAGGGCGTGAGTCTTCTGGCCGGAGTTGTTATGCTTAATACTTAAGTTTGTAGCCTATCCCCCTGACGCTTTCGATCTCGACGGTCGGATCACCCTTGAAGTGATTTCGCAGACGGGTGATATAGACATTGAGGCTGCGGAGATTGAAGTAGTTGTCGTCGCCCCAGAGTTCCTTCAGGAGGGCTGACGTATTTACTGTCTTACCGGCATCACGGCAAAGTCGGAGCAGGACCTCGGATTCTCTTGCGGGGAGGATAGTTTCGCAATTGTCTATTCTCAAGATCTTGCTTGCCGGGATAAATTCATATCTGCCGATATTATAGACTGTTTCCGCAGATTCCTGGGCCTGGAGTCTTCCGGCAAGAGCTTTGACTCTGACTATAAGTTCATCGATGGCAAACGGTTTCTTAAGGAAGTCATTGCCTCCGGTCTCGAATCCTTTGACTACATCCTCTGTCGCTGAACGTGCTGTAAGGAAAAGTATAGGGGTATTATATCCTTCTGCTCTTAGCTTTTTTGCCAAAGAGTAGCCATCAAGATTCGGCATCATTATGTCGCTGACAATGACGTCAAATGACTCCCTTTTGACAGCCTCCAGTGCCTGTACTCCGTCATATGCAAGATGCACATCAAAGTTTCTATCCGACAAAGTATCAGAAAGAATCTCGGCAAGCATCTGCTCGTCCTCGACGATAAGTATCTTTATATTATTGCTCATTCCTCGGCAGTTTGATTGTTACCGTCGTGCCCTTACCGACACGGCTGTTCATTGATATTGTGCCTTTATGCAGTTCTGCTACCTGTTTTGCATAGTATAAGCCAAGTCCGTAGCCTCTGACAGAATGTATATCTCCTGTCGGGACTCTATAGAACTTCTCAAATACGTGTGACAGATGTTCCTTTGCTATTCCGCAGCCGTTGTCTTCAATCTCAATGGTCACGTTCCCAGACTCATCAGATACTCTGATATCCACGATAGGATCTACAGAATATTTGACGGCATTATCAATGACAGTGGCAAGGAGATTCTTGATGTGGAATTCATCTGCCATGATCTTTATATCCTCGGCACAGTCTATATTGAAGACCGCTGTGTTCGTCCCGGCTCCTTGAGTGAGCTGACTGATGATATCCTGAAGATACACCACGGTAGGATTATATTTATATTCACGACCTTCTACAGACACAGAAAGAATATGTTCTACCATAGTCGAGAGTTGGGTAAGTTGCGTTTCCACTATCTCAAGGTAACGGCTCCGTCTGTCCGGATCTGCATCTGCCGAGAAATTCCTCAAGGCATCAGTCGCTGTAACGGCGACGGATATCGGGGTCTTCAGTTCGTGCGTTATGTTGTGCGTGAAGTCACGTCTCATTTCTTCAAGGGTCTTCTGACGGAACATTGTCCTGACAAGATATATAAGTACGACCGCGAGAAGGATGATGATTGCGACCGACGATGCAATGAGCCCCCACATCCTGCCGAGGAAGACCTTGAAGGGCATTTCTATTGAAACAAGAAGCGAATATGAACAATCATCATCTATAGGCACTATCGTAGTCATTGGATTGTTTAGAACCGGTCTCTCTCCATTGGTCATCACTACCCGCGATTTTCCGTCATCGTTGAAGAGCACTTCTGCATAATATGGCTGCAAAGCATCCAGTTCCATCAGGTTCGGTTCGAAATAGAGGCTGAAATCGTCGAGATTGATCCTGACGTACTTGGCATCTGCAAGTCCCGGGATTGCATCCATACGGAACGCCTTATATATGCTCTTGTATATGGCGGATTCAACCCTTCGCTTGAAGTCTGTCACGGAATCGTTATACATACGGTACACCCATACGGACTGCACCACCGCAAGACAAAGCAGGGATACAATCGCCAGGATTGATATGTTTCTGAAGTATTTTCGTGACATTTTCAATGGATTTATTGCAAAAGTAGTAATAAATTTCGCTTTGCTGACCGACTTAACATTAGTTAACATTTATTAACATACAGTTAACACAGAATGCGGATTTATGTCTCTATATTTGCCATCGGAAAACCGGTTTCATCATTGTCAAACATTAAAGGAACATTGTTATGAAAAAGTTAATTCTTATTATCTCAATGGCTTTGGCCAGCAGTTTTGCATTTGCTCAGAGCAGCAGTGACAAGACGCTTTATATTATCGATGGAGTCGTAGCGACAAAGGCGGCGGCAGATGAACTGCCAAGTGATGCAATCAGAAATATGAATATCGTGAAAGGCGTAGAATCTGTAGTCATCATTACAACTCAGGCAGGAAGAGAGATTTCCGGACGAGTGGTAGATGTTGAAGGCAAGCCTATGGCCGGAGTTATTGTAATGGTTCCAAAGACAAAGGTCGGCGTAGCGACTGATGCCAACGGATACTATAAGATTAATCTTGCTGCCGGAGAGGCTTTCCTGAACTATATGTATGTGGATTATCCGACAAAGACTGTCCAGGTCGATAAGGCCAATATGGACGATGTTGTAATGGATAAGAATGCCCCCGAGAACCTCGTAGTGATCAAAGACCTGAAAGGCGACGTGGTAAGCGTCAGAGGTGTAAAGAAAGATAATGCGGAGCCGTTATATCTGGTAAAGTCGGCAGATGGCAAAATCAAGAAGGTAGATAGCCTTGAATCAATCTCACCTAACGACATCAAGACGATGAATGTCTTCAAAGGTGATAAGGGCGAACAGTTCAAGAAGTATGGCGACACTTCCAATGGTGTGGTGCTGGTTGAACTCAAGTAATTATAGTTAAACATAAATACGGTTCCGTTCAGAGGGCGTGAGCCTTCTGAACGGAGTTACAATACATACGTGAATTACTTGTATTTCTGCCCCCCCCCGATTATATTTGTAGTCTGGAACGAAACGGTGCGGTTTTGCATCTATATATAGACAGTTAAACGAACTTATATGAAACGAATCTTAACAATTATGGCAGCGATTGTCTGCCTTGCCGCTTGTGAAAAGCCTGTAGATACATCGAAGATCATCGGGACTTGGAGCGAGTGTTATGATGATCCGAACTTCATTATGGATGGTACTGTAGAATATACATTCAAGGCAGACGGAACATATCAGGTGTATGCGTATGATGCATTGTCCGCCAATGAGGTGACAAGGACACATGAATATACCCTTGACGGCAATGTGATTACTTTGAATACTGCTGCTACTGACAGCGCACATAGCGCAAGTTACACCATCACTGAACTTGATGAAAAGGAGATGTCCTGGCAGAAGGTCGGCACGACTTATACTCCAGGATCAAACGGCAGTGATTATAAACATTTCAAGAGAAAATGATGAAAAGGATTATATTTTTTCTTCTGATTGCAATATCTTCAGTTATTACTTCCTGTGAGAGCATCGGAGTAGATGCTGATGCTATGCCTGTCACTTTGGAGATATTCGTGAAGGATACTGATGGGAACAATCTTCTCGATTATGGCTGGCTTGACGGGAAGAACGTCATAGCCACATTCAAGGGTGAGACATACGAATTGAGGAAGGATGTGCCGACAAGGGCGTATATGCCACATTTCTATGGTTTTAAGGTGACTGGTCGTGATCTTGGAGCGATGCTGTATTTCGGTGAACTTGACGGAACTCATGATATGAACGATGAGTTTGTCATCAACTGGGGAGACGGCACATTCGACACAATCGTGATATATAACGACTGCAGGACCACAATGAACGGCGGATATGACATCAAGAGGCATTATGTCGTGAATGGTGTGAAGACCGAAAACCATAAGATTACCATAACAAAAGAGACTTCAGCACCTTCGGAGCCGAAGTTCCCTACGCTGGAGATTAAAGGTGCAAGTCTGAACACACATACTGCAAACATATTTGAGCCTGTGCATTTTTATCTTGAGGGAGACGATTATATGAACTGGAGCCTGTCCCAACTGTGCGATTCTCTTGTATTCAGCGTTATGGGAGAGGACGGAAGCCGTAAGGTGTATTATGATGAGAAGGGACATTCTGAACTGATCGCCGGATGGGATCATCGTTTCTATCTTCCGCAAAGTTGCTTATGCAGGATTCGGGCATATAAGAATAATGAAGTGATCTATACTGATGCCATCGAGGTCAATCTGACAAATGGCAAGGATATCTTGATGTACGATTGGGATGAAGTCGCTGATGCCTCGAAGCTTGGAACTGTCGGTTTCAATAATTTCATCGAACCTCAATATAGCATTGTTACGGCAGCCTATTTCAAGGAGAATACTCCATCTGTAAAGGTTACTGTCGATAATCCGGAAAGTCTGGAGGATGCACGAACCTGGCTGTATGATTATATGAAGAAACTGTACAAGGATCCTGTCTATAGTGAGAGTGCCGAGGTGAAGACGAAATATGCAGAATTATTCGTTTCAGCACAGGAGGATGAGACT
>JBGVQP010000037.1:0-2613 GCA_045127685.1 Candidatus Cryptobacteroides sp.
AGCTTATGACTTGTTTGTAAAAATTTATGCAAGGAACAACGAGCATTTGCTAGCATTGATTCAAACACAGCTAAAACCTCTCGGATTATCTCAGTCAAAAATTATAATTTCATTTAAGGTTGTGTATAATAAACAACTGACGATACTTCCTAAATAACAGTCATACCCTGCCGATTCATTTTTTGATATTAATCAAATAAATCGGCATTTATGAAAAATACCGTGATCAAGCCTGACCAACGAATCCGCAAACCTCATAATTTTGCTTCATAAATCAATCTCCGAAAGGGATTAAAGAAGTTAATAGGATTATGAAGAAGTTGATTATCAAGTTTATCAGCAGGATGGTACTTATCTGTCCTCCTTGTCCTACTCCTATCATATACATCAGATACAAGGACAAGGTCATTGTAGCGTAGAAATGGACGATCTGACACGGCTGAGCGTCTCCAGTGACATCTGGAGATACGATGCGACATAGGTTAGGGGAGCCCTCTGGATGATTTCCGGGAACAGATGCATCAGTTTTGTATATCTGTCCTTGGCTGACTCGAAGCGGAGGAGGTCCGCCTTGACCTGTGAAAGCATCAGGGAATTCTCCAAGAATCGTCTGTACAGGTAGGCAAGGTCAGCGTTTGTTTCTGCCAGAGTCTCCATGCTGTCGCGCGGCATCTCCCATATGATTGTCGGCTCCAGCGCTTCGATTACAAGATTTGTCGGAATCCCGTGGAAATAACTGTTGATACAGAAAACGACACCGCCTTCACAAGATATGTGTTCGGTCATATCCTTGTCGTGTTTCACATAATGCTGGCGGATGAGCCCTTTCTCAATATATGCCAGACAGGTACATACCTCTCCATCTGACAGGATGATATATCTCCCTTATGGAATTTCCTGCATTGGATGACTTCCGAAAACATCTGTATGTTTTCCAGTTTCAGTCTTCTGTGAGGGCTGGTCTCCTCTACAATCTTTCTTGCAATATCTAAGCGGTCTGTCATACTGTCTGATCTTTATGAATGAAAAATCACAGCAAATATAGAAAAATTCAGAGATGTTGAAATACCGATGAAATTATGCACGATGCAATAACTATCGGCGATTATTGCTATAGAAACAAACACGAGCCGATGCTTTTTATGCTTTTGGATTGACGATACCTTTGCGACGTTAATTTTAAAATCCATCAGTTATGAAAACATTGATACTTATTTTATGCTGCCTTGCATTGGCGCTGGTTTTATCTGCCATTGAAAAACTGCGCGTATTGAAAATTAGTGATAAGATTAAACAGCATGATCCGCAGCAGTTGAAGGAGTCGCTGAGGGAATATAGTGAGCGGATAGACTGAAGGCACTTTGAATAATTTACAAAGTTATGGAACTGAGACAATTGAAGTATTTCGTAAAGACGGCTGAGACTCTGAATTTCTCTGAGGCTGCAAGAGCTCTGTTTGTAACGCAGAGCACGCTTTCCCAGCAGATAAGACAACTGGAGCAGGAGATGGACACTTTACTGTTTGTTAGAGACAGCCATAGCGTTCAGCTTACAGAGAGTGGTGAAAGGCTTCTGCCGCTTGCGAAAAGGACATTGATGGATGCCGTGACTTGCATGGACACAGTCAATGATCTCAAGAAGATGCTCTCCGGTTCCCTTAACATAGGCATAACTTATACATTTGCCCCTATCCTCACGGAAACCGTCATCGCATTCACAAAGGCGCATCCTGCAGTAAAGCTCAATATATTCTATAAGACAATGGAAGAACTGATGTCAATGCTTGAAAGGCGTGAACTAGATTTTGTGCTGTCATTCAAGCCTTCATCTGTTCATCCTAGCATAGAATCGCATGTACTGTTTGATAACCACCTGTCAGCCATTGTAAACAGATATCATCCTCTTGCTGAGAAGGAAAAGATAGCTCTGCATGATATACTGCCGCATGGAATAGCAATGCCAGCAAAAGGCCTTCAGTCCAGGAATGAGTTCGACAAACTTTATCCGTCTGCATACAATCAGATGAACATCAGGATGGAACTCAATGAAGTGAATGTCCTGCTGGATATTGTCAGAGGCAGCAGTCTGATCACGATTCTGTCAGAGGCTGTGATCCATCAGACAAACGGTCTGGTTGCCCTACCTTTTGATGTGCCCGACAATATCATGGTCGGATGTGTCCATACAGAGAGAAGTGCATATCGCAAGAAGGCAGCTGAGGAATTCATAAGGATGTTGCAGGAATCGGAAGCTGTGAGGGAAAGGGCCATACAATGGCTCGAATAAATGAATCTCATAAACAATCTTTTTGAAGGTGCGGAAGGATCCTGGAGTGGTGGAATCGCACATATCCTCATAATCATTTCTATCGTCATTGCCTTGGGCAGGATTCTTGGCAAGACAAAAATCTGCGGCATCTCGTTCGGTGTGACATGGGTGCTCTTCGTTGGAATATTATTCGCTCACCATGGCCTGACCATAGATCATAACCTCATTCACTTCCTTAAGGAGTTTGGACTTGTGCTGTTCGTGTACTCAATTGGTCTTCAGGTAGGTCCGGGTTTCTTCTCAAGTTTCCGTTCAGGTGGACTTGCTCTAAACGGACTGGCAGTG
>JBGVQP010000038.1:0-18566 GCA_045127685.1 Candidatus Cryptobacteroides sp.
GAGCTCGCCCAAAGGGCTCTCCTCGCGTTCGTCTGTTGCCGCGAACGCACGAAGATGTTGCGGGTTAAAAAATAAATCGTAAATTTGGGTGATCTTTAAATTGCAGATTACGCCCCAGACACACAAATTGGAACACTACCCGTTTTTTGGTTAGTAATGGGGTGAAACTTGAGAATCATACTTTATCATGGAAAGCGGAGATTGGTAAAGATGCGCAAGCTATTCTGGATTTTATGTTTGCCCCCTATTGTTCCACAAGTATATTGGGCCAGGCAAACAATAGTATTGCGCTGCGGGAGAAGACTCCAGTTAGTATCCCTTTTTTATTTAAGGTGAAGCATAAACCGCATAAATATAGGCGTTTAGCATTGATACATCCGGCTAATCAGTTGGAAATAGTCGCTTTCTATGAAAAGTATAAGAGCCTGATTTTGTATAATTCTTCGATGGATAAGTTCTCTTTGCGACATCCCGAGCGAGTTGCATGCTTTTTCTACTATAAGGATAGACTACATCACACCTTATTGGGAAAGAAGATGGACAAACTGGAACTTTTCTTTAATGAGTATGAGAATCTGAAAACTTATTTTAGTTATAAGGAGTATTCTAATATTTATAAATTTTACGAAGATTATAGATATCAGAATGCAGAGAAACGTTTTGAACATTTGCATAAGTTTGATGTCCAAAGTTGCTTTGATAGTATTTATTCTCATTCTATAGCATGGGCTATTTGTGGTGGCAAGGATGAGTTTAAAAAACAGTTTAAGGCTAATGGTGAGTCTTTTGCTGAAGAGTGGGACAGAATTATGCAGCGAATGAATTATAACGAGACGAATGGCATACTCGTTGGACCGGAGTTTTCCAGGATTTTTGCTGAGGTTATTTTACAATACGTGGATAGAAGAGTAATGGCAATTCTTAAGGAGGAGGGATATGTTGTAAACGAACATTATGCCTGTTACCGTTACGTTGATGATTTTTTCTTTTATTACAACGACCCCAATGTTTTAGATCTAGCCATGTCTTCATTTGAGTCTTTATTGCACGAGTATAAATTGAGCATCAGTAAAGAAAAGAGTGTCGATTATGAACGCCCTTTTATTACACCTATTTCAATGGCTAAAATTAAGATTGATTCTTTGTTAACATCAACATTAAAGTTATACTCAGTAAATGATCAGGATGATTTGGGAAAAGACAATGAAGAATTAGAGGAAAGAGACAAAGTGGCATTTGATGTCGAAAAGGTTAAACAGGCTCTGGAGTGTAAGGATTATATTTACGTAAATTCAAGAGAGTTTAATAGGTCGTTTAAATCTTTGATGATTGAGAATAATGTTACGGGGAAAGATATAATGAATTATACATTGGCTGTAACAGCGAGTAAATTAGAACGATTACTCAAAAAAATTGATAGAAATATCTTTGTCCTTCGTAGAGCCATTGATGAACATTATGAGGAGAATGAATGTCGAAAGAAGTTAGTATCTGTTGAGAAAATGATGCTGCGTTATCTTGTTGGAATATTGGATGTTATTTTCTTTTTGTATTCAGATTGTAAGCGAGTCAATACAACGCTGAAAATGATGAATATTTTGAATGATATTATCATATATGTTAGTGGTAAGTATGAATGTAAAGATGGACATTCGGTTAGTCGTTTTTCATTATCTTTGAAGGATGAAGTGTTTAGGAAGATACAAAATGAGATAAGTATAGTATTTAAGACTACGAAATTTGATCTTAATGCTCAAATTGAAACTCTTTTCTTTTTGATAACTATAAAGTCAATGCCTCGACAATATCGTCTTGACGCAGCAATGCTAGAACAATACCTTCAGGATGCAAGAGGCAAAAGAATAGACCCATCAAATCTTAATGCATTATCAATAGTAATCTTATTGTATTATTATGGAAATGCAGCAATTTATGATTCTTATAAGAAATGGTTGCTGGAGGGTATTAATAATAAATATAATAATGTAAATTTGCCGGACTTAAGGAAAGATGCTGAATTAATGGTTTTGACTCTAGATTTATTGGCATGTCCTTATATATCACATAATGATAGAAAACAGATGTGTAATAAAATGCAAATTAGCGAGCAGCAACAAAGGTTAATGGAGAAGTATTTTAGAAGGCATAAGTTTATGTTTACGAAGTGGACAAATGTTGATTTGACTAAAGAATTAGGCGCGAAAGTTTCGCAGGAAGTGTACACTTAATGCGGATTTCGTATACAATGCAGCAGCCAGGCTCTCAAGAAACTTACACACATAGCTCTGCATAAAACCTTTTGTGTTTCGCCGAAAAGGATGGAATCTCGTGAGTCGGATTCCATCCTTTTTCTTCTCTATGATGAATGGTTATTGTGGACTGAAATTACTGAAAACCAAACAAAATTCCAGATTTTCAAGTTCCCCTAAAGTTCCCTACAAGCAAAAAAGCACTCGCGAAATTTTCGTAAGTGCTTGATTTTCAAGTAGCGGGACGCAGGATTGAACTGCGGACCTCATGATTATGAATCATGCGCTCTAACCAGCTGAGCTATCCCGCCATTATGTTTCAGAACTTGTTGAGATAGAAGGACTCGAACCCTCACTGACAGAGCCAGAATCTGTAGTGCTACCATTACACCATATCTCAATTTGGCTTCCCGTTTTGAATTTGGGACTGCAAATGTACGAATGTTTTGTGAAAATGCAAAAATATTTTGTGTTTTTGCGTAAGTTTTTTGAAAATCAGGCTCTTTGGCGGGTAAGAAGTACTACTGCATAGACTTCGCAGCCTTCGCCTCTGCCCACAAAACCGAGTTTTTCTGTGGTGGTTGCCTTGACGGAAACGCGGTCTATGTCGATGCCCATGATTCCTGCAAGACACTCGCGCATAGGGATTATGTATGAAGCCAGTTTCGGGCGCTGCATCGCTATGGTGATATCGACATTGCCGACTGTCCATCCTTTTTCTTGAATGAGTTCAGTCACCCTCGACAACAGAATCTTGCTGTCGATGCCTTTGAATTCGTCTGATGTGTCGGGAAAATGCTTTCCGATGTCGCCCAGGGCGAGAGCGCCAAGAAGAGCGTCGCAGAGAGAGTGTATCGCCACATCGCCGTCCGAGTGTGCGATGCAACCCACAGGGCTTTCGATCTTTACTCCGCCCAGCCATAACGGCAGTCCTTCGGCGAGGGCGTGTACGTCATATCCGTTACCGATTCTGATATCCATACTCAAATACTTTCCACAAAAGTAAATAAAAATAACTAAATTTGCTCGCTATTGTCGTCCGGAGCGTGCGATTGTCATCATGATGGTCTCGTATGTGTCATGAGCATGGAGAAGGATATGTAAAAGGAATATATATGGGATTCAATTTCAGTTTTTTCGGAAAGCAGGAGGTGCGTAAGTTCAATTACCGCCCGCGTTTCTATGACCCGGAAGCGGAGGAGAGAAGAAAGAAGTACGGAGACTTCACCAAGGAGAAGGGGGAGTATGTGCCCGGCCAGCATGTAAAGGGAAGCTTGCGCGACGGAAACTACAGCCAGACTAAGGACATGTCGCAGAATCAGAAGGTCCTCGGGGCGATTACGCTTCTGCTTCTGTTCGCTGTTATTTTTCTGCTGGTGAAGTATTTCCCGATTCTTCTGGATTCGATGGAGCAGGAACAGGTAAGGCAGGAGCAGTTTAAGGACGCTGAAACAGTTGAGGATGCGTTCCAGATAATTTCTGTGAAATAAAGGTATGGATATAAGGATTTTACCAAGCAATATAGCAAACATGATCGCCGCAGGAGAGGTCGTCCAGAGGCCAGCGTCTGTGGTGAAGGAGTTGATGGAGAATGCCGTGGATGCAGGTGCGGACCAGGTGACCGTGGTGATACAGGATTCCGGCAGGACCCTGATCCAGGTCATCGACAACGGATGCGGAATGTCGCCGGACCAGGCAGTGCTGTGCTTTGAAAGACATGCGACGTCTAAACTTCGTTCTGCCGAGGACCTCCACAATATCCTGACATTTGGTTTCCGCGGCGAGGCTCTTGCTTCCATCGCTGCTGTGGCGGAGGTCACATTGAAGACACGCAGGGAGGAGGATGAAATCGGATGCAAGGTCGAGCTCGCTGATTCCCGCCATCTGTCGACAGATGAGGTTGCGACTCCCCGGGGGGCGAATTTCTCGGTGCGTAATCTGTTTTATAATGTTCCGGCAAGACGTAAGTTCCTGAAATCGGATTCTGTGGAGTTCAAGAACATAACTACAGAATTCATCAGAGTGGCCCTTACCTGCCCTGATGTTGGTTTCACGCTGACCCATAATGGTAGGGACGTGTATGTCCTCCGTCCGGCCAAATCAATGAAATTCCGCATTCAGGATGTGCTTGGAGCCGGAATTGCCAATGATGTCGTAGATGTCCATGCAGAAACTTCTGTGGTCTCGGTAAGCGGATTCGTAGGGAGACCGGAGTCCGCAAGAAAGACCCTTGGTAATCAGTACCTTTTCATCAACGGAAGATTTTTCCGCAGCCCATATCTGCATAAGGCGGTGATGAAGGCGTATGAAAACCTTATTCCGGAGGGTATGACGCCGACCTATTTCCTTTATCTTGAGGTTGATCCTCATGCGGTGGATGTCAATGTCCATCCGACAAAGACAGAAATCAAGTTTGAGGATGACAATGTAATATTCCAGATTGTATATGCATGTATAAAGGAGGCTCTTGGGAAGAATTCGTTCGGCGATGCTATAGATTTTGACCGCGAGGGTCTGCCGGAGATTCCTGCCCTGAGCCGTAATATTGATGAGTTCCGGTCGGTGGCTTCGCTTCCGTCTTCTGTAGATCATACCTTCAATCCGTTCGATAATGACGGTTTTGAGTCGGAGCGCTCACCGTATTCGAATACATTCGGTGACGTGACGGAATCCGCAGGTGGTCCAGCACTCCCGTTTGACGATCCGGGCAAGGAATTCGGTGGGGGATGGGAAGATCCGCAGCAGAGGTTCAAGGCTTCTTCCGGCTATCATACGGCCCATGCGGTTGAGCGTCGCGATGATTACGGAAAACTCTTCGAGGACAAACTTGCACCGACAAAGTCGCTTCTGGTGCTTCAAGGCAAGTATGTGCTGACCACAGCCCGTTCAGGACTCATGGTTGTAAATATGCAGCGTGCGATGGAGCGTATCCTTTATGACAGATTTCTGGATGCCCTGGCGAAGAATGAGCATGCGACCCAGACCGCTCTTTTCCCGGTTACTGTTTTTGTGGGTATTGATAATATGTACTTGTTTGAGGAGCATTCTCTGATGCTTTCCTCGCTGGGATTCGATATAGCGCCTTTTGGCATTGATACCATTGTGGTAAACGGGGTACCGGAAGGATATAGTGTTGAAGCAGGAAAAGTCCAGACGATGATAGGTGATCTTCTTCTGGTGCTGTCGGAGGACCATGGAGCGCTTGAGGAGATGATGACTGCCAATCTGGCAGCCCGTTTTGCCCGTCTGGGGGCATTGAGCTGCGACACTCTGTCAAATCCGGCTGAGGCACAGAGGTTGATTGATACGCTTCTTGCAAGCGCGAATCCAGAGTATACGAGTGCCGGAAAGAGGATCATATCGATCATGCCGATAGAGGATATAGACAAGCATTTTTAGACTGAAATAAGATGAGTTACTACAATTATAACAACAATAGAGGAGGTTTCCTGAGCAGTTTGCCCCAGGCCGTGAAGAGTATCATAATCATTAATGTGCTGGTTATGATCATGACTTCTTTGAACGAGAATTTCATGTATGAGAAGTTCGCTCTTTTCTATCCTACGTCTCCATTCTTTCATTGGTGGCAGCCTCTGACCCATATGTTCATGCACGGAGGCTTCTGGCATCTGTTCTTCAACATGTACACCTTGTTCATATTCGGAAGTGTGCTCGAGAATGTATGGGGAACGAAGAAGTTCCTGATCTTCTACTTCGTGACAGGTCTGGGTGCGGCACTCATTCACACCGGAGTGGAGTGGGGCCAGATGCAGTATTGGATGGGTGCGGCTGCAGAGGGTAGCGCATCTGCCACGACGTCGATACACATGTTGAAGATGACTCCGACTGTCGGAGCATCGGGTGCAATTTACGGTCTCCTGATGGGTTATGCGATGCTTTACCCGGATTCTATAATGACTCTGATCTTTCCGCCGGTTTCATTGAAGGCAAAGTGGTTCGTGCTGATTTTCGCCGGTATAGAATTGCTGACCGGAGTGACTGGGACGGGTGGCGGAATTGCTCATTTTGCACACCTCGGAGGCTTGATTTTCGGCCTCATACTGATGTTGTACTGGAAGAAGTCTGGTAAATTATACGGACATAGATTCTGATGATAAAAGGTAAGAAGCCAAAGAAGGCTGAGAAGCCGGGAAAGTCAGCAAGGACAACTAGGAAGGGATTTTTCGGGGTCACTTCCAGATTGCTCATGCTCATTGCCGCTGGAGTTCTTGTCCTTACTTATGTATGTATGCTTGTCAATCCGGCCAAGGCGTGGTTCTTCAATCTGCTTGGTCTGATGTTCATCCCTCTGGCAGTATTTAACCTTTTCCTTCTGCTGTGGGCAGTCAAGAGACGTTCAAAGGCGTTTGTGATACCGCTTCTGGCCATAGTGCCGGCCTTTTTCTTCATGGGACGGTATGTTCAGATGGGACAGAAGGTTGTACATGCTTCTGATGACCCGACATTGAAAGTCATGTCATATAATGTGGGCCGTTTCTCGTCATGCGAGCCGGATTCGGTGTTTGCCTACATCCGTCGTCAGGATCCGGATATTGTGTGTCTGCAGGAATTTAAGGTGTCCGATGTCCGTAAGGTGAGGAAATATCTCCGCCGCCAGATGCCGGGATATAATTCCGAGTTCTATCTGTTTACGATGAGTAATGGCGGGGGATTCGGTAATGTGACTTTAAGCAGGCTTCAGATAAAGGACAAGGGTAAGATCAAGTTCGACCAAAGTACCAATCTTGCGATTTATACAGACTATAGATATGAAGACCGCACTTTCAGAGTCTATAACTGCCATTTTGAAAGTTACAGTGTGTCTCTGCCGGGATTGTTGAGAGGGTTTTTCAAGGCTGACAAGTCTGTTATGGCAGAGACGGGATCAAAGATGAAGCGCTCCATTACTCGTCGCCCGAAACAGGTGGATATGGTCTTTGAGGATATTGAAAGATGTCCGGTCGAGGCGTTCGTATGCGGCGATTTCAATGATGATCCGATGTCATATACATATTTCAGGATGACTCGTGGAAGAAAGGATTCGTTCCGTGAGGCCGGAAAGGGTTTCGGGGCGACATTCGCCCGCTTGTGGCCAGTGCTGAGGATTGATTATATCATGCTGCCGGAGCGTTTCAAGGCGTTGGATCATACGACTCCACGAGTGAAATACTCTGACCATTATCCGGTAATTTCAACGATAGAATTATGAAAGAACAGATACAGAAAGCCATTGAAGTGCTTCGCGCAGGCGGAGTGATACTTTATCCCACCGATACCGTTTGGGGAATCGGGTGTGATGCGACGGATCCAGAGGCGGTCGCAAAAGTGTATGCCATCAAGAAGCGCGAAGACAGCAAGTCGCTTGTGCTGCTCGCTTCCGATATGGACATGATATGCAGATATGTCAAGGAAATTCCGGAAATGGCCGTCCAGCTTGTTGAGGTCAACGACAAGCCTATGACCATCATATATCCGGGCGCTGTTTGCCTGGCCAGTAACGCTATCGCAGAAGACGGAACAGTCGGCATACGTATCCCTATGATGGATTTCTGCCAGCAGCTGGTGGCGAGGTTCGGCCGCCCGATTGTATCGACTTCCGCCAATATTTCAGGTGAGGCGACTCCGAAGAAATTCGCCGAGATATCAGATGCGGTCAAGTCATCCGTGGACTATATTGTCGATCCGTCATTTGAAACCGGTTCGACAGGTAAGGCCTCGTCTATCATCAAAGTGGGACTTGACTATTCGATAGAGATTATCCGCAAATAACACCCTCACGGCCTCCGGAAGCTTTTACGTCATTGCGAGGAGCGATAGCTATTACGTCATTGCGAGGAGCGATAGCTATTACGTCATTGCGAGGAGCGATAGCTATTACGTCATTGCGAGGAGCGATAGCGACGTGGCAATCTACACCTCTGTCCAATGGATGCGGATGCCCTTTCGCTCCATCCCTCGAAACCAGGTCATCTGCCTTTTTGCGAACTGATGGATTGCTGTCGCAAGCCCGGTGAACATCTGTTCGTATGAGAGTTCACCGATGATGTATTGGGTGACGAATTTATATTCCAGACCGTAGTAGATAAGATCTTCAGCCGCTATTGGCTTGTTTTGATGTCCGTCGGTACCGTCCCGGCCGTCCTCTGGCAGGTCAGGTCGTCTTCTCAGTGCAGGGTGGCTGCCGTCCAGCAGACTGCGGATTTCCTCCACCATTCCTTCTTCCAGACGCGCCGCCAGCCTGCGGTCAATCCGGGCGTTTCTTTCCTCACGGGTTACCAGAGTGCCTATGTAGTATGTGTTCTTGGGGAGGTATGCTGTACGCTGAACGGGGTGTTCCGCTTCGTAAATCGCTATTTCAAGTGCACGGATAAGGCGTTTGCGGGTGTCATAGTCGGTGGTGTTGTGGAGCGGTTTCAGGCCGGCGAGTTGCTCGATAAGCTGCTTGTCAGTCTTCTGCTCCAGTTCTTCCCTGAGCTGCGGATTCGCCGGTACTTCCGGCAGTGAATATCCGCATGTTGCAGCTTCTATATACAGTCCGCTGCCTCCGCACAGAATCGGGATGCAACCTCTTTCCCGAATATCTCTGTATGCCTTCTCAAAATCCCTCTGGTATTCGAAGATGTTGTATTTCTCTCCTGCGTCCACTATGTCCATAAGGTGGTACGGAATCTCTTCATATTCATCCAGGTCCTTTCCGGTGCCTATGTCCATACCCCTGTATACTTGTCGAGAATCTGCCGAAATAATCTCCGCACATGTTCTTGCTGGCATTAGAGCATCATTGCGAGCGTCGTCTTTTTCGTCATTGCGAGCGTCGTCTTTTTCGTCATTGCGAGCGTTGTCTTTTTCGTCATTGCGAGCGTCGTCTTTTTCGTCATTGCGAGCGAAGCGTGGCAATCTCCCCTCCAGCAGCGCATTGATCTGGCGCGCCAGCTGCACCGCATATCGCGTCTTTCCCGAAGCAGTCGGCCCGAGCACGCAGATCAGGTCGATTTCTCCATCCAGGTACATTTGCAGCACCTCCTGCACATTTATTGCTTCTGCAGGAGGTAACTCAGTCATAGGCGGTATGGGAGTAAACGGTTTCTTTGACATAGCCCTGCAAAGATAGTGTTTTTTGTCGCAATCGGGCAGGTATCTGCTTCTTCAGCCGAAGATATATTGACATGGTAGCCGAATGCGTGTGGAGCGTAACGTTCTGTAAGATAATGTATTATGTAGTTTATGGTGGGCGAAATCTCCCACCGCTGAATTTGTAATGGTTTGTGCTTCAGGAATTTATGCTCCACGCGGTAAATGGGTCAGAGATGATGCGTACCTGAAATCATAGTGGCGTTTCCGGAAAAAGCAGTATCTTTGCATTTCTATCAATGGTATCTGGCGCAGTTTTGCCGTAAAAGTGTACCAGGTCCCCGGAAAAAAGTTGGTACCTAGTGCAAAATGACAAGGAAAGTGCACCAGGTCCCTGTAAATGAATTGAAATTATGCCGAAAGCAAAAAGCAGTGTAGAGATAAAGAACAGAAGGGCTTCGTTTGACTATGAGTTCATCGAGACTTTTCAGGCAGGTATTGTGCTTACCGGCACAGAGATAAAGTCCATCCGTGCGGGCAAGGCGTCGTTGGTGGATACTTTCTGTTATTTCAATGGCAATGAACTGTATGTCAAGAATATGCACATTGCGGAGTATTGGTGGGGCAGTTGGGGCAAGCATGATCCGCGCCGCGACCGCAAGTTGCTGTTGAGCCGCAAGGAATTGAATAAACTCCAACGGGCGGTCAAGGAAAAAGGACTCACCATCGTTGGAGTTAAACTATATATTGCCGACAACGGCTATGCAAAGCTGCTTATAGCTCTGGCCCGCGGTAAGAAGGAGTACGATAAGCGTGCATCCATCAAGGAGAAGGATCTCCGCCGCGAGATGGACCGTCTATAGTCCGAATGCTTCCTTGACCAGGTCAACCGAATCAAGCAACTCCCATCCGAAGAACTGTACCAGCTCTGGAACGAGCTTGCCTTCCTTGCGGATCATTACGGTTGATTTGTAAGGGTCGCGTCCTACATGTCCGTATGATGCGGTCGGTTCATAGATAGGCTTCTTCAGACCGAACTTCTCGATGATCTTTGCCGGACGAAGGTCGAACAGAGTATTGATTTTCTCTGCAATCTCAGCGTCTGTCAGTCCGTTAGCCGCAGTACCGTATGTGTTTACATAGATGCTGACAGGTCTTGCCACTCCGATAGCGTATGACAACTGCACGAGCATTTCGTGTGCAACTCCTGCCGCTACCATGTTCTTTGCAATGTATCTTGCAGCGTATGCGGCTGAACGGTCTACCTTTGAAGGGTCCTTTCCAGAGAATGCTCCACCACCGTGAGCTCCCTTTCCACCGTATGTATCAACGATGATCTTGCGTCCAGTAAGACCAGTGTCGCCGTGAGGACCACCGATCACGAACTTTCCGGTAGGATTGACATGAAGGATGTAGTCCTCCTTGAAAAGTGCTGCGGTTTCAGCAGGAAGGGTTTCGATGAGCATAGGAAGAAGGATGTTCTGGACATCTTCGCGGATCTTTGCCTGCATTGCCTCGTCAACCCTGTTCTGTCCGAATTGGGCGCATCCGTCTGCATAACTCATATTGCCGAGAGTCGCAGGGACAAATTCGTCGTGCTGGGTCGAGATCACTATTGTGTGTACGCGTACCGGTTTGTTGGTGTCGCCGTCATACTCGATGGTGAACTGTGATTTTGAGTCCGGACGAAGGTAAGGCATAAGGTCCGGCTGTGTTTTGCGGATTTTTGCAAGCATAAGGAGAGCCTGGTGCGAAAGCGCAAGAGGAAGCGGCATGTACTCCGCTGTATCGCAGCATGCGTATCCGAACATCATTCCCTGGTCGCCGGCACCCTGGGCGTCCGCATCTTCGCCAACCACGCCGCGGTTGATGTCGACGCTCTGCTCGTGAAGTGCAGAAAGGATGCCGCATGAGTTGCCGTCGAACATGTACTCCGCCTTGTCATAGCCTATCTTGTTGATGACGCGGCGTACGGTCTTCGGTATGTCCACATAAGCGTCTTCTGAACGGACTTCGCCGCCCACTACCACGAGGCCGGTGCTGCAGAATGTCTCGCAGGCAACCTTCGCCTCAGGGTCCTGACGAAGGAACTCGTCAAGGATCGCATCGGAAATCTGGTCCGATACTTTGTCAGGATGTCCCTCGGACACTGACTCTGATGTAAATAAGTAGTTCATTGTATGTTTTTGTTATTTAGTTTATTTAGTTTCATTAAAGTGCTCTCTCGTCATTGCAAGCGAAGCACTCTTACGTCATTGTGACTAAAATGCTCTTACGTCATTGTGAGTAAAGTGCTTTCATGTCATTGCGAGTGAAGCACTCTCACGTCATTGCGAGTAAAGTGCTTTTACGTCATTGCGAGCGAAGCGTGGCAATCTAACAAAAAAGCCCCACTTCATGTGGAGCAGCCAAAAACACAAAAACATTGATGCGCTGGGGTCAGGCATAGCCCGGACCGGAGCATGTATTTTAGCATTTTTTTAAGTGGTTGCAAGCAGCCAAATCTGTCCACATCTTTTGCGGGTGCAAAGATAATCAAAAAATCCGATATGCAAACATCTCTGTCGCTACATTATCTCGAGAGCAACACATTGTTTGTGTCACAATACACTATCCGGACGAAAATATATAAAGTAAACTTTATAAAACCGTATAAATGTATTATCTTCGCACGGCAGAATATGCACATACGCTATTATTAACAAATAAAACCATTATGAAACAAACAATTACACGTTTGCTGTGCCTTGTGTGCACAACAATCTTCATGGGCGTTTCCGCTTTTGCACAGGTTACGACATCCTCACTCGGAGGAAAGGTTGTCGATAATGCTGGCGAACCGGTAATCGGTGCTGCGGTGGTAGCAACCCATGAACCTTCGGGTACCGTCTATGGTGTTGTAACCAATGAAGACGGACGCTATACCATTCAGGGTATGCGTAGTGGAGGTCCTTACAAGGTAGAGGTGTCATGCCTCGGTTATCAGAGTGTGACATACACAGATGTGACACTCCAGCTTGCGGAACTCTATACTTTGGACTGCAAGATGAATGATGACAAACTGATGCTTAGCGAAGCAAAGGTTGTCGGACAGGCTGCGTCAAAGTTCGCTATTGACAAGACAGGCGCTTCCACAAACATCTCTACTTCGCAGATCGAGTCTCTTCCTACAGTGTCAAGAAGCATTACCGACCTGACCAAGCTGTCTCCATACGGCGGTAACGGAATGAATCTCGCCGGAAGCGACGGACGTTCTTCTAACTTTACTGTTGACGGAGCTAACTTCAACAACAACTTCGGTCTGAGCGAAAATCTTCCTGGTGGTGGCAGCCCTATCTCAATCGATGCCATTGACGAGGTACAGGTTGTCGTTTCTCCTTTTGATGTGCGTCAGACAAACTTCATCGGTGGTGGAATCAACGCGATCACCAAGTCTGGTACAAACACATTCAAAGGATCGGCTTATGTTTATCATAGGAATGAGAACATGAGAGGAAACCAGGTTGCAGGTCAGGAGATTTCAGGAGCACGTGATGCAGACCGTAACACCACATACGGTGCAACACTCGGTGGTCCGATCATCAAGAACAAACTCTTCTTCTTCGCAAACTTCGAGTATACCAAGACTCCTACTGTAGTAAATCGCTGGAGAGCATCCAAGGACGGCGTTGCGGATGCTGAAAAATATATTTCGCGTACTACAGAAGAGGATATGCAGAAAGTGGCAGACCAGCTTATGACTGATTTCGGTTATGATGCCGGCTCGTTCACAAATTTCCCTGCAGACGAAAGCAATATGAAGATCCTGGCGCGTCTGGATTGGAACATCACCAACGATCATCACCTGGCACTTCGTTACAACTATACCATCAACAACGGTTGGAACAGTCCTAATGGAAGTTCATCGAACTGTACTCTCAGAACGACTCAGTCGCGTATGTCAGAGTACTCTATGGCTTTTGCAAACTCAATGTATTCAATGAATAACATTGTACATTCAGTGACTGCGGACCTTAACAGCCGTATCAGCAATGACCTTTCTAACCAGCTCCTCGTTACATTCTCGTCTCTTAACGACGTGCGTGGTTCGAATTCTTCTCCGTTCCCGTTTGTTGATATACTTGCACCGGATGATGAGAATAACCCTGTTACTCCTTATATGTCATTTGGTTATGAGCTCTTTACTCATAACAATGCGGTAAAGAATACTGTCGTTACACTCAAGGATGACCTTACTTACTACAAGGGTAACCACAAGATTACAGCTGGTCTTAGCTATGAGTATCAGATGGCTCTCAACTCATACATGAGAAACGGAACAGGTTACTACCGTTACAAGAGTCTGGACGACTTCCTTAACTATAATGCTCCAGAGACTGTGGCTGTCACATATGGTTATGGTGACGATCTCAATCCTGCGGCTAAGGTTCAGTTCCATCAGGCAGGTCTTTATGCACAGGATGAGTGGACAGCTACCGATAACTTCAAACTCACATACGGTATCCGTCTCGACGGTCTGTTCTTTGACAATGCCGACCTGATGAGAAACAAGGCTATCTATGATTTTGATTACGGCGGAAGGACTATAGACACAGGAAAATGGCCGTCTGCCAACATCATGGTTTCTCCACGCGTGGGCTTCAACTGGGATGTGCTTGGCAACAAGAGCCTTAAACTCCGCGGAGGTACAGGTCTCTTCTCCGGCCGTCTGCCTCTTGTATTCTTCACGAATATGCCGTCAAACTCAGGTATGGTGCAGAATGTTGCTGCTATTTCTACTGACTGGGCTAACTCAAAGAACACAAGCGAGTATCTTAAGGATTTTGCAGGCAAGGATAAATTCTTTGTAAAGTCATCTGATCTTATCGCATATCTCAACAAGCTTGATCCAGCTAAATTCCCTCTCACTATTTCTGAGGAGGATGGCGTGCTTCCATCGCAGATCCAGGCTGTAGATCCAAAGTTCAAGATGCCTCAGGTTTGGAAGACATCTCTCGCTATTGACTATCAGTTCCCGGTTAACTTCCCATTCTCAATCACAGGAGAGTTCATCTACAACAAGAATGTGAACGCTGTGGTCATGAAGAACTGGAACATCAAGGATAACGCCGGATGGTCAACATTCAACGGTGCAGACAACCGTCACATATATCCTTCCGGCCAGTCTTCAATGAATATTGCTGGCAAGGACAAGACTTATCCTTCATATAAGTATAGTCCGGTTGATGCGTATGTGCTTTCAAACACTCATAAGGGATATGGCTATACTGCCAACGTGCTCTTGAACATGACTCCGATCGAGAACCTGCACCTCACTGCATCATACACTCATACTGTGTCAAAGCAGATTACCGGTATGCCGGGATCAAATGCTGAGTCTGTATTTACATATCTTCCTACTGTTGACGGTCCTAACTTCGCCGGTCTTCAGAATTCGGAGTATGTTACACCTGACAGAATCTTTGCATCGCTTACATACAGCGACAAGTCTAACAACCACTTCTCTCTCTTCTATGAAACATGGAGAGGCGGCTATAACTACAGCTATATGTACGACAACGACCTCAATGGTGACAACTACGCATATGACCTTATGTATATCCCAAGAGATGCAAGCGAAATCAACTTCTCTTCAGAGCAGGATGCAGAGCGTTATTGGGCATATGCCAACAACGATCCTTATCTGAGCAAGCATAAGGGTGAGTATGCTCAGGGTTATGCTGTATACTCGCCATGGGTACATAGATTCGACTTCCGCTATGCGCACGATTTCAAACTCAGAATCGGCAAGTCAGTGAATACTCTTCAGCTCAATGTCGATTTCAAGAATATCGCGAATCTGTTCAACTCGAGCTGGGGCGTTTCAAAGTATATGAATCCGGATCTCAAGAGTGGACGTATCCTCGCACTTGACTATATCAACGAGAACGCAGAGCCTGTATTCAAGACCAACTCAAAGGTTGTTCCGGGTATGGACACATGGATTCCTAGCCGCTCTATAGGTCAGTGCTGGTATATCCAGGTGGGTATCAAGTACATGTTCAACTAATTTGACAGTATAATTATGAAATTGAGATATTTATTTACATCAGCAATTGCTTTCATGACCCTGCTTTCAGGGTGTATGAAAGATGAGATCGCATCGCTTGACGGACTCAGTGCTGAACCGTCTTATGTGTCCCTCGGACTGGAGGCAGGCACCAAGAAGTGTGTGGTCAAGGCAAATGCTGCCTGGACCCTTGAAAAAGCGGATGATGCGTCTTGGCTTACCATTGAGCCGATGAGTGGTGAGGCTGGTACGGTCGAGGTGACCTTCACAATGGAGGCGACGGAAACTCCTCGCAAGACTGAGGTCATGCTCGTTTCCGGTGGCAAGACCCAGATCATTACTGTGGGCCAGAATGGAGAAGTTGATATGAAAATCACTTCATGCAAGGATTTTGCAGACGATAATGTGTGCCCTACAGGTGCAAGTTATTATGTGGAAGGATTCATTACCAAGGTCGAGAAATATGACTATGGTAACCTGTATCTCAGGGACGACGCAGGAGATGAAATTTATGTATATGGTGTCCTTGATGCTGACGGACAGTCCAAGAATTTCAAGAGTCTGGGCATTGATGTAGGAGACAAGGTTATTCTTTATGGATTGAAGAAATACTACGGTACAACTCTTGAGATGGAGAATGCAACTCTCATCGAGGTGACAGTTCCGGCAGTATTTGACCTCAACTTCAGGGCAATCCGTGACATGTACAAGGAGAAAAATCCAGATAAGGAGGAAGAGTACAGCAAATATACCAAGGACGATTGGAAGAACCTTCTCAAGGCAGATCTTCAGGATCTCACACTTACTGGTGGTGAAATACAGATTCCTTACACATTCAAGGGCGAAAGTTTTGAGATCGATCCTTCAGTAGATTGGATCCGCCTCAAGGGCATCGCTCAGAACGAGTCAGGATATGTTGCGACTTTTGAAGTTGACCCATATGATGTCAAGGCAGCTCCACGTAAGACCACATTGGTGCTTAAGGGTAAGACAACCGTAAACAAGGTGGAGAAAGAGTCTAATCTTGAGCTCCCTGTCGTTCAGTATGGTAATACTCCTGATCCGGTGGCTGTTTCAGAAGCAGTTGCTCAGACAGAAGGAACATGGTTGAGCGTGAAGGGAATCGTTACAGGACTTCACAAGAAAGGATGCCATGTGACAGACGAGGCAGGAAACACAATCTATGCGTATGTCAACGGTGCCGATGAGAAGACTGTAGGTGCAGTTGTTGGAGATGAGGTGCTTCTTACAGGAGAACTCAGTTCATACAAGCAGTTCTATCAGATCAAGACGCCAGTAATACGCGTTCTGAGCTCTAAGAACGAAAAGAAGCTTACTCCACAGGTTGTGGATGCGGAACTTCTCTCGACAATAGCATCTCAGAAGCAGACAGCAGTGTATGTTGAAGTTGAGGGTGTTGCTGATGCTGCCAACTATGGTGCGGTGACTGTTGCAGACAACACAATCTCTCCATACTATATCCTTGATTCATTCAAGTATAGTGAGCTTTATGGCAAGAAAGTGAAACTCACTGGATTTGCTGTTCAGTATGACGGCTCTAAAAAGGATCTTCGTATTGTTGTAACTTCTGCTATGGAGGCTAGAGCCCTTACTATTGCTGAAATTCGTGCAAAGGCAGCAGGAGATGCCGTTGAGGCTACAGGTACCGTAATGGCTATACACCAGAAGGGCTACATCATTTCAGACGAAACAGGCTCTATCTATGTGTACACCAATGCTGCTCCAACAGTAAAGATCGGTAATAAGGTGACCCTCAGCGGTACATTTGACAATTACTATGGTACGCTTCAGATCAAGAATGCTACAGTAAGTGCAAATGATGATGCCACAACTGTGACTTATCCTACTCCGGTAGACCTTACAGATCAGGTTGCTTATGATGCGTATGCAACATTTGGTAAGGATAGTCCAACGGAGTTTGCCTATGTAAAGATCAAGGGTGTTTTGACCGGAGGCAGATATATTACAGTTGGAAATTCTACCAAGCAGTCACAGCTGGATTGGTCTAATGGAGACTACAGCGCACTCAACGAAAAGACAGTCGTAGTTACAGCCTACATAAAGGGCTTCCACTCAAACGGATACTATCAGCTTATGGAGACATCTGTTGTAGCGGCTGAATAATAAGATTTATACCTTATATTATATATGCAGACCTGCGTCACTTCGGCGCAGGTCTGTTTTTGTTATAACTCACTGATTTTCCGAAAAGTTTGGTCAAACCGAAAATAATTGCTATCTTTGCGCCCCCTATGTGGTATGGGATCGCATAGAAATTATTAAGTATTAACCATTTAAACAGTACAAGATGGACACACAGAGCTACAAGACGGTATCCCTCAAAGCAGGTGATATCAAGAAGGAGTGGGTTGTGATCGATGCGACTGACCTCGTGCTCGGACGTCTTGCTGCCAGAGTGGCACTCGTTCTTCGCGGTAAGAACAAGCCTTCTTTCACTCCGCACATGGACTGCGGTGACAATGTCATCGTTGTAAATGCGGACAAGATTCGCCTCACTGGTAAGAAGATGACTGACAAGGTGTATGTACGTTACACTGGCTACCCAGGTGGACAGCGTTTCACTACACCGAAGGAACTTCTCGCAAAGAAGCCTACTGAAGTCTTAAGGATGGCAGTAAAGGGTATGCTTCCTAAGAATCGCCTTGGTTCAAAGATCCTTGGTAACCTGTATCTTTACGCAGGTAACGAGCATCCACACCAGGCACAGAACCCAAAAACAATCACTTTAAACGAAATTTAAGCAGAGCATGAAAGTAGTAAACGCCCTTGGAAGACGTAAATCAGCAGTTGCTCGCGTTTATGTAAAGACCGGTGAAGGTAAGATCGAGATCAACGGCCGTACACTCAATGAGTACTTCAAAGAGGATACACTCCGTTACATCGTTAACCAGCCATTCGAGGTTACCGGTACTGCAGCTCAGTTTGACGTAAAGGTTAACCTCGACGGAGGTGGAATCAAAGGTCAGGCAGAGGCTTTGAGACTCGGAATCTCTCGCGCACTTTGCGAGATCGACAAGGAGGCTTATCGTCCTGCACTTAAGGCCGCTGGTTTCCTCACACGTGATGCACGTGAAGTTGAGCGTAAGAAGCCTGGTCAGCCTGGTGCACGTAGACGCTTCCAGTTCAGCAAACGTTAATATTTGCTGCCTGATTTA
>JBGVQP010000039.1:0-15447 GCA_045127685.1 Candidatus Cryptobacteroides sp.
CCACCGTATTTCCTTGCGAGATAGTTGAAATCGTTGCGATCGAGGAAGTCTAAAAGCTGAGAGAACACGTATTTTCCTTTATGCATATGCCATTCTACGTTAGTCTGGCAAAGATAAATTCAAATCGGTTGACTCGAAAAACCTCTATAACTACCTAATTTTCAATATTTTCAAAGAACTTTTATAAATTTTTACCGGACACTAATGTGTTTACAGAAATAGTAACACTTCAATAAAAATCTGTGAATAAAAGGAAATTTAAGAAAAAAAACCTCAATTTTCCTTTTGAGAGAAAAAAGAGTCCGGCATTCTTCATATAGCACAACCAACTTTGTCGCCAAATCTTTATAATCATTAACATCATCACTCAACTTATATCGAACAGATGAATGTAACAGATTGATTATCGATTGAAAAGATGCATACGCACAAATAGGAGTCATTGAAATATAAAGATTATTGGACGAGGCAAATTGATATCTGTCATAAAAGGCAAGGTGAAGATCATACAATCGTTTTTTTAGATTCTGTTCTCCAGGTTTTAGGCATATACTTTGTGGGCGTCTGTAATAACTATAATAGATTTCATCTACAATATACACCCTCCTTGATTTGTCAAATATCTTATATGTCGTTGCTAAATCCTCATAAATCCTGCCTTCCGGAAATCTGACTCCCTGCCAAACCTCGGCACGGCATATTTTATCCCATAGAAAACTTGGTAAAAGAGAATCGTCTAGTATCATACGAGTAGCCTCTGCACCTGTTAAAAGACGAGTGCCATATTTAACCTCAATAAGACCGGTGTTCTGCTGGACAACACGATGGCCACATACTACCACATCAATATCAGTTTCCGAAAATTTGGCCATCATAGACTCATACATATTCGAATCTATTTCATCATCACTATCTACAAATGTCACAAATTCTCCGCGCACAAGATCAAGTCCCCTATTTCTCGTTGTGCTTACACCGCAATTACCCTGAGTATATAACCTTATTCGGTCATCGCGGAGGCTGAATTCAGTACATATCTTCAGAGATTCATCCGTGCTACCATCATCTATTATAATCAACTCAAAATCATCATACGACTGATTTAACACAGAAGTCAAACAATTTTGCAAATAGTTTTCGACATTATAGACCGGCAGTATTATGCTGAGCTTTGGCATTTTTTCTAAGTACAATTAACAAACACAATATACTGATAATTCCCATTAACAACCATGATATTCCCTGTCCCCATGCAGCACCATAAAATTCAAAATGACTTATCAAGACCGAATAAAGCACTACGGACAAGAACGCACCAATAGCACGATTTAATAGTTCATATTTAGACAATCCATATCCAATTAAAACTCCTGACATCATATAGGCGAATGTCGTCGTAACGTTTTTCAAACACAAGATATTTGCAAACAAATAAGAATCGACGTACTTTCCTGCTGTCAACAAATAAATAATTGGTTTAGAACAAAGAATAAAAATCAAGTTCGGTATCAATACAGCAGTAATTACAGTTAAACACAACAGAATGACTTTCTTGTGTTCCGCACGTGAGGTATATCTATAAATATCAGGATCAAAAGTTTGTAAGAGAACCGTTCCAAAAATACCTAAGTATCCAGATATTTGAATTCCAACATTATATAAACCCAAATTATGACTGTCCTCCAATCGCTCCAACATAACCCTATCGACTCCAAGGAAAAAGAACGAAAGAATGCCTGTAATAATCAATGGCCAACAAAAAGACAACGCATCAAGAATAATTTTCTTATCCCAAGAGAATCTTATCTTTTTTGCAAGAAGCGAATAAAAAGCAAAAAGCAGAGCCGTTATAAGATTAGCACAAAGCCTGCCTATCGCCCCATAATTCAACACATATACTAACAGTATCGAAAACAAAGATGCTATCACGGAGTTACTCACTGCAACAACAGCATATTTCCCTCCCTCAGCCCTCATCCTTAAATCCATAAGATAAAGATTGTAGTAAGACGACAATAAGACAGGTAAAAATGTCAAAAAAGCATAGGGAGAAAACTCAATACTTACATTACAAAATTTATGATATATATAGTACAGAACGAAAAAGAAGATGAAAGTAATCCATCCTAATGTTGAAAATAATGTAAGTAAAGTATTATATATCTTCAGTCGCTTATCTTCATCAACAAGAAAATAGTTTCTTGCATAGTAGGATTGCAGAGACAAGGACACAATAGGTACCAACAATAGAGCAATAGAAGAATAGTATCCTATAATGGCGTAATCTGAATGTGAAAGTTTCGATGCCAAAAAAGGATTGATAAGTAAGGAAATAAGTGCAGTTATTAAAGAGGATATAAAATAAGCACTTAAATTTTTAAAAATCTTCGCATTCAGAATACTCATACTCTACTACAAGGTCCTGCTGATGGAATCTCGCTTTCATTATTATTTATTATGCTCTCGACAAGTAAAAGAAAGTGTCTGGCGGCATTTTGTGGAGACCATGTGTTCATCATTGTCCTTCGAGCATTTACAGACAATTCTGCCCTTTTTACCGGGTTGTCCAATAGTTCAATCACTATTTCTTCTAAGGAGTCTAAATTTTCCGACTTAAAAATCAGACCATTCACCCCATCTTCTATCAAGAAAGGAACTGACCCTATTTGATCACTACCGACAACCGCACAACCACATGACATTGCTTCATTTAGAACAGCGCCCCAACCTTCATTTTTATCTGATGTAAACAAAAATATATCATGCTTACTCATTTCCATCAATATCTCGTCGTTTGGTCGATTACCACAAAACCTAACAACATCTTCAACCTCCAGTTTCTTAGTCAACAATTTAGTATTCTCCAATTCATCTCCACTGCCGAACATATCAAGGACAAATTCATACCCTTTAGCCTTCAACCTAGCAGCCAATTTGACCGGAAGTTCAGGGTGTTTCAACCTCAGAAATCTTGCACACCACATGATATGGGGTACGCTTTCTGAAGTGGAAACACCCTGATTTTGCGCATCAATCTTAAGATTACCAACCTTGGTGAAATATCCCCACTTGAAACACTTATTCTTATATGCACCAATAGTGTTAACATCCTTAGCGGTATAAGCGCTCGCACAAAGCATATAGACAGGCTGATTTCTATGGCGGATGTGATCTCGATAAAAGTTAATCCACCCTCGTGGTCCCGTCAAAAACCACGGTTTAGATTTAAACCAACGTTCACTATACCGGAATGTGAGTTTACCAGATTGTATTCTTCGCGATACAAAATCTTCCGGTGCAGAACCAATTATTACGACCTCCGCATCATCTGCCAACTGATGCGCATGAGTCAACTGATTAACACTTTCATACGCCTTTACAACATAAGTTCTTTCGTAGACAGGATAACCAGTCTTAATAAACGACTCGGGTATCGGTTCTGTTGCAATAAATTTATAATCATCACCTAATACACGGTAAAACTCATCAGCCAAATGTACCTGATGATGATTGATAAAATTAGTCACAAAAACTAGTGTCATTGCATTATTATACCAAAAAGTTCGTTACTCCTTCCTCCAAACCATTTTATTAACCACACCCGTATAGCTCTGGATCAGCTTCACGATCTTAGTGCTGACGTTTTCGTCGGTGTAGTTCGGAACTGGAATGCCGTTATCCTCATTCTTGACCATCTCAACTGCCACGTCTACAGCCTGGAGAAGGTCGTGCTCGTTGATTCCTGCAAGGATAAAACAGCCCTTGTCAAGTGCCTCTGGACGCTCTGTTGAAGTGCGGATGCAGACTGCAGGGAATGAGTGACCGACGCTTGTGAAGAATGAACTCTCCTCTGGAAGCGTACCAGAGTCTGACACTACTGCAAATGCATTCATCTGAAGGCAGTTATAGTCGTGGAATCCGAGAGGTTCCTGACGGATCACGCGAGGGTCTAATAAGATCCTTCGCTCTGGCTCAGGATGACATGCTGCCTCCTCCAGGCGTTTGCGAGAGCGTGGGTGGCAGCTGTAGAGGATAGGCATATCATACTTTTCTGCCATCTTGTTGATGGCTGTGAAAAGTGACAGGAAGTTCTTCTCTGTGTCGATGTTCTCCTCACGGTGAGCACTCAACAAAATGTACTTTCCTTTCTCAAGACCAAGACGTGCATGAACGTCTGAGTTCTTGATTTCCTCGAGATTCTCATGAAGCACCTCAGCCATTGGCGAACCTGAAACATATGTTCTTTGAGGGGGTACGCTGCTGGCATTGAGGTAACGGCGAGCATGCTCGCTGTAGCATATGTTCACATCAGATATGATGTCTACAATTCGCCGATTTGTCTCTTCCGGAAGACACTCGTCAAAGCAACGGTTACCTGCTTCCATGTGGAAGATAGGAATATGAAGGCGCTTTGCTCCGATAACTGACAGACAAGAGTTGGTATCACCAAGTACCAGCACTGCGTCCGGCTTTGTCTGAACCATCAGCTTGTATGATGCATTGATTATATTTCCCATTGTCGAACCAAGGTCATCACCTACTGCGTCCATATATACTTCCGGATCCGCAAGTTTAAGGTCACGGAAGAACACGCCGTTGAGGTTGTAGTCGTAGTTCTGTCCGGTGTGGGCGAGAATGCAGTCGAAGTACTTGCGGCACTTGTTGATTACTGCTGCAAGGCGGATAATCTCAGGGCGTGTACCTACGATGATCAGGAGTTTGAGACGACCGTCGTTCTTGAAGGCTACGTCGCTATAGTTTGTTTTTAGTTCCATAGATTTTTGTTTTTAAGATTGCCACGACCCTTACAGGGCCTCGCAATGACGTGAAGGAAGTCGGGGATGACGTTCTACTCTACTGGTTCGAAATAGGTGTCAGGTTTGTTTGGGTTGAAGATTTCGTTGCAGTACATTACTGTTACTAGGTTTTCGGTTTCAGAGAGGTTGATGATATTGTGGGTATAACCTGGAAGCATGTGGACAGCTTCTATCTTGCCACCCGAAACCTCGAAGTTGAGGACTTCGTCAGAGCCTACCCTTCTCTGCTGGATTAGGCCATGACCGCTTACGACGATGAAGAACTCCCACTTGGTGTTGTGCCAATGCTGGCCTTTGGTAATGCCGGGTTTGCTAATATTGATACTCACCTGACCACAATTCAAAGTATGAATTAGTTCAGTGAATGATCCTCTATCATCAACATTCATCTTGAGAGGGAAAGATACCTTCTCCTTTGGCAAGTAACTCAAGTATGTACTATAGAGCTTCTTAGCAAAGGAGTTCTCGGGGATCTCAGGGATCATGAGAGTCTTTGGCTGCTCAGCAAAGCTATAAATCAAATCCACAATCTCACCAAGAGTAGTCTTGTGAGTAACTGGGCAATAACAGTATCTTCCAGCCTCAACCGGAACTGTCTCAACACCATCAAACTCACAACGATGATCTTCACCTTTCAAAGCATTAATCATTTCATCAACAAGGTCGTCGATGTAGAGAAGTTCCATTTCGACGCTACGATCGTTCACCTGAATCGGAAGGTCGTTGGCTATGTTGTTGCAGAAGGTTGCGACTGCAGAGTTGTAGTTCGGACGACACCATTTTCCGAAGAGGTTCGGGAAACGATAGACGAGGACTTTTGCTCCAGTCTCTTTTTCGTACTCAAACATCAACTCCTCCCCTGCCTTCTTGCTCTTTCCGTACTCGCTGGTGCCGAAACGGCCGGCAAGGGTGGCCTGGATCGAGCTTGAGATCATAACCGGGCAAGTATTGCCATGTTTCTTGAGAGTGTCAAGAAGAAGTGAAGCAAAACCGAAGTTGCCTTGCATGAACTCTTCTGGAGTCTGTGGACGGTTTACGCCTGCAAGATTGAAGACAAAGTCGCAGTCGGCGCAGTACTTGTCAAGGTCCTCTACCGTAGAGTCGATGTCGTATTCATAGACTGCACTGATGGTGAGATTGCCACGTCGCTCCGCTCCTCGCAATGACGTAGAAGGCTCCGCTCCTCGCAATGACGTGAGGGGTACGACGCATTTGCCTTCTTTTATGTTGTTTAATTGGGCACAGAGGTTTTTGCCTACAAAGCCTTTTGCACCTGTTACTAGAATTTTCATTGTTTTAGAGATTGCCACGTCGCTTTGCTCCTCGCAATGACGTGATAATACTACTTACTCACTACGGATGTCGCGGGCTTTTGCACGTGGAAGAAGGCCAAGGTCTTCCTGGATGAAGCGCAGACGAAGGAGCTGTTCCTTCATACCCTCGACGTCTAGACGCCTGGTGTTGTGGGAGTGATAGTCCTCGATCTTGGTCATATCTTCGTTGCCTTCTGTGAAGAACTTGTCGTAGTTGAGGTCGCGGGTGTCGCAAGGAATACGGTAGTAATTGCCCATATCGATAGCCTTTGCCATCTCCTCACGTGTCACGAGGGTCTCGTAAAGTTTCTCACCATGACGTGTTCCGATAACCTTGACTTCTGTCTCTCCGTATGCCGGATCCACCTTTGTATAAATCTGCTTGAGTGCCTCTGCAAGTGTCTCAAGAGTTGCAGCAGGGGCCTTCTGTACGAAGAGGTCGCCGTTATGACCGTGAGTGAACGCATATATCACAAGGTCCACCGCATCGTCCAGCGTCATCATGAAACGGGTCATGTTAGGGTCAGTGATGGTGATAGGCTTTCCTGCCATCATCTGCTCCACCCAGAGAGGAATCACAGAGCCGCGTGAAGCCATCACATTGCCGTAGCGAGTGCAGCAGATTGTCGTTGCTGCTCCTTCTCCGAGTTCACGACCCTTTGCTATTGCAACCTTCTCCATCAATGCCTTTGAAATACCCATAGCATTGATCGGATATGCAGCCTTGTCAGTTGAAAGCACTACCACGTTCTTCACACCATGCTGAATCGCCGAGAGAAGTACGTTATTGGTTCCGACAACGTTTGTCATGGTTGCTTCCATCGGAAAGAACTCACATGAAGGGACCTGCTTCAGAGCTGCTGCCGCGAACACATAGTCAACTCCACGCATAGCCACATCTACAGACTCTCTGTTACGGACATTTCCGATATAGAACTTAACCTTATGAGCAACTTCTGGATATGCTGCCTGAAGATGATGACGCATATCGTCCTGCTTCTTCTCATCGCGGGAGAAGATACGGATTTCCTTAATGTCGCTTGTCAGGAAACGACGGAGCACCGCGTTACCGAAAGATCCGGTTCCACCGGTAATCAATAGGGTTTTGTTTTCAAAAACTGACATATTATTATATTGTTTAATTTTCTTTGTTTAGTTAGATTGCCACGTCGCTTCGCTCCTCGCAATGACGTTAATTACTTTGCTCCTAGCAATGACGTTAAAGTCTGCCATCAACGACCTCGCGTTCCAAGACTCCCTTCACATCATAAACCACTCCTCCCTCCTTCACCAAAGTCCTTATGTCAAGCGCCTTGAACTCATCATGCGCCACAGCCAATATCACAGCATCAAACTTCTGGTCCGGAAGATGATTGACGACATCAATGCCATATTCGCGTTTTACTGACTCTGCACTTGCCCATGGGTCATACACAGTGATGTTGCCAGTGTATTCCTGCAGTGTATGGTAAATATCTATAACCTTTGTATTGCGTGTGTCAGGACAATTTTCCTTGAAGGTAACTCCAAGTATCAGGATCTTTGAGTCCTTCACCATCACGCCTTTCTTATTCATGCACTTGATGGTCTGTTCTGCGACGTATGATCCCATGCTGTCGTTGAGTTTTCTTGCGGAAAACATCACTCGTGGCAGAACTCCATAAACCTGTGCCTTCTGGATGAGGTAGTACGGGTCGACGGAGATGCAATGACCACCTACCAGTCCCGGACTCATCTTGATGAAGTTCCACTTTGAAGATGCAGCCTCAATAACGTCACGGGTATCTATCCCCATCGCATTGAATATCTTGGCAAGTTCGTTCATGAAGGCGATGTTCACATCACGTTGAGAGTTCTCGATAATCTTTGAAGCCTCAGCAACCTTGATTGAAGGGGCTTTGTGGGTTCCATTAATCAGGACCGCATTGTACACAGCATCAACAATATCAGCGACCTCCGGTGTCGATCCGGATGTAACCTTCACGATCTTTTCTACTGTATGGTCCTTATCTCCCGGATTGATACGCTCCGGACTATAACCCGCAAAGAAATCCTGATTGAACTTCAGACCTGAAATCTTCTCTACTACAGGAAGACATTCTTCTTCCGTCACTCCGGGATATACAGTTGACTCATAGACTACAATATCACCTTCTGAGATTACCTTTCCGACTGTTTCACTTGCACCCCAAAGCGGGCGAAGATCCGGACGAAGAGTCTCGTCAACAGGGGTAGGCACGGCCACAACATAGAAATTGCAGTCGCGTATATCCTCTATATCTGATGTACACTTGAATCCATGATTTTGTATTGCATCTTGAAGAAGTTCATCGCTCACCTCAAGTGTCGCGTCATGCCCTGCCATCAGTGCATCCACCCTCGCCTGATTCATATCAAAACCTACTGTCTCAAACTTTGTCGAGAACAGTCTTGCCAGCGGAAGGCCTACATATCCCAGGCCGATGACGCAGATTTTATAGTTTGATGGAGTCATACAAGTTAAAATTTCTTTCCAAACAACACTGCCAATGCAGTCATGACGATGATCTTTATATCGAACTTCCAAGAACGATGGCCAAGATAGTAAAGATCATATTCAAGACGGCGGAGCATCTTTTCCATTGTATCTGTGTAACCGTTATAGAAGGTTGCGTAAGATGTAACACCCGGACGTATCTGATATAGATATGTATATCTCTTGTCATGTTCAAGTATCTGCTCGATGAAATATGCTCGTTCTGGGCGCGGTCCGACTAATGCCATATCACCAAGGAACACATTCCAAAGTTGTGGAAGTTCATCGATATGGTGACGTCTTAGGAATGCTCCGACCTTTGTCAGACGGGAGTCCCCTTTTCCACTGCCATGGCTTAATTCCGGACCGAACTTCTCAGCATCGACACGCATTGTCCTGAACTTGTAGATATTGAACGGCTTGCCAAATCTTCCGATTCTTTCCTGTTTGAAAATTGCCGGGCCCCTGTCATCCATCTTTATAGCTATATACACTATAAGGAAAATCGGAGCAGTAAGAACTATCAGTATAATTGAAACAAAAAAATCAAAGATACGTTTTGTATTTCTGGAGAAGGATGACATACCGTCCTTGATATATTTATCCTTCGGTACAAGATGGCTTACGGGTGTACACACTGAAAATTTTGATGAATCGTCGTGCTCATCCTTAAGTCTTGCACCCCATCTTTCATACTCAACCACATCAAACGGTTTTGCTGCTTTAAGTGTCAGTTCCTTATCAAACACCGTAATATAGTCTCCAGATTCAGCGAAAACCTTTTTCAAGACCATATCATCAACTACAGTATACGGCAACTCATACTCGGAAGAATATCCTCTAAAACAATCGTTATGATTTGCTTTTACTATAAGTCTTAACGAATATGCTGAATAGCCATAGGCGATCCAAGAATAAGACATTTCGTTGTAATATACGTGGATAGTAGTCCGGTCGTTAGCTTTTTCAATGCTAATAATCTGATTCTTGTCCATGATATAGTCTTCTCAATCTGTTAAAATTTCAATATTCTCAGGCCTGACATATGTCGAAGCTACGGCCAGCATGCCGGGGAGCTCGACCAGGATGCGGCGGGATTTGCGGATGCGGACGATTTTGCCGGTGACGCCGGCGAAGGAGCCGGATTTAACCTTGACCATCTGGCCTTCGCGGAGTTTGTCACTGATTTCCGTTATGTATATGAGGTCTTCGTCAAGGCTGGATGCGACTGTAATGAAGTCGTTCATCGCCTTTTCCGGTATGGTCATCGCCCTGGATGCGGTACGGTCCCAGTAGTAGTGGACGGGGGATGAGTCACCGTAACTGCGGATGAACTCGTCTATGGCTGTCTTGGTCCAGCGGACAAAGCAGAGGTTACCTACCGCCGGGACGAGTTTTTTCTCGGTCTTGCCGGCCTCGGTCTTCTTCTGCCACACCATCGGAATGAAGGTGGTGACTCCCCTTTCGTCAAGTATGGCCTTGATCTTGAGGGAGCGGGAGTAGGAAACCCGAAGGACGTACCACTGAGGGTCCTGACACGAAGATGGGACACCCTGTGAACTGTGTTCCGGGCATCCGTTGAAAGTATTTGGGGTACTAACTGGTCTTGTACTATCCAGCAACAAGGCGTCGTTTAGCATATTTTTTTTGTGTCCTTTGGAGATTCCCACGTCGCTTCGCTCCTCGCAATGACGTTAGGGCGCCTGCGCTGCTTCAAGCAATGTGCGAAGTTTAGCGATGGTCTCCTTGGAAAGGACTTTTCGTTCAAACTGTTCGTGTATCAGGCGGAGGCGGTGGCAGTCGGAGCCTATTTCCGTGTAGTAGCCCTGATTCAGCAGCCACTCCGCCTTTTGCTGGGCTGTATCTCCGTAGAATCCCACCAGGGAAGGCAGGTTCAGCTGGAAATGGATGCCCAGTTTTCTGAGCCTTTCGTAGCTTGGCTCGTTAAGGTATCTGTATCGTTCAGGATGGGCAAAGAGCGGACGGTAGCCGGCACTCTGTATCTCCCTGAATGTTTCATAAAGACCTACCGGCGGGGTCCATGTGGATGTCTCCACCAGCACAGTGTCGTTTTCCATTGTAAGCAAGTCGCGGTCTCTGAACCTTTGTTCAAAGACCGTGTCGAGCATATATTCAGCGGCGAGATGGAGTCTGACAGGTCCGTCATATGCCTGCTGGAGTTCTTCGAATCTTGCCTTGAGTGTGGCTGTTTCCGGCGCACTATCCTCCATGATATGAGGCGTACACCATACATCTGAGATTCCGAGTATCTCATCATATTCAAGCACGGCGATGGTCTCTTCAAGGGTTTTGACGCCATCGTCCACTCCGAAAAGGATGTGACTGTGGCTGTCTGTAGCCCCTGAAAGAACCTCCGATGTAAACAACGACGTTGTCTTCGAGCCGAATATGTTGAAGATGCCCATTTACTCGTCCTGGTTTATGTCAGAATATCCGTAACCGTATCCGTAGCTTGACTTTCCATAGCCGTATTTCTTGTACTGGATGTCAACGCTATTGAGGATCATGGCCATATGTCTGTACCTCTTGTCCCTGTAAAGGCCTTCAATCTGCGGCAAGATATCCTTCGTCATCTGGTTTGCTCTCATCACGAACACAGACATATCTGCTACCTCTGTGATGATGCTGGCATCCGCAACGATATCAATAGGAGGACAGTCGAGGAAGATATAGTCATACTCTGCTCTCATGGCTTCTATCATCTGTGAGAATCTTTCCGAAAGCAGAAGTTCGGTAGGGTTTGGAGGGAGGGTTCCGATAGGGAGGATGCTCAGTCCCGGCGCAATCTCGTCAACATATGGGTGATAGTCATCCACCTTGCCGTTCAGATATGCAGCCGTTCCCGTGTGGACAACATCCAGACACTTGCTGAGGGATGCCTTCCTTAGGTCGAGATCGACCATCATCACCTTTGCACCCTTGAGGGCCATGCTGGCAGCGATGTTCATGATGGTGAAGGTCTTGCCGGCATTAGGGTTGAACGAAGTCAACATGATGACTTTCGATCCGGAATTCTTGCCGAGCATCAGGTCAATATTCGTCCTGAGGACTCTATATGCCTCATTCATCATATCGCGGCAGCCCTGCTCAACAATGATGGTACTCTCGTTCTTGCTGAGTTCCTTCTTTCTCTGCCAAGGCTTCTTGAAGCGGTCCTCCTTTCGGATGTACCTAGGTATTTCGGCAAGGAACGGCACTGTAAGATTGCCAAGGTCGGCCTTGTTCTTGATGGACCTGTCAAGCATCTTGATCATGAAGAAGACTCCGAACGGAATGCCGAATCCAAGCACGAGCATCGCAAACAGAATCATCATCGTATTTGGAGAAACCGGTTGTGAAGGGCCGTTAGGATTCATGATGACACGGGTGTTTCCGACATTGACAAGGGCAGCGAGTTCGTTTTCTTCACGCTTCTCGAGCAGGAACCTGTAAAGGTTCTGGGTGATGAGCTGCTGACGCTCGATGGACAGGAGCTGGAGTTCCTGACCTGAACTTGAAGACATTCTGCTGAGGATCTGCTTTTCCTGACTCTCGATTCTCTCCTTCTGGAGGGTAAGTGTAGCGATAAGGTTATCTACCGAGCGGAGGATTGCAGTGCGGATGGACGCTATCGATGCATTCATATCTGCAATCAGAGGGTTCCTGTCGCCGCTTCCTTTCACAAGTCGGTCTCTCTGGAGCACAATCTCGTTGTACTCCTTGATCTGGTTCTCCACAGCACCGCTGGTCAGTCCGAGATTGGACGGAATGAGGCTCATGCTGTGCTTAGGGTCATTGAGGTATGACTTTATGAATTCTGCAATCGAGAGTTGGTTGCTTACCTCGAATGATTTTGCTGCATAGAGACTTGACTCATCGATGTAGGTCTTGGCAGCAGTCTTCATGTCAGTAAGGTTATTGCTTGCCTTGTACTGCTTGAGGGCATCTTCTACTGTGGCGAGGTCTCTCTCAATGATCACCAGACGCTCATTGATGAACTCGGTCGTATTGATTGCAGCGCGGTTCTTGTTGCTGATCCATTCCTCGTTATACACATCTATGAGCGAACTCATGACGGAAGAAGCACGGTTTGGATAAGAGTCGCTGAGGGACATTACGATCACAGATGACTCCTTGCCGGAAAGGCTGAGGTCGAGTCTGTTGGCATATCCTTTCGCAATGGCCATGCTGTTTGCCCATGATACACGGATGGTATGCTTGAATGATGCACCGTTGTCAAGAGGCACAAGCACAAGAGCACCGAAAGGGGTCTGGATGGTATCGCCAAGTGTACCCTTGACCATAGTCTTGATCTTCTCGTCCCTTATACGGAAATCATAAAGACCGACTGTCTTGCTGTCAAGACTGTCCACCTTGAATGTAAATCCTGACATAGGGTTATCACCAGCGAGTACAAGCTCGAACGGAGAGTTTCCATAGAGTTCAACATCTCTGAGCAACTGCTCCTGCACATATCTGGTCTGGAGGTTAAGACGCTCAACTACCACCTGCATGAGGTCAGGTGATGAGAGCGCCTCCATTTCGTTCTCAACGCTGTTGAAGCTGCGAAGACGCATCATACCAGCCGATGCCACGCCGAGGTTACGCATGGTCGCATCCTGGTTACTTTCGTCGATCAGGACCTTTGCAGTACGATTGTAAACCTTCGGAGTGCGATAAAGATAAAATGCTCCAAGGATGAGGAAGATGATTACAGAAGCCACATACCACCATTTGTGGTCCCACACCATTCCCCAGAGTTCGGCAATGGTGATGGTTGATTCTTCCTCTTTAATGAAGTTCTGATTTGTATTGTTTTCAGTCATGATATTTAGTTTCGTGGATTACTTATGGAATACGCCCAATGTTGCCAGAAGGGTTACGAGCGACACCAGGAGAGATCCTGATGAAAGCGCGATGCTTGAGATCCTGAGGGTCTTGTCGTCGGTTGTAGACTGTCTTGCCTTGATGTCGTTCGGCTGTACATAGACGATATCGTTCTGCTGGAGATAGTATGCTGGCGACTTGAAAAGATCCACATCTGTGAGGTTGATTTCATAGATGGTTCTCTGGCCGTCCTTCTCTCTGATCACAGATACATTGTCACGGCGTCCGAAGATGGTAAGGTCGCGGGCGAGGCTGATGGCCTGAAGGACTGTAACCTTGTCACCCTCAATAGTGAATGTTCCCGGAGACGAGACCTCACCAAGAACTGAAACCTTGAAGTTCATGAATTCCACTGTCACGACAGCATCAGTCAGGTATCCGTCCTGGATAAGCTTGTTCTTGATCAGTTCCGCAACTTCCCAACGGGTCTTGCCTGCTACATTGATCTTGCCGAGTACCGGAAAGTCGATGAATCCCTGTTCATCCACGACATATCCCATGAGGCGCTGCTGGTAGCTGTTGAGCATCGACACCTCTGATCCTGCCTGATAAGAGACGACAGGAAGGTTGAACATTGCAGCAAGTTCCGGATTACGAGCCGACACGACGACAGAAATCATGTCCTTCGGCTGCACTACGATACCCGCATGCTTGTCAACCTTCTCAGGCTGGTTGACCATCTTGTTCTGGAAATAGACGATATCCTTGGTCGATGCGCACGAGCTCAGAAGCAGAGCCACGCACACAAGAGCAAAGACAATTTGATTTTTTAGTTTCATAGTTATTTATTTTTTGTTTTTCTCATATTGATGCGACTCATATGCGCTCTCGCACGCGCACACAAATCGCCCAAAGTTAGGCATATTTTCCGTCAAAAACAAAAAAAGCCACAACCATTTCAGGTTGCAGCTTCCACCCTCTTAACCGGGCTATTTAAACAAAAAAGAGCGACTTTTCAGTCACTCTTGCTGTGGGAGCAGAGGGAGTCGAACCCCCGACCCTCTGCTTGTAAGGCAGATGCTCTAAACCAACTGAGCTATGCTCCCTTTTTGAATTGGGACTGCAAAGATAGATGTTATTTTTTATTCTGCAAATTTTATTTGACATTTCTGCAAGAATTTGACTATATTTGCGGTCCTTTTGGCAGAGGCTTTGCCAAAGTTCGAAACGGCATTGCAGTCCGGACTTTTCCGATCTCGGTCAGAAGTTCAGTTCAATGGGGATGTTTTGGTTTTGACAGCATCAGACATTGGGCGGTAAGCACGCCGGGCTCTGTAGGCCAGCCCGTTAATCTCGACCTTCGAACAATTAGTTGGCAACAACTCTTATGCACTCGCTGCGTAGTCTGCTAAGCACACTACCTTAATCCGCGGAGCCAAGGCTGCTTCGCCGACGAGTATCCCTCCAGTCTTTCTGCCGGTTATGACTGGAATATGGGGTATCATTCAAACCAGCTGCACGGAGCGACTCCTTTAACCTCCGCCAAGACTTAAAGGATAAGCCGTGAATAGCCTGTCCGACGGCAGTTCCCGGTCGAAAATCAAAGTCAGACTAAGCGTGTAGAAAGCTGTCTGGTGCGGTGTTTGGACGGCGGTTCGAGTCCGCCCATCTCCACAAACGGAAAAAGCTCAGCCTTTGCGGCTGGGCTTTTTCCGTTTGTGGAGATCTGTCTCAACCCCAGTCAGCCACGCTGACAGTCTCTCAAACAAGAGGGAAAGCGCGGTCTACCCTTGTGCACTTTACTATACAGGTCCCACTCGTGCTTTCCTGCCCGAGACTTTTTGCCGGAAAGCGCGGTACCATGCAGCCAACGCTCTCCAGGCCAATCAACTGTGCTTTCCCTCCGCAGTTCTGAGCAGAATAGAGAACAAAACTTTCTGATATACAATCAGATAATTTACTACAAAACTCTTGG
>JBGVQP010000040.1:0-63565 GCA_045127685.1 Candidatus Cryptobacteroides sp.
AGGATGTGAGGATTAATATATAAAAAACGACATTATGGAAATTTCTGAAAACAAGGCAAGGATTGACAAAGAAGCAATCGGAGAGACCAAAGGGGAAATTGTGGTGTATCAGCCGGACGAGATCACGAGGCTGGAGGTAAAAATTGAAAACGAGAGTGTCTGGTTGACACAAGAGCAGATTGCAATTTTATTTGGTGTAAAGCGACCAGCTATCACAAAGCATATACGCAACATCTTTGACACAAATGAACTCGAAGCAAATTCAGTATGTTCCATTTTGGAACGAACTGCATCAGATGGGAAAACATACATGACGCAATTCTATAATCTGGACATGATTCTTTCTGTAGGTTATAGGGTAAACAGTAAAAACGCTGTACTATTCAGACGATGGGCCAGTTCAATTTTGAAAGAACATCTGTTAAAGGGATATTCCATAAGTAATCGATTTTCTGTTTTGGAAAAAGAACTCAAAGAACATAGGCAGATGCTTGATGACCACGAAAAGAAGATAGACTTTTTCGTGCGTACATCACTTCCGCCTGTCGAGGGCATCTTCTTCGACGGGCAGATTTATGACGCCTATGCTTTCGTGGCGGAACTGGTCAGAAAGGCGGCAAGAAGGATCGTGCTGATTGACAATTACATAGACGATACGGTGCTGACCATTCTGTCCAAAAGGGCGGACGGAGTGGAGGCGACGATATATACCGGCAAGATCTCCAAGCAACTGCAGCTGGACATTGATAAGCATAACGCACAATATCCTCCGATAACGGTCAGAACATTCTCCAAGGCACATGACAGGTTTCTGATAATCGACCAGACCGTCTATCTTATCGGTGCCTCGATCAAGGACCTCGGAAAAAAGTGGTTCGGCTTTACGCTGCTGGAGAACACTGATGCGGAGGAGCTCCTGGGAAGGATGTGAGGATTCTACTCTCCGAAAAGGTATTTGTGCTGCTCCGGGGTGAGCATGTCTATCTCGCAGCCCCAGAAAGCGAGCTTACGGCGAGCGACTTCCTGATCGATTTCAAGAGGAACATCGTTGACCATGCAGCCAGGTTCGCGGGACACCTTGTCGCGGTTTTCAACGAGGTATTTTGCGCTGAGGGCCTGGATAGCGAATGACATGTCCATGATCTCGGCAGGGTGTCCGTCGCCTGCTGCGAGGTTTACGAGGCGGCCTTCTGCGATGATATAGATCTTGTTGCCGTTCTCGAGGGTGTATCCGATGATATTCTTGCGGGCTGGCTTGACCTCCTTTGCAATTTCCTTGAGGCCGGCGACATCCACTTCGCAGTCGAAATGACCGGCGTTGCAGCAGATCGCTCCGTCCTTCATCTTCAGGAAATGCTCCTTCACAATAACTGCGTCACAACCTGTAACTGTAACGAATATATCTCCCAGGGCCGCAGCCTGCTCCATCTTCATGACCTTGAAGCCGTCCATCACAGCCTCCATAGCCTTGATCGGGTCGACTTCTGTAACGATAACCTCTGCTCCGAGTCCCTTTGCACGCATCGCAACACCCTTTCCGCACCAGCCGTAACCTGCGACAACTACATTCTTGCCGGCAACGATAAGGTTTGTCGTACGGTTGATTCCGTCCCATACCGACTGGCCCGTACCGTAACGGTTATCGAAAAGGTGCTTGCAGTCAGCGTTGTTGACAAGCATCATCGGGAACTTAAGCGCCTTGGCCTTGTTGAGCTGCACAAGACGGAGGATACCTGTAGTTGTCTCCTCACAACCTCCGATAACATTAGGAATGAGGTCCGTATACTCTGTATGCATTAGGTTCACAAGGTCACCGCCGTCATCGATTATAATGTTCGGGCCGACCTCCAGGACGCGACGGATATGCTCTTCATACTCCTGTGGTGTTGCATCATACCATGCGAACACATTCAGACCGGCTTCAGCCAATGCTGCAGCAATATCGTCCTGGGTTGAGAGCGGGTTGCTTCCTGTTACATACATTTCTGCTCCACCAGCAGCAAGGACCTCGCAGAGGTATGCTGTCTTTGCTTCAAGATGTACTGAAAGAGCAACCTTGAGTCCCTTGAAAGGGAGTGTGGTCTTGAATTCCTCTTCGAGGGAGTTCAGAAGAGGCATATGATGTCTTACCCAGTCGATTTTCAGGCGGCCTTCCTGCCAAGCCTGTGGTGTTCTGATTTCGCTTGCCATAAATTCTTATTATTTCAGCTGCAAATATAACCATTTATTGTTGCACGACAATCTATTACTAAAGATCCTCACGGCATTCCATGCCTCAGGATGACGTAACATCATTGCGAGGAGCAAGACAACATAGAACGTCATTGCGAGGAGCAAAGCGACGTGGCAATCTATATTTTAATTATCTTTGCAAGTTATGAAAAGAGTGCTCGTCATCACATATTACTGGCCGCCGGTGGGTGGATCGGGAGTCCAGAGATGGGTCAAGTTTGCCAAATACCTTCCTTCTGAAGGCTGGCAGCCCGTGATATATACTCCATCCAACCCTGACATGGGATCTGTAGACGAGTCTCTGCTGAGCGACATTCCTGCCAAAGCAGAAATCATCAAGAGGCCCATCTTCGAGCCGTATGGCATTTACCGAAAACTCACAGGAAGCAAAGGTCAGATCAAGATCGAGGCAAACTCGGGCGGCGATGGTAAGAAATCGTTGTTAAAACGTATTTCGTTGTGGATCAGAAGCAATTTCTTCATGCCGGATCCACGATGTCTATGGATCGGTCCGTCCATAAGATTCCTTAAGAAATATTTGAAGGAGCACCCTGTAGATATTATTGTCAGCACAGGACCTCCGCAGTCGATGCACCTTATCGCACGCAAGGTTTCTCTCGCTACAGGGATTCCGTGGGTGGCGGATTTCAGGGATCCATGGACAAAAATATTCTACTTCAAGCATCTGATGCTGGGGAAGCGGGCTGAAAGAAAGCACCATGAACTTGAGCAGAGAGTGCTTGACGACGCGACTGCCGTTGTCGCTGTTTCTCCGATGGTGCAGGCTGATTTTGCAGCAATGACAAAGACTCCTGTATGCCTGGTTACCAATGGTTATGACGAAAGCGACTATGCAGAGGCTGTTGTGCCGGAAAAGGGTTTCAATGTCGTACACACAGGACTTCTGACTGCGGAAGGGAACCCGGTGGAACTGTGGAAAATCCTTGGAGACAAGTGCAGGGAAGATGCGGATTTTGCCGCATCATTCAGACTTACCCTGGCCGGTAAGACTGATGAAACGGTATTGGAGAGCATCCGTAAGGCCGGACTCGGAGATTATCTGACAGATCTGGGCTATATAGACCATAACAAGGCTGTCCAGCAGCAGCGCAAGGCTTCTGTGCTGATACTGCCGATACGAGAAGAGCCTGAAACCAAGGCAATCCTGCCGGGCAAACTGTTTGAATATCTTGCAGCAAGAAGACCGATTCTGGGAGTCGGAACCGGTGAAGGGGCGATGTCCGTCGTTCTGAAGGAAACCGGAGCAGGACGTATATTTGACTGGGATGACTCCGCCGGCATTTCCAAATATGTGGACAGCTTGTGGAACGCATTCAAGGCAGGCGGCGTCATGATTCCGGATGCGGACATAGATAAGTACTCGCGGCGCATGACCACCAGAAAAATGGTAGAACTTTTTAACTCGCTCATCCATGAAAACCCCGCTTTTCGTGGATAGACAGATAAAATTTCCGCATCCGTCCACAAAAACCCCGCTTTTTATGGACAGACTTACAAAATAAACAATGGCCATCCACAAAATCAGCGGTTTTCGTGGACAGGACATGAAAAAACAACAGGTCAGCCACAAAATAAACGGTTTCTGTGGCCGGGAAACGACAAAACCACCTGTCGGCCACAAAATCAGCCGTTTTTGTGGCCAGGACATGAAAAAACAACAGGTCGGCCACACAGCAAGCGGTTTTTGTGGCCGAGCACATAAATTAATATGACTATGAAGAAGGAATTGCTGAAACAAATAGGAATTTACGCAGGTATCATCCTACTTTTTGCCGGAATCGCATACGGCTTCGCGCCTCAGGTGCTTCAGGGAAAGATTGTTGACCAGAGTGATATTTCGGGATGGAAAGGAATGGCGCAGGAAGCATCATCTTTCAACAAGGCCAACCCTGACGACCAGACAGCATGGACAGATTCCATGTTCGGAGGAATGCCCACTACTGCCATCATCGACAACTTCCAGGGAGACTGGACCAAACCGCTCTACAAGGTCCTGATGTGGGGAAAGAGGCCGGGGTCCTACCTTTTTGTAACACTCTTGGGTGCATTCCTGCTGATGCTGAGCATGGGAACAAGGAAGATTGTGGCGGTTGCGGGTGCAATTGCTATGGCGTTCTGTTCGTATAATATGCAGATCATTCAAGTGGGACACAACACCAAGATGCAGGCGATTGCATTCTTCCCATGGGTGCTTGCCGGGGTGATCTTTACATATAAGTCGGCGATGGGTGGGAGATTGCCACGCCTGGCTCGCAATGACGTGAGGCAGAGTTGGAAAAAATGGCTGCCGAAGACAGTGCTGGGAGCGGTGCTGTTTGCTTTGGCGCTCAGCATGCAGATAAAGGCAAACCATATCCAGATCACATACTATCTGGCGATCGTGATCTTTATCTTTGCCATCGCGCTTTTCATACATCTTGTAAGCAACGCCGAAAGAAGGACTTCGCTCAAACGATTCTTTGCCGCCTCCGCCCTGCTGCTTGTAGTGGGCACGATCGGTATTGCTACCAATGCCAACAAACTCATCCCTACATACGAATACACCCCATACACCATGAGGGGAGGCTCAGAACTGGCCTCCGACGATGAAAACCATAACGAAAAGGGACTGTCACTGGACTACGCGACCGCATGGTCATACGGCATAAACGAAATGCCTAACCTGATGATTCCGAACTTCAACGGAGGATCTTCTGCCGGAGCATTGGACGAAGATTCTGCCACGGGCCAAATACTCGAAAGATCCGGTTACAGAGGCCGTGAACTGAAAGAAACATTGTCACAGATGCCTCTGTACTGGGGTCCTCAGCCATTTACAGCAGGTCCTATGTACATGGGAGCAATAACCATGTTCCTGTTCCTTCTGGGAATGTTCGTGGCAAAGGGCAGCAGGAAATGGTGGATTTTTGCAGCAGGAGTCATAGCTGTATTCCTTGCGTGGGGAAATCACTTCATGTGGTTTACAAAGTTATGGTTTGACCATATTCCTTTCTATAATAAGTTCAGGACTGTTTCCATGGCACTGGTTGTCCTGCAGTTCACCTTGCCTCTTCTGGGATTCTATGCTCTTGACAAGGTGCTGAGGATGGACGTGCCGAAGAAGAAAATCATCACCGGGCTCGGATTTGCATATGGCCTTACTGGCTTCATCTGCCTTGTATTTGCTCTTGTCCCAGGCCTGGCAGGTTCATTTACCGGCGCTTCTGATTCAAGCCTGCCGAGTGTCCTGGCAGAGACTCTGGCGGAAGACAGGGCCGGCCTGCTTAAAGCCGATGCTTTCCGTTCCTTTGTGCTCATAAGCATAGCGGCTGTCCTGATCTTATGGTCTGTTTATTCTAAATCAAGTGACCTCAAGAAGAGAGATACTGCAGTGGCTGTGGCGTTCTGCCTTATCGTGCTCTTTGACATGTGGAGCATCGGAAAGAGATACCTGAACAGTTCGCACTTCACTACCCCTCGAAACTTTGAGGCAAGATACAATCCACGACCTGTAGACAAGATAATTGCGGAAGACACAGACCCATCATATCGCGTGCTGGACATCAGCGAAAGCACTTTCAACAGTTCGCTTTCAAGTTACCGACACAAGAGCATCGGAGGATATAGCCCTGTAAAACTTCAACGGTATCAGGACTTGATAGACAGGTATCTTACGGGGGAAATCCGTAAGGTATATGATGTCGTGGGAAAGAGCGCAACGGTGAGCGAGGTAAGTGCATCCCTGCCGTATCTCAAGACCGTTTCCATGCTCAACGGCAGATATATCATCATCGGTGGAGAATATCCGCCTGTGGAAAACGCCTATGCGATGGGCAACTGCTGGTTTGTGGATTCATTCGTTCCTGCAGATACTCCTGATGAAGAAATAGCACTTCTGGCAAGTACTGACCTGAGTTGTGAAGCTGTTGTCGGAAAGGATTTTCAGTGGGCTTTGGATCTGGCAAAGGCGGCATCAGACCAGATCGAGCAAGTAAATAGCAAAGCCAAAGGGGAAGACAAAACATCTGCCGACATGATAGCCTTGACCCATTACGCTCCGAATGAGCTGCGCTATTCATATAAGACTGGCGCTGACAGACCTGTAATATTCAGCGAAATCTACTACCCTGACGGCTGGAAGGCCTGGATAGAACCGGCTGGAGCATATGGAGAAGTCCGCGAAGGACATTATCAACCTACCGACAAGGCCAGGGAGATAGAACTATTCCGGGCAGACTGGATTCTCCGCGGAGCAATACTGCCAGCTGGTGAAGGCGAAATCGTAATGCGCTTCGAGCCGGAGTCATATCAGATCGGTGAGAACATCTCCCGCGCAAGTTCAATCACGCTGCTCATTATGCTGCTCCTTGCAATTGGCGGTATGATTGCGACAAACTGCTGCTCCTGCTGCAAGGGACGATAGAGGAACGATCAGATAAGACCGGAGACGAAAATCACGATGATAGCAACCGGAGCGATATAGCGGATCAGGAACCACAGGATGCCGAAAATTCGGACATTCAGTCGTAGTGATCCACCGTTGGTGAATTCGTCATAAATGTCCGTCTTCTTGAGTCGCCAGCCTACAAACAGCACAGTAAGCAGACTTCCGAGGGTCATCAGCACATTAGACGAAAGGTTGTCAAAGAAGTCGAAGATCGTGCGGCCGAAAATATGGAAATCCGAAAGCGGTCCGAACGAAAGCGAACACAGTGTTCCTACTATCCAGCAGGCCGCAAATACGATAACGCAGGCCCACGGACGCGACACCTTCTTTTCCTCGACAAGATACGCGACACCAACCTCAACCATCGATATTGAAGAAGTGACGGCTGCAACCAGGAGGGCGACAAAGAAAAGTATCGCTACAAGACCTCCGGCAGGCATCTGCGAGAAAACATACGGAAGAGTCTCGAACACAAGGCCCGGACCGGACTGCGGATCAAGACCGAAAGCAAAAACCGCCGGCATTATGGCCATACCTGCTATAAGGGCAAATGAAAGGTCAGAGACAGCGGTTGCTACACTCTGGAAAAGCACATTCTCCTTCTTGCTTACATACGAAGCATAGGTCATTATGGTACCGAAGCCGATCGACAGGGAGAAGAATGCCTGACCGAGGGCGGCAGCACATGATTTGGCTGTTATCTTTGAAAAGTCAGGGTTGAACAGATAGTCAAGTCCCCGTGACGCGCCAGGAAGTGTCATAGCATAAATTGCAATTCCGAGAACTATGACAAAAAGAAGCGGCATCATCACCTTGCTGAACTTCTCGATTCCGCCTTTGATGCCGGCCCCTACAACGACCACTGTCGCAGCAAGGAAGAGGGTATGACCGAACACCGGAAGCCATGCAGATGAAACATATTCCGAAAACATCGTGCTTATCTGCGACTGTGTCTCTCCGCTTGTGAAGGCGAAATTCAGGGCCTTGAACAGGTACTGCACCGACCATCCTCCTATCACACTGTAATATGAGGTCACGATGAGAGGAACAATGACTGTCATTAGGCCCACATACTTCCAGGCAGAACCGCCGGAAAGGTCACGGAATGCAGAATATGCATTTTCCTGCGCCCTACGGCCCACTACAAATTCACTTATGAATATAGGAAGACAGATAAGGAAGCAGAGGAGTATATATATGATGATAAAGGCTGCTCCGCCGTTTTCTCCCACAAGATAGGGAAAACGCCAGAGGTTTCCCAGACCGACCGCAGACCCAGCCAAAGCCACCAATGCGCCGAAACGGCTACCGAAACTATCTCTTTTCATTCTATCTTTTTTTAGATTACCACGGCCTGTCGGCCTCGCAATGACGTGATTCGACACTTCATTTCTTTCAATGACATGATGGTTCAACTTCGTTGCGACGTGATGCTTACGTCATCCTGAGGAGCGAAGCGACGTGAGGATCTCCTAAATTATAATCGGACGTATTCTACAAATTCAAAGGTATAGCCGGACTCCTCGTCCGTAAAGAGTTCCGAGCGCTGTGCCACTGTCCATACGGACGGATCTATTGGCGGGAAGAAGGTGTCAGCGTCGTCAATTACTGTATGTACATGGGTCACAATGAGCCTGTCGGCCATTTCGAGGGCCTGGGCATAAATCTGGCCTCCGCCCATGACGAAGCACTTTTCAAGATTTGTAGATGCGGCTGTCGCAAATGCTTCCTCAAGCGAACCTACCACTTCGACATCCTCTCCGGTATCAAAACCACGTGAAATGACAATATTCACCCGGCCGGGAAGGGCACGTCCAATGGACTCGAAGGTCTTGCGGCCCATGATGACAGGAGAGCCGAGGGTCTGCTTCCTGAAAAACTTCATATCGGCAGAAATATGCCACAGGAGGGCGTTGTCCTTTCCTATGGCATTGTTGTCTGATATTGCTACTATAATGTTCTTCTGCATGCTTATTTTAGATTTCTCGACTTCGCTCGAAATGACGTAAGATGAATCGAAATGACGTCCGGAGAATCGGAATGAAATATGGGTTACACTGCTACGACACCTGCGATATGAGGATGCGGATCATATTCAACCAATTCAAAATCCTCATATTTGAAGTCAAAGATGCTCTTGACATCCGGATTTATCTTCATCTTCGGCAGTTTGCGCGGCTCGCGGGTGAGCTGAAGAGCTACCTGCTCAAAGTGATTGGTATATATGTGGGTGTCACCTGTCGTATGCACAAACTCTCCCGGCTGCAGTCCGCAAACCTGAGCGATCATCATGGTCAGAAGTGCGTATGAGGCTATATTGAACGGCACTCCGAGGAATACATCTGCGCTTCGCTGATAAAGTTGGCAAGATAATTTTCCGTTAGCTACATAAAACTGGAACAGCGAGTGACAAGGCGGGAGAGCCATCTTCTCCACCTCTGCCACATTCCACGCAGACACGATCATACGACGAGAATCCGGACTGTTCTTTATCTGATTGATCACATTCGAGAGCTGGTCGATTGTGCCGCCATCCGGTGTCGGCCAACTACGCCACTGATGACCATAAACAGGTCCCAGATCACCATTCTCATCCGCCCATTCATTCCAGATCCTCACTCCGTGGTCCTGAAGGTACTTCACATTTGTATCTCCGGCAATAAACCAAAGCAGTTCATAGATAATGGACTTCAGGTGAAGTTTCTTGGTGGTAAGAAGAGGAAATCCCTCGCTGAGGTCGTAACGAGCCTGATAACCGAACACACTCTGCGTTCCGGTACCTGTTCGGTCACTCTTCATAGTTCCGTTTTCACGGATATGTCTCAATAGGTCTAAATACTGTTTCATGGTCTTCTTCAAAAGATTCGGCAGGCCGGCGTGGCCGCCACGTAAAACATCCAAAATTACGAGTATTTATTGGATTTGCCAAACGATTTACTTCTCGCACGCGTTATTTAATATATATATAATATACTGTATATCTATACTGTTAAAAGATAACGCCTTTCTGATATAATATAGCAAAAGACTCTTGAAAATCAATGATTTGACCTATTCCAAAAATCCTTTCTTCACCTTATGTTTGCCTGCAGAAGCCGCCGAAACCGGCAATGACAAAACGAATAAACATATGGAACTATTGAATGACAACTTGAAAATCGAGGAAAGGATTTTCTCGATCAGGGGTAAACAGGTGATGATTGACAAAGACCTGGCGCGATTGTATGGGGTGGAAACAAAACGACTTAACGAACAGGTAAAGCGCAATATAGAGCGTTTTCCGGAGGACTACATGTTTCAATTGACACCCGAAGAATATTTAAGGTCGCAAATTGCGACCTTAAACTCTGCACAAGGCCAACACTTGAAATATCTACCTTATGCATTCACAGAAAATGGCATCGCGATGTTAAGTCGTGTCTTGAGGTACGAAACTGCTATCGCTGTGAATATCAGGATCATGCGCACGTTTACACATATTCGGAAATCTGTGTACAAAGAGACAAATCTTCTGAATCGTGTTGAGCTGATTGAATATAATCAGTCAGATATGAGAAAACTTCTCGAAGATACCACAAATAAAGTAGACTCCATATTCAAGAGTATGCAGAAAACTCCAACATTACCTATTCAAGGCATCTTCTTCGATGGGCAGATTTATGACGCATACACCTTTGTGGCGGATCTGGTACGGAAAGCGATTCGGAGGAGATGATCAAAAAACTATAAACTGAAATAATATGGACATCATCAAACAGAAGAATTCACAGCAAGCATCCGGAGAGATAGTGGTATATCAGCCGGACGAGATCACGAGGCTGGAGGTGAGACTGCAGGATGACACGGTGTGGCTGACGCAAACACAAATTGCCACAATCTTTAATGTCGGCAGACCTGCTGTAACTAAACACATAAACAACATTTACACTTGCGGCGAACTAGACGAAAGTAGCACGTGTTCCATTTTGGAACATATGGGTAATGACGGCAGACAGAATTACCAGGTCAAATATTATAATCTTGATGTGATTTTATCTGTCGGATACCGTGTAAACAGTAAAACAGCGATTGTTTTTCGAAGATGGGCGAGCGAGGTTCTCAAAGAGTATTTAATTAGAGGTTTCTCAATCAACACCCGACTTAATCAACTAGAAGATAAAATAGACAGACGACTAGCAGAACAAGATATGCGTATTGATGAGCACGAAAAGAAAATCGACTTTTTTGTCCGCACTTCCCTGCCGCCGGTTGAGGGTATATTCTTCGACGGGCAGATTTATGACGCATACACCTTTGTGGCGGATCTGATGAGGAAAGCGACACGGAGGATTGTGCTGATTGACAATTACATAGACGACACGGTGCTAACGCTGCTGGACAAAAGGGCGACAGGGGTGGAGGCGACGATATATACCGGTCGCATTTCGCAGCAGCTGCAGTTGGACATCACCAAGCATAACTCTCAGTACACGCCAATAGACGTACGCACATTTACCAAAGCGCACGACAGATTTCTGATAATCGATGATGCTGTGTATTTAATCGGAGCATCCATCAAGGACCTCGGCAAAAAGTGGTTCGGGTTTACGCTGATGGAAAACACTGATGCGAGAGAACTGATAGCAAAAATTTAAGGACACCATCCACACTTTATCATTGGAAGTGTGGATGGTACCCTCAAATTTTACTGTATTGTCCACGATTTCGCCGCAAAAGCGTGAAAGATGCGCATAAGTTCGCACAGATTATGCGAATCCTCGCGGCGAACGCTTAAGCCCTTACGCCAAATGCAAAAATAATCGCCTGCTGATAGACTTCACCAGGACGAAGGACAGCCGACGGATAGTCGGCCTTGTTAGGGGCGTCAGGGAAGTTCTGACACTCGATAGCCACTCCGTCGTAGTCATTGTATGAGCGTCCGCATTTTGCCACAGGGCTGCCTGCAAGCCAGTTTCCGGTGTATATCTGCACGCCCGGCTGGGTGGTGTAAACAGATAGAACTCGTCCGCTTTCAGGAGCGTAAAGTTCAGCAGCCTCCTGGATCTGACCTGGCTCATAGCCGTCGATCACCCAGCAGTTGTCGTAGCCCTTTCCGTAGTTCAATGCAGGGAAATCTGCCTTGATATCAGCACCTATGACCTTTTCCGAAACAAAGTCCATAGGAGTTCCTGCAACCGGCTCGCTTTCACCTACAGGAATAAGCGAATCCGATGTCGGAAGATATTCGGATGCGTTCAGACGAAGTGTGTGGCCGAGAACGGAGCCTGAACCTTCGCCGTTAAGGTTGAAATATGCGTGGTTTGTAAGGTTGACCACTGTAGGAGCATCAGACTCTGCGGTAAGGGTCAGACGAAGTTCATTCTGTTCTGTCCACTCATAACGTGCTACAGCCTTCAATGCACCAGGATAGCCCATTTCGCCATCCTCTGAATAATAAAGGAACTCGACTCCGCCCTCGTGCTCACGAGACTCCCATACCTTGTTCTGGAAGCCTTCAGGACCACCATGAAGATGGTTAGGGCCATTGTTTACAGGCAACTCGTACTCAACCCCGTCAAGCGAAAACTTTCCGAGAGCAATGCGGTTTGCAAAACGTCCCGGCACCTTTCCTGCGCACGGACCGTCAGCGAAATAACTCATCGGCTCCGGATAGCCAAGGCACACATCAGCCAGAACGCCGTCCTTGTCAGGAACAACCACAGACACAACGCCTGCTCCGACGCTTGAAAGCTGTACATACGCACCTGATGCATTCTTAAGAGTGTAAAGGAAAATCTCTTTTCCGCAAGGGGTCTTGCCCCAGAGTTCTTTTGTCAGTTCCATATAGTTGTAGTGTTGATTTCTTCGAGTATTATATCGTTTCCGGAAGCAAGTTCCTCATACACGGCCGAAAGCGAATAATATTCCTTTTCAAAGATAGCATTTCCTTCCGTATATTGGAACTTAACCATACCTGTATCCCAAGAATATTTGTATTCTGACCTCAAGCGCAGCTCAAACGCTCCTTCATCTCCCAAAGCAATTGTTCCGATTCGGTTATATGACGGCAAAGACTCGAATGGCACGAACGACCCCGCAGGAACGGCCGTCTTCACCCCGTTCTTCATATAATATATGCGACCGGTTATGGATGCATTCTGCACCCTGAAGCGTTTAGGATTGTAAACCACTACATCTTCCTGAGAACTTATGATAATGTCGCCGGCACTTACAATCTGGCTGGTACGGAACGGTATTGTCTTGCGTTCTCCCTCCTGATTTACCACAGTCGGCTGGCGGAAAAGATCAAGAACAGCTTCATCCTTCAAAAGAGGCACAGAACCGTTGAAATACTGCCTTTCAACATCCCTGTCCGCATCAACCCTGTATATGACCCTGCCAGGTACAGACGGATCTTCCTGTATCTTTGCTTTTCCGTCGGCATCCGCCACAAGCCACTCTGAAGGTATCCGGCTCTTGTCCAGCTCCAGCATCGGAGCATCAATATATATTTCGAACTCTGTGCCGAAAGGATCCACGCTCAACTGTTCCTGCGACGACATACCGGCAATCTGGGACTTGAAACTTGTCACATCAAAACTGATGTTCACAGGCTGTCCGGGCTTGTATTTCACAAACAAGTCAGAAACCTGCTCCGGCCTGCCCACAGGCACGATATCTCCAAAGACTTCTCCCGACACATCAATCTGCGCAGAGAACTGGAACGGATTGAAAGTAACCAGCTCGAACACTGCCGACTTATATAGTCCCCGTCCGGTACAGTTCGGCACGGAATAGTTCATTGCAGCCAGTTCGCCAGCATCTCCGGTGGTAATAGATGGTGCACCATACGGATTGGTCGCGACTCTTACGACCTCATCGGACTTCGGTGTGGTCGTCCTCAAATGGAAGGTAGCACCGCCACCTACCGTGCCTCGGTTGTTCCTGTAAAAGCCTAAAACGCGTCCTGCTGTAGAAGACCATTTCGAAGCAGCGATCCTATAGAAATCAAAGTAATATGTATCGCCCGGAAGGTCGTGGTTATGCTCAAGATTTTCCGAATAAAGAAGGAACTCGTCCACATTCGGAGCCGTAAAATTCACATTAGGGGCAGTATATTGCACATAGTATGTTCCCAAAGCATCAGTGAAGGTCGCATCATAACTGTTAGGTCTTGTCCTGAAGACTTCGCCAAGATGAGAAGAGAATTCAACCCTGGCATGCTTCTTCTGAGGGACCATATAATAGTATATGACCTCGTCTGCAGGCATTGCTGCCACATAGGAACGCAGATTATGAAGGAGGATTCTCTGACTTGTCTCCTGAACAAATGTCGCAGACTTGGTGAGCGACTCAAAGTGTTCCGCTTCAATCTTGACAGAAACGGTCTCGCCGGTAGAATGCGGAAGTATCGTCTTCAGATATATGCGCTGCACTCCTGGCTTGGTCACCGAGAGCACATACTTATAGCCGATACCATTATCTTCTCCATAACCTTCCTGACCTCTCAGGATGACAGGAAGCACCATTCCTGACGCATTTCTGACATCAAGATCGTTGACAGACACCAGCACATCGAACGGATACATCTCCTGCGGGAAGTCTTCCGGAATATGGAACATCATGGTCACATTTTCACCAGCCGCACCTCCATAGATGTTGGTAGTAATCCATGCAGGAACAAAAGCCTGTTTCTTGATGGTAGTAATCTTGATCTTTCTTGTAAGTCGGCCATACTTGACCAGCAGGGTTCCTTCGCGCTTTCCTGACTCTCCGATCTCATTCAGATAAACCCTTATCGTTCCGCGCCCTGTTGATGCGTCAAACATGTGGTCAAACGGAGCCCTGGCCACCTGATTGCCTTCAACCCATGAAACTTCGGCTGCGGATACGGCTCCGCCGGCAATGTTTTCAACAGAATAATTCACATCGTATTCCCTGTCCGGATATACGAAATCATCCTCCGCTATCACTACAGCTGTCTTGTCTACAGAAAGCTTGTAGGTCTCGTCGGAAATTGCAGAGATATTGTCAGAAACTGCCACCCAGACATTGTTCGTAGGTGGTGCCTGGAGAGCCTCTGCAAAGGTAGCCGAGCCATAATTAAGGTCGCCGGCAATATTGATGACATAATGGTAGTTTCTCAGGATCGGAAGGTTTATTCCATTCTCATCTATTAAAGAAATACGATAATACTGTTCGCTTCCGCCGTTCTGTGAGCCCTTTACAATAAAGTCAACCGGGGCAGCTGATGAGTTAGGTGTCTCGAACACATATTCTTCAGGATTTGTACGGACATCCAGGTAATCAGACAGAATCGCAGTGTTTTCCGGAAGCGTCACAAACGGATTTTCATGAGTCGGAGCCTCAAAGAGACCTGTCTCGGGATTGAATGGGGCGACTGTTCCGAAGGCGCTTGTGCCGACTATTATCCATCCGTACTCCTTGAAATCTACGCCATCGGAAACCTTCATAGATATCTTTGCCTGATTGCGAAGAAGACGCACAGCCTTTTGAGGAGTATTACAATCACGAAGTTCAGCAACGGTTTTTCTTGCCCAATAGATCATTCGTCCGGCAGATGCCTCCAAGGTGGACATCACCTCTATCTCGGTCATGCCTCGGTACTTGTCCTCCTCGAAGAATGTCAGGTTCTGGTTTCCGATCAGCTGCAGCACATGAGTATGTTCAGGCACAACCGCCTCGACCTTTCCGCTCATGGAAGCAACAGCTCCCGGTTCAGGGGCATCTGGAGCAAGATTTGCCTTGACTGATGTAATGAAGATGCCGTTAGCATCAAAACAGAAGACCTGCATCTGCTGCACTCCACCGCCATCCGGATCGACCGCCTTTGTCGCCGCCTCCTCCATAACGGTCACATCGGTCATGAATCTGAGGGAGATATATCCGTCCTGTACTTTTTCCACGACAAGTATCTCCTCCTGACACGAAAGCAGCAGGACGGCAGCACAGAACATCGATATGTATTTCAAAATCTTCATTTTCATGCATTAATAAACATCGCGTACACAACGCACAGCCACACCACTTCCTGACTTGCCGGTAGCTTTTGTATATATGACATTACCTTTGGTGTCGGTATTGTATGCACAATAGTAATTTGCTCCGGTCAGCACAACAGCCATTGCATCACTCACGTCCTGATGATTGATGATGATGTCGATTTCTGCTGCTGTAGGAAGACGCCAGTCATCAAATCTTCTGCCGTCTGTCGTCACCTCGACATACTCTGCACAGTGAGTCTCAGCTACAGTTTTATTGGATGGAGACAGAGTTGCGCCAAGCTGTGAAGCAATCATAAATGATGGAGAAACAAGTTTCGAATTCTCTGGAGTGCTCTCAGTATATCCGTTTGTGTCGCGCTTTGGAATCGCCACCGTATAGAGTGCGGATGTCGCTGTAACATGGACGTGATACATGCGCGGATTATCCAGACTGCTGATGGCGCTTCCTATCTGTCGGCCCCTGCTATTGTAATAATAATAATTGATCGTATATGAGCTGCCGCTGGTCTGAGCCACCTTGGAGCCAAAGAAACTGCTGTTGCTGGATGTCTCCGAATAGGTCCACTTGTTTGAAGACCACGAAGCACCTGAGCGGTTCGGGCTTCCCTTTGTGTTATAATCTGTTCCACCGAAATCGCTTCTAGTCGAGAAATGCCCCATCTCATTGTCAATATAGAGGGTGGGAGACTGAACTACCGTAAACTCTGCAGACTGTCCGGTCATGTTTGTAACTCTGAAACGCAGATAACGGATTGTATTTCCGTGCACATCTTCCGTCATAGACTCGATTGCGGCAACAGCCTGGTCATAAGCCTTCTTCTCTTCGACATATTTGACATACTCCGGATAGTTTGATACTATCTGGTTAAACTCACTGATATAGTTTTCATATGCCGCCTTAAGATTGTTATATTCTGTCTGAGCATTGAGGTAGCCATTACCCATCCATCCGGAAGAACGATAGAACTCTATGGAGCCATTTGATGTAGTGCGCCACGACACTTTTGCCGAGTTGGTAGAATGCTTGGCTGCAATTGCATCAAGATTTTCCTTTGTATCCGGATTTTCCACTTCTTCCGGCACACCAGGAGGTACAGGAACGGGCACAGGAACTTTAAGCGCCGCAATTGCAGCATCCATTTCTGCTCTGGTCATCGCCACGAACGGCGAATTTACAGTTATCTTACCGTTGAGCACACCTTGCTGGGCAGTAGCCTGTATTGCGTCATAGATACCATACGTGTCATCCGTCGCCAGGTCCACCCTCCTGTCAAGATAGTTATAATAATAAGCTTCAAGAAGCTCGATTCCATCACCTGGAATATATGAAGATGATGCAAATTCAAGAGTTGACGCATCAATATTCTTGTTATAAAGTTCCAGAGAGTTTGTATTCAGCTGGAGATACTGCGGGCCTACGCTTCCGCCCACATTCACTTTCTTTTCCGTCCACGGCTCAACTGCATAATATATATGGTCGACTGTCTGTGGATTGGCATCCGCAGCCGCACCAGGACGGTTCAGCGTAATGTTAACGCCATAGTAATGATTCCTCTCGAAAGAGGAAGTATTTGTCATCGGTATCTTGAACCATGAGTTCTTGTACTCGACCTGTTCTTCTGTTCCCTTCTTGTATATCATCGGCAGGTTCACCACGACGCATGTTTCATAGTCAAGAAGAGAGGCATCTTTCCACGTATGCGGATAGACGTATGCGACAAGGGTAACATTCTTGTCATCTGTTTCCGGTTTCCAACCGAAATAGGCGCTTGTTCCCTTCATCGTATTCCTGCGTTTGGCCGCCTCCTTGTAGATTTCCTCTCCGGAAAGAATGAAGGCATCGCAAGGCAGGTTGCGGATATGGTACAGACCTCCCTCAGACTCAAGGTCTCCTGTAAAATTGTGGAAAGAGACATTCTCTCCAGCCTTGATCTTTATTTCCACCTTCGCTGCAGCGCGACGCAGATCGGCAGTCAGCAGGGTGCTGTTTGCAAGCACACCATCGTTCAGACGGATAGGATTTGATCCCGTCTGGTCTGTAGCCAGAGCATCCATCAGGAAGTACTGCGGAGCATTCGGCGAGGTAAGGCCGCAATGATGGATGTAATCATCTACCTGACGATTATGCTGGAGTTTCTGATAGGTGTCCTGAGTCGTAAGTTGGGCCTCGGTAAAAGAACTGTTAGCCACCAGATATACAAAGAATCTGTCTGACGGGTCAAATTCCGCCCTCTTGCACTCCAGGGTAAGGCTGGACGAGTTGTTAAGTTCATATCTCTTGTAGTGTACCCTCCTGCCCTTGGCATTATCGGCATCTGCCTGGAAGATGAACACATCGAGATGATGGACATAAGATTCAGTAGAAGTTCCCTCAACCGTCTTGGTTCCCGGATTAGACAACTTAAGGATAATATCATCATTCACCGGCCCCAGCGCCATCTCCTCTTTAGCACAGGAGACAGCAAGCAGAACTGCCGCTGAAATCATCAACATATGTATTATCCTCTTTATCATCAGTCTGTTACTGTAATTATGACCTTGTTTGCATCCTGCTGGGAGTCACCTTCATACGGCCAATACCAGTTGTTCTGGCTGCCGTTTATCAGCAGGAATTCATATTTTCCGTCTACAGAGAAGTCTGGAGAGTATGTGATTCCCAACTCGACCTCGCTGCCTGGTTCAAGGCCTGCAGCAGGAGTGACTTCAATCCGGTACCAATTTTCCAAATCAGCTTTAATCGGAGGTTCGACAGGCGTTACTCCGCCTTGAGTAAACACCTTGACCTCCACCATACCTGCATTACTGCTCACTACGGTCGGTCTCCAGGTTTCGGTCTGAGGGTAGGACATCTTGAAATAGCCGACAAACGGCCTGGTGTAGGACATGGTCGCAGGAGCAAGCGGCTTATGTTCATCTGTACCATCTTCAATGAAAGAGTGCGTCGGATAATCGAACCAGACTTCTGTCATGTCGGCCTTATCCCAGGGAGCCACAGTATAACTGAGAATGATTCGTCCCTCAGAAGTAATCAGCAGGCACACATTATAATGAGTACCGCGGTTTATCCTCGGCATATAGATATAGCCGTTGCGCAGTTCTCCTCCCTCGCCAACAGAATACTGCACATGAACTGTAGCCTGACGGTCGCTTGCTTTTACATCAAGATCATCGCTTCCGACCTCCGTTTCCGGTATATAATGGTCAGCAACCAGAAGATTATAATCATCCGTATCGACACTTCCGTGTGGCGCGTGAGCGGTCAGAGCGACTTCCGTCGTCATCAGGTCCCGCCCTACTGCGCGCTCGGGCACAGAAGCGAGTGTCTTATCGTCGGTCGGGAAAAAACAGGTATACTGCCTCAAACCACCTTTCAATATGCCGACATAATGAATCTTGGTAGATGTAACCCCCTCTGCCATAGCAGCATACACCGAAAGCTTCGACACAGAAGAGGAAAGAGAGAATGACAATGTCTGGATAAGTACATTATGTCCCTCATGACCTGGAGCTGTATTGATATCGTCATAGACCTTATCCACATCGATTATTGCGGTGTCATCGCAGTAGAGAGGTATCATTCCGCTCTGATCGACAGAAGTCAGACGGGACTGTCTTACCATATCACGAGACATGTTTTCAGTAAAGACAAACCCTTCAGGCAATCTGACTGACACTTCGTTGACAATGAGGAGGAACTCGATTTCATACTGCCCTCTTTGCGGAAGAGCAAGGTCCATATAAATAGGCTCTGCAGATGCCTGGCCGCGATAATAATGGCCGACTTGAGAACCTGTATCTTTTCGATAGGCATATATCCTGACCGAACCTATGCTTTTTTCCGGATCGGATGACTCTGCCTTTGTAATGCCCTTTGCATCAAGAGATATCTGCAGGGTTACAAGTTTCTCTGTCTGCTCATAAGCGCTCTTCGCACAACCGGACAGGACAAATGCTGCAAGCAGCACTGCCAGACTATATAGTATGCGAACAGACCTTATCATACACCAAAGTCAGGATGAACATGCATCACCCACCAGTCCGGGAGAGTAACCACCACGTCAGAGAGTGACTTGAACTCTATCTTGAACGGGATTTGTACCTCGTTCTTCGAACAGTCTATCTGAGAAGAATTTTCCTGAAGGAACTCCTTGAAATTGACCGAAGCCATTTCGTTTCCTTCTGCATCAAGAACCTTCAGATAGACATTTTCATGGTCAAGATGCCTTAAAATATTACACTTGGCCGTTGCTTTTGAAGCCCCGTCATGTTCTGTTTCCAGCACATACTCGGCTTCTGCATCGCAGGTGGCCTCGTTGTTGAAATCCGTATATGGACTCACCCCTGTCAGCACAATCTGCGGAGCCGAAGGCACCCCTACTACCTCCACACTGACATCATAGTGTGATGCTGCAAAGTATGCCGTAGTTTGCGAAATCTGCCTTTGGGAAGAAAACGGCAGTATAGTCTGCCTGACGGATGCCAGATAAAGAGAGTCGTTTCCAGAAACAATCTTATCATCCCAGTAGTCCTTGGATCCGAAAATGATATCTCCAAAGCCTGAACGATCAGACAATCCGTGAACTTCGGTATTATATGGATTACCAAGAAAGACTATACTATAATCCCCTTCTTCCAAAGGAGGAAGCATTACGCTTTGGCGACTTACCTCTCCTTCTGTCAGAGGAGCATGATGCACACAAGAGTTTTCCTCATCAAATATGAACATCTGCACGCTACCTATCTTATCCGGAAAGATTTCCTCCGTAGCGTCGCCCAAGTAACTGAGATTCACCACATACCTGTTGTTACAGTCACTGTAATCCTCGCTGATGCAGGAGCTGGCAAGCCCCCACATCAGCAAAAGGAAAACATATATGCGGTTAAGTCTCATGAAACTTTTTAGAACTCAGGAGTTACGTTGATAACGATCCACTCAGCGATGTTAAGGTTGATGTCAAGACATCTCTCCTGGTGCTGGAGGTTATCCTCACTGAATCTGATTGCCATTCTGTAGATCTTGCCTGGCTCAAAGGTTGTCACAGGCTCTGAAGAGTTAAGCTTGTAGACATTTGTATGGAGATAACCAGGTGTTCCGTTGTTTGCATCAAACGCCTCCTGGTTTTCATACTCTATCACATTCAAAAGCAGACATGGAGATGGAGCGCCCTTGCAGAAGAAGTTATAAGCGATGTCTGTCTCAACGAATGACTTCGCAGAAGTAAGCTCGATGACAGGATGCGAATTTCCTGCTCCTTCCTGACCGTTCTGACCGTTAAAGAAGTCATTGTTCCATTTTCCAGGATTCATCTGTTCCTGGAAGTATGTATAGATATCCTGCTGGTTAAGCTGCACGCTTCTGAGTGTATGACCGACAGCTGTGCGGAAGTCGCATTTGTCAAAGAAATCGGCAAATGCTATGCTGACAACTTTAACTATCTTGCCTGAGTTCAATGGAAGAGTACATCCGATGCCTGTGATTTCAAAACGAGCTACATGCGGATATACATCAAGGTTTACTGTGTAAACATTAGAAAGGTGACCGTTCTCGCCGTTATCATGGCCATTTGAAGTTGCAAGACCAAGGGTTCCTTCCGCATAAAGAGGGAAGTTGGTTACATCCTGATATTTAGCAATCTCAAGCTCTGCGTCAAGAGCAGCCTCGGTTGTCGCTGCGCTAGCTGTGTAGTTTCCGACGACGAGAACCTTCTTTACTGCTGCAGGGAGGAAGTGGAACTTTGCAGAAATGTTTCCGTTGAGTGCAGCAAGCTCTGCAGCATCAAAGTAAACATCTGCCTTGTTTCCTTCTGCATCCTTAGCCTCATAGAGAGTTGTACCGTCCGAGAAGAAGAACTGAAGAGAGTTAAGCTGGATATTCTTACCCTCAAGGCTCTCGCCAAGACCGCCGATAGCTCTTGTAACAGGAGCGACATTGTTAAGCTTCACCTCAACACTCTTGAGGGTCTTGCTTTCTGGGGCCTGATCTTTCTGGCATGAAGCCAGAGTCATTGCTGCAACAATGGCAGCTCACATGATTTTTAATGTTTTCATGACTCAAAAAATTTTTAAGTTGTTAATGTTGTTAGTTGTATTTGTTCAAATATTCTTCTATTTCCTTTCTTTGCTGCGCCTCATGAGCATATTCGGCATTTATGGCATCGATATTCTTCTGGGCAGAAGGACAACCAGTCTCAAGGGCCTTTTCCAGCCATGGCATAGCCTCTTCAAACTTCTTCTGCATCATCAAGGCTACTCCGATAGTATTGAATGTCCTCGGATCCGCCGAATGGGATATCAACAGGTCGTAAGCCTCCTGATATCTGCCTTCGTCAACAAGCCTGTTCGCGCTCTCGACAGCCTCCTGCGCTCCGTCATCTGCTGAATTATAATAGACAGCCAGATACCTTGCACAGCGAAGATGGGGATATATATTATCAAGCATATATTTCCATGTCCATCCCTTGTCAAGCCTCTCTATCCATAATTTTCTACGTTCATCCGGGATATCCGGTGTGTCGATTATAGCAAGAACATCATCCTTTCTTTTCATATCGTAGGCCACCACCATCCTGCGCAGTCCTTCCCAGTTTTCCTCTCCGTTCCTTATCTTGAAATGGTCCTTTGTAAGACCATACTGCGGACGATGGGAAATGATATAGTCAATAAGGGCGTTGGCACGGGCATCTCCCAACCATGAGTTGAAATCCGGCGGACCTTCCGGAGAAGCATAACCCGCCACCTCGATTCTTTCTACCTTGCAATCCGGATAAGAATATATTTTGTCAACGGCTGAAAGTATCTTTCCGAATGTGACCTCGTTATTGAAGACTGATGAGTCAATCTCTGTCCTGGAAACCTTGAAGATGATTTCCAGCTCATCTTTTCCGAAGTCCCAGTTTGCATGAGGCGCTGCAAGAACATACGACGGTAGCCTGCGCTGGAGCGGAGGAGGCGTCAAGAGCTCCACCTTCGCTATTTTGCTGTCTTCCGGCAGTTCCTTCTCGCATGCACAACCTACGAGCTGCCTTCTGATGCCGAAGTTTGTCTGTGTCATCCACCTCCTTAGCGGCACCCGGGACTCGTAAGTATATATACCCTGTTTCTTGAGAATTTGATTATCAGACAGTTCCCAATCTCTATCTCCGTTGATTGCATTTACTTGTCTTTCCCTCTTATAGCGTCCTCTTCCATAAACTTCCATTACATCAAGGAAAAGGGTATCCTTCCCGTTGTACAGATATGGAAGCAAGACCTCCTTGCGTCTTGAAGGAATATCCGCTTTATCTGTGTCAACTTCGAATGTCACGGTGACATTAGTTCCGTCATGAGAAATCTTCTCGCCTCTGATCTGAGTCTGCGCGGGGGAAACTGCCGCAAAGCCGCATAGAACTACGATTAATGCCAATAACTTCTTCATATCCACCCCTCCTTACTTTATCATGTATATAAACGAAATACCCAAAGATGTCGGTCCAAGGGCATGTTTATTGACTGTTTCCTGAAAAAGGCCGCATTTTCGGCTCTCATATCGGTTATAAACCGTATACCAATATCCGAATCCGGCGGTAAACTCCATGTTCCACCTCCTGGCTATCGGAAAGGCATATCCGTAAGTCAGTCCGACCCCGACTGCCCATCCTTCGGCTCGTGATTTTTCCAGATCAGGTCCAGGTGTCTCATCGCGTGATATGAACGCCTTATGCACAGGAAGCGGGATCGCACCGATATTGAATTGGGTATAATTTCCGTTGATACCGATGAAGTGACCCTGGAAACTGTTGCAGAACCAATATCTGAACTCCGGAGAAACAAGCCAATGCTTGGCCTTCATATTCTGCTCCTTGTCGAATGTCCAGGGATTGTATCCTCCTTCAACCTCAAATGTCCAGCGCTCTCCCATCGCCACCTCCATTCCCATGTTCGGAGTAGCTGTCGCCAAGTATAACGCATTAGTCTTCACCGCAATACTCTGAGCATTGGCAGTGAAGAAACAACAGAAAAATACTATGAGAGTAAGACAAATCTTTCGATTCATGGGGAGGAATCTGAAATTAGTGGGCAAAGTTAATAAAAAATCCCCCTCCCCATTGTATTTTTTTTAAAATAACCGCCACACGGTCCTTAAGGGCTGTGACCGGCACAACTCCCTTCCGTTTCCGTCAAGGCAGGTAAAGTCAATTACTTTCTTTTGACTCTTTTAACTGTATGCTTGATTTTCCCTATAAAGAAATTTAACTCAAGAGATGATTCTGTTTCGGTTGTTTCCAAATCCGGCATAACTATATCCGAAATAACCTCGCCAAACCTTTGCATCTTTTCTGACTGCTTTTTAGGGTCAGATATTTTATGTAATTCCACCATGCAAGCATATAAAGACCTTTCTCTGTAAAGACTTTCGGAACACTTCTACTTTTGGGAGATATATTTGCGGTCGAAAATTTCGACCGCAAATGATTATTCTCATCTGGTGTCAAAGCAAACATATAATCCTCAGGAAACTTGTCTGGATTATTCTTTACGGCCCTTCGCAGGCAATTTGAAAGCGTTACAAATTGTAACGGTTTCTCTTCCTTCTTTCTTAAGTCTGTTTTTCAAAACCCTCCAATATGTACTCGCATCTAGGCTATCCGTCAAAGCCTCGATCACATCCACTACTGAGAAATACCATTTCCCCTCACTCTCGCTCCAGACCATCCTTATTTGTCTGCCATTGAAAATCCTGTTTTCCAGTTTCATTGTCCTCATGCATTATGTACACGGCAAAAATAAAGCGTCTGTGAATACACAAACGCTAAAAAAAGAAAAATATTTTCGGTGAAAAACATAAAATTTATTTTAACATTTCCTCCAACACTGTCCTCAGGACTTCGTAAGTAGGATTGGCCGGCTGATCTGTAAAGATGTACTTGATGACACCATCTCTACATATATATACCCTTGGAACGCGGCTGCGGGCAAATAGTTCATACACCGCGCGGTCTGACTGAGCAGAATACGGCATTGTAAAGCCTTGGGAGAGCCAATAAGAAGATATGGAGTCTTCGCTTTGTTCACGGCTTATAAGAGCAAACTTTACTCCCTGACCTATATATTCATTATATAATGTCTGCACCACAGGCAGAGTTTCCTGACAATCAGGACACTCTGTCGTAAAGAACATTATAAGACTTACCCCTTCTCTTAGCAGAGCCCCTGTCAAGGTCGTCCTGTCGCTTACCTCGACAGTAAAGTCGGGAATCCTGTCTCCGACGGACAGGTCCGCCCCTGTCTGTTTTTCCTTGATGCAGGAGGTCAGGGAAAGGACTGCTGTCAAAAGGTATATTTGTATTCTGTTCATGTTGTCGAGATTGCCACGTCACATTGTTCCTCGCAATGACGTAAGAAGTCATGCTAATAGCGTGAAAGCCAGTCAAACAGACGAGGCTCCGGAGCATCCTTCATGATGACTGTCTTTTCGCTGTCCAGAAGGTAGAGGGAAGGAATGGCACGGACATTATAAAGAGTCTCGCCACGGATGACAAGATCCGGATCAAATCCGTTATACCATGTCTCCGGATATATAGGCATATACGAACGCCATGCTTGAAGATCCTCATCAATATAGATATTCAAGACCTTCATAGTTCCCTCCGAGATAAGCCTTGAAATGACGGGGTCGTTATTCAGAACATCTATGATATCCTTGCAGGCACCGCACCCTGGATTACTGAAAAACAGCAGAGTCAGCTGCGATCTGATACCGTAAAGAGTATGACTCCGGCCTCTCTTGTCGGTAAACCTGAAATCCGCAGCCTTCGTTCCTACACGGTTCAAGGCTGCAAGACGGACTTCCCTTGCATATTTCTCACGGATTACCGGCTCTACAAGATCCGATTTGGCAAGGCGTGCTGCATAAAACGCATAGTGGTCTTCGTTTCTAAGCGGAGAGTTGGGATCGTACAGATACTTGCCCACCAGTTCAGTAAACGTTTCGAAGACATTGGATGACGTATCTTTCTTCTCACATGCCGAGGCCCTGGTGTAAAGCCTGTTCATTGCTTTTTCAACAACCGTCATGTCAACCATTCCGAGAACATTTGTCCAGTTGGCAAACTTCTGCTCCACATCACTCCTGCTTACTCCGCTGACAAGGGCCGTATCGCAAGGAAACTCCCGTTTAGGGTCAGTAATCTTGTCCCACCAATACTCCGACATATATTCTGCCATTGACGCCGGATCTGCCATCATGGCAGGTGGAGTAACATCAGGAAAAGGCAGAGCGGTAAACGACTCTGCCTTTCTTGAATTTCCACCGCATCCCGCCACCACGAACACGGATGCTGATATAAGGAATGATTTAAAGTTCATTTTTTTGTCTGGCTGCCTGTGATATATTGATCATGAAATCACCGAGTGTTTCAAGCTGTGCAAGTATATCCATGTAGTAAACACCTGTCAGATAGTTATAACTGTTGCTTTCAATGTTCACTATATGCTCCTCGCGCAGATGATTGCGGCACTCGTTGATGTTGTACTCGCAATTCTCCGCATTGGAAATGTCGGTGAGCGAAGGATTCTTGAGATTCTCGATCATCACATCGTAGCTCTTCTGTACCAGATCCATGATCTTGTTAAGCCTGTCGAGGATGGTCTTGTCAAATATCTTGTTATGGGCGTTCTTTCTCTGGAGGATTCTTCCGATTGCCTCGCCTGAATCACCAAGAGACTCCATCTCGCTGATAATCTTGTACATCGCCTTTATCTTGTTGGCAGAATCTTCGCTGAGTTCATTCTTGGAAACATCGTTCAGGTATGAAGCGATCTCAAACTCGATTCTGTCTGTAATCTCTTCATACTTGATGAGTTTCTCATTCAACGGACCGAATTTATCAGGATCCTGCTCGTTGACAGCCTGACGTATATATCCGAAACCATTGCGGCAGATTTCTGCAAAATGAACGATTTCCTGCTGTGCCTCTGAAATGGAGAGTTCTGCTGTAGAAAGCGGACCACCCGAGATATATTTAAGTCTGAAGACTTCTGTCTCCCCTTTCGGCTCTTTCACAAGCCATACCACAGCCTTCTCTATAAGTGGAGTAAACCAGATAAGTACCAGTGTGTTGGTTACGTTGAAAAGCGTATGAAGCATTGCGATACCGTAAAGGAGCGAATCCTTATATGTATCCAGAAGTTCAGGATGTGCCTGGGCATCACCACTTGCTATAAGAGCCAGCTGCCTGCTCGCTTCCATCGGATTATAGAAGTTCAGGGCTTCCATTATCATACAGATGAGTCTGACAATCGGAGGGAAGATGGCAAGAACCCAGATGACTCCGATAATATTGAAAATCGTATGTGCACGAGCAGCTCTCTTTGCCGAAGTGTTGGCTACTGCCGCAGCTATGTTTGCTGTAATTGTCGTTCCGATGTTCTCTCCGAGCACCATTGCAACAGCAAGCTTGAAGTCAATCAGACCAGAGGCTGCAAGAAGCATGGTTATGGCCATTGTGGCACTTGATGCCTGAAGAACTATTGTAAGAACAGCACCGGCGATAAGGAAAAGAAGGATGGAACCGAATCCGAAGCCGTTGATGCTTCCGAAGAAGTTCATCATACCGGTCTGGTACTCTCCGAGAATCGCATTAGAGCAGTCCTTCATGAATGTAAGTCCCACATACATGATGGCAAATCCCATAAGGAATTGACCTATATTCTTTAAAGATGCCTTCTTTGAAGAATGGAAAACGAAGCCTAAGCCCATCATCGGTACAGCAAACAAAGCGATATTGACCGAGAAGCCAAGCGATGTTATCCAGGCTGTAAGAGTTGTTCCGATGTTCGCACCCATGATGACTCCGATGGCATTGCCAAGTGTCAGAAGCCCGGCATTCACGAAACTTACGACCATGATTGTGGTTGCCGACGAAGACTGTACAAGACAGGTCACGATTGTTCCGGTAAGTACGCGCTTGAATGCATTGGAAGTCATTTTGGCCATGAAAGCCCTGAGTCGGTCTCCTGCAGATTTCTGGAGTCCCTCGCTCATAAGTGCCATTCCGTAGAGGAACATTGCAAGTCCTCCGAGTACAGATAGCACATTCAGTGTTGTTTCCATATAATTGTTTTACGGTTAATCTAATCAAAGATTATTTGCAATATGGTCGCAAAAATATAAAAAAATATTAGATTTGCGCCCCGTTATAAACATAACAGCAGTTAAAAATTGGTTAAGATGCGATATATTCACACCCTGATACTGTTCCTGTTCATTCCGCTTGCAGCTTCTGCGCAATTCTTCGTTCCGGGCGACGATCCAGGCAGACTGAAATGGAACTATATGGATACTGAGAGCTACAGGGTCATATATCCGCAAGGCACAGATTCGCTCGCAAGGGTCTATGCACGCAAGCTTGAAAAATACAAGGTACCCGTATCACGCACATCAGGTTACATTACCGGAGAAGGTGACGGAAAGATAATGCCGGTCATCATGCATGCCTATAATGATGCAAACGGTTCTGTAGCATGGGCTCCAAAGCGCATGGATCTTTTCACAATCCCTACGGTCTATAATCCGGAACCTCTTCCATGGAGCACGATGCTCTCGGTCCACGAGTCAAGACATGTGACCCAGATGCAGTTCGGACTGACTGAAAGACAGAAGCCAGGCAAATGGTTTCTCGGACAGGGATGGAACATAATAACCTTCCTCCTCTATCCCGGCTCCGCAAATACAGAAGGAGATGCCGTCATTGCTGAAACTGCGCTTACCCCGTCCGGAAGAGGCCGTACAGCCGATTTTCTCAACTACTATTGGGTCGCGTTTGACAACAATGATTTCAGGGGATGGTTCAAATGGAGATATGTTTCACAGATCAGATATTCTCCCACCTACTATGCTCTCGGATACATGACCATCGGAGGAATAAGATATCTGTATGACCGGCCGTATCTGATGAGCGAAGGTCTGCATATGGTGGCGGCGCACCCGGGAAAGATAGGATGCCTGTACGACATAAACAAGCAGGTGACAGGAAAGAACTGGGAGGGCATGTGGCAGGAAGTCAGCCGCTCGATGTATGATCTGTGGAAGAAAGATGCAGACAGAAGAGCACCATATACGCCATCGGAAATGGTTCTGCCTGAATCGAAAAGGTATACAGACTATACTGACCTTCTTTCAGTCGGGTCCGATATATATACCATAAAGAAAGGTCATGTGCATACTCCGTCACTTGTCAGGATAGACAAGGATGGAAAGGAACATTTCATATGCAGTTACCCTCATACTGCCAGCGCTCCAAGATGGGATGCCGCCTCCGACAGGATCTATTGGAGTGAAACCAAGAATGATGCAAGATGGACCCTGGAAACCAAATCAAAGATCAGATATACAAAAGGAGGTAAAGGTGCCGTCAGAACATTCAGAAACAAGGACATGCTTTACAATCCTGCACCGGAAGGAGATGAAATACTTTCCGTACAGTACATGACTGACGGACACTCTGCCTTGACCGTTCTTGACGGCATGAACGGGAAAACCATAGCCACATATAACGCCCCTGACTCGCTGCAGATGGTAGAGGCGGCAAGAATCGGCAAGGATATCTTCGCTACCGCGGTGACAGAAAACGGTTTCGGAATATATCGTCTTGCCGATGGTGACTGGACAGTAATCCTCGGACCTCAACCTGTCAAGATAAAGGACTTCAAGTCATACAATGGTGAACTTATCTTCACATGCGACCGCACAGGAGTCAATGAACTATACCATTTCAATCCTGTCACAGGAGAATTAAGACAGAAGACCTCTACACGCTATGGATCTTCCGATTTCGAATACAGCCAGGATGGAAGATACCTGTATTTCTCTTCTCAGACCATGATGGGAAAACACCCTTTCCGCACATCAGTAGAGTCTCTGATGAACAGAAAGGTACAGTTTGACAGCCTGTATAAATATCCTATCGCGGAGCGTATGAAAGAGCAGGAGACGATGGCCGCAAAGATACAGGGATATGACGCAGCTGTAACTGTAAAGGAAGAAGATGTACAGATATCTCAGCCGAAACGCTACCGCAAGGTTCCGCATATGTTCAACCTCCACACATGGTTTCCTGCCTACATAAGTGTGGACAATGTCATGAACAACCTGTCCTTCGATCCGCTCTGGCAGGTACTTTCCCTCGGTGTATCGGGAGTATTCCAGAACAACCTTGCAACTGCTGTAGGAGAGGCCGGATATTCTGCTCACAAGGATCCTTACAACAAGGCAAAATGGAGGCATTCCGGACATATGAAATTCACATATTCCGGACTCTACCCTATATTCCAGTTCTCCTTCGACATAAACGACAGGGGAGCAAGACAGTTCTGTAATTATACAGACACTGCAACCGGAGATATTTTCATGGTAGATTCCCGCGAACTGAAGACTCCATATGTTTCCGGAAAGGCAACCATGTACGTACCGTTCAATTTCTCATCAGGAGGTTGGAGCAAAGGAGTCGTACCGAAAGTTTCATACACAATTTCAAACGATATCTTCGATTCGGGATCTGTACTGCTTGAAAGAGGAAACAAGGAAGAAGAAAACCTCAGCAGTATCAATAATAATTTTATCGGACACATCGAAGGTAAAAAATATATCAGTCAGAAAATGAGCGGTTCTGTGAGGGCTTATGCAATGCGCTATATAGCCAACTCACAGGTCTATCCTCGCTGGGGAATCGGAGCAGAAGCGGGAGTATCAAGCGGACTGGAAAACTACAAGGTATTCTCCCCTATGGGATATGTCTATGGATATGGTTATGTTCCCGGATTCATAAGGACGCAGGGAATTAAACTTAGTGCCATGTGGCAGACCAAACTGCGAGATAATTCTCCATTCAGCCAGCCTGTGGTAGATGTACTTCCTCGCGGACTCAGCGACAACACAACTCTTGCCAGCCACCTTGCCCTATATACCCCCAACCTGATAAGGCTCACTGCCGACTATGCAATCCCTGTCTTCATAGGAGACATAACAATAGGAGGTAACTGGCTTGCAATCAAGCGCCTGGTCGTTTACCCTCATTTTGACTATACATTCATCGGAAAGAAGACAGGACTCTGGTCTGCGGGACTTGACCTTACGGCAGACCTCCATGCCATAATAACCCTTGAATGGCCATGCTCTGTCGGTCTTTCATTCTCATGGAACGGCGGGGTAAACAACACCTGGAATACACTTTCAGATAAAATAGAAATGAATAAATGGTTCCTTGGACCGGTATTTAACGTATCTTTCTAATATTATGTCAATCATCAATCAGGCACTCGCTCCATGCAGCAAATGCGGTCAGCAGCACGAGGTGACAGTTTACCGCAGCATCAACATATCAGACAACCCCGAACTTAAGGACAAAGTCCGCGACGGGTCACTGTTCCTGTGGGAATGTCCCCACTGCGGTCAGGTAAACCTCGCCAGGTATGAAACCCTGTACCATGACCCTGCTTCAAAACTCATGGTATGGCTCATCCCTACCGGAGAAATCTCCGAAGCCCAGATGCAGGCTATTACAATGCATACCAAGGCAATGGGAGGCTACACCCTGCGACAGGTAAAGGATATGGGAGAACTTATGGAAAAGGTACTTGTCTGTGATGCCGGCCTTGACGATGTAGTGCTGGAAATGTGCAAATATGTCACCAAGCTTGAAATGATACAGACCACCATAGGAGCTGAACAGAAGGATGAATTCATGTCATCCGTATTCCATTTCTATAAATCCGAAGGCGAAGAAGATGGACGCATACTTACCTTCATGTACGCCCTCGACGGCCAGATGCAGGGGGTAAACATCGGATGGAATGTATATCAGGACTGCGCAGGTATCCTTGAGCGCAACCCACAAATAAAACCAGCCGACGGATTCGCGAGAATCGACGCCGACTGGCTTGGTTCTGTTATGGCGTAGGATTACGCCAGTTTGCGCGCTCCGTCGCTGATCACTACTGGAATTTCAATAGGTTCATGGCCGTATTTCTCTGCAAATGCGGCCTTTGCCTTTGCGATGAATGCGTCGTAGAGTTCTTCCTTCACGAGGTTGATTGTACAACCGCCGAAGCCGCCACCCATGATACGTGAACCGGTCACGCCGCACTCCTGAGCGATTGTAGCAAGGAAGTCAAGTTCTTCGCAAGATACTTCATAGTCCTTTGACATTCCCCAGTGAGTCTCGTACATGCGTGCTCCCACTGTCTCGTAGTCGCCTTTCTCAAGCGCAGCACATACATCAAGGACTCTATTCTCCTCACCGATAACGTAGCGTGCTCTCATGTAGTCTTCCTCTGAAATCTGATCCTTGATTGCCTCAAGCTGCTCCATTGTAGCGCCACGAAGAAACTCCTGACCGAGAACCTTTGCTACTCTTTCGCAAGAATTGCGACGGTCGTTATATGGAGAACCTACGAGTTCATGCTTTACACAAGAGTTAAGAAGAACTACCTTGTAACCGTTCTGATCCGGTGCGAATGGGAAATACTCAAACTCCATCGAGCGGCAGTCAAGACGCATCAGATGTCCTGCCTTTCCGAATACAGAAGCGAACTGGTCCATGATACCGCACTTCACACCTACATAGTTATGCTCTGTGCTCTGACCTATGCGTGCAAGTTCGAACTTGTCGATGCCAAGGTTGAAAAGGTCGTTAAGAGCATATGCAAATGTACTTTCAAGAGCTGCAGATGAAGACATACCTGCTCCAAGAGGAACATCGCCAGCAAATACAGTGTTGAAACCGGCAATCTTTCCACCTCTCTTCTGGATCTCGCGGCACACACCGAAGATGTAACGTGCCCAGCCCTGCGAAGGTGCATCCTCCTCATTAAGACCGAACTCGCAATACTCATCAAGGTCAAGTGCGAAAGCCTTGACTGTCTCTGTGCCATTGAGTTTGATCTCAGCGATCATTCCCTTGTCGATAGCACCTGGAAATACGAAGCCACCATTGTAGTCAGTATGCTCACCGATAAGGTTGATACGTCCTGCAGAAGCGTAGAAGTCACCCTCTGTCTGGAAAAGGGTCTGGAATTTTTCAGCAATTCTCTGTTTCATGATATATGGTTTAGTTGTTTGTCCTGATATTGAGACATCTAAAATCGGTCAAAGATAACAATAAGCTGCGGATTTACAAGCGGTCAATATATCTTAATTGTTACAGCACAATGGTCACTTACCCCACCAATATATCTCGGTCCGGAATAGGTCCTGAGGGGTTTTTCTCCGGGGTATCTCTTATCATAGGTCATCAGAAACGGTATTTTGACAATTTCCATTTCTTCTGCCACCAGACCAGATGATGTCAGGAAGAAATCTATCAGTTCCCATTTCCCCTTGTATCTTATGGTACCATGACCTTCGTCATGAAGCCGTAGTCCCTTATTTTCAAGAACACCTTCTATCGTGGCGAACTGGCTCCCATCAGGTGTATCATTGAAATCTCCCATAGCAATAATGCCTTGTCCCCCGATGGAATCACACACCTGACGCAGTGTCTTCATTGCAGCAGACCTTTTATCCATGGATTCCTGTTCTCCGCCGTATTTCGAAGGGTGATGATTGACAATGAAATGTATATCAGATCCATCCGGACGTGTCATGCCGGCTTGAAGAATATCCCTTGTGGAGAGTTTTCCATCTTTGTACGCAGGAGTGGTGAAGGATGTCGAACGAAGATTCAAGGAAGATTTGCGATAAAGAAGGGCGACGTCTATTCCGCGCCTGTCAGATGACTCCTTATGAATCACAGCATAGTCATATTTACGCAACAGTGTATAATTCAGAAGCCTGGTCAGCACTCCCCTGTTCTCTACCTCCGCAAGACCTATCACATCCGGCATACGACCCTCTTTTTCGGAAACCCAGAATATGCTTTTGGCTATCAGGTCACATTTTGCATAAAACCTTGACTTTGTCCAATGCTTCGCTCCGAAAGACGAAAATTCCCGGTCCGACTCCCCCGTACTCTGGTCGATGTAGTCAAAGAAATTCTCCACATTCCAGAACATCACAAGCAGCGAGTCCTTTTCCTGCGCCTGCATCACAATCCCGGCAGCACATAGGAACAACACTAAAATCATCCTCTTCATAACCATTCTTTAGATCCTTCACTTCGCTCAGGATGACAGTAACGTCATTGCGAGGAACGAAGCGACGTGGCAATCTGTTTCGCAAATGTAAAAATATTGCGTACATTTGCGCCCTGAAATTTTAAAGAAAAAGATATATGGCACTTAAATGCGGCATCGTAGGACTTCCAAATGTCGGTAAATCAACCTTGTTCAACTGCGTAAGTTCCGGAAAGGCACAGAGCGCAAACTTCCCATTCTGCACAATCGATCCCAATATCGGGTCAACTAATGTTCCTGACAAGAGGCTTGAAGTACTTGAAGGGCTCTGCAATCCAAAGAGGGTGGTGCCTGCCACGGTGGAAATCGTTGATATCGCAGGACTTGTAAAGGGTGCCAGCAAAGGCGAAGGACTCGGAAACCAGTTCCTTGCAAATATCCGCGAGACAGACGCTATACTTCATGTACTGCGTTGTTTCGATGACCCTAACATCATCCATGTAGATGGAAGCGTAGATCCTGTCCGCGATAAGGAAATCATTGACTGCGAACTCCAGCTCAAGGACCTTGAAACCGTAGAAAACCGCATTCAGAAGGTACAGAAGCAAGCTACTACAGGTGGAGACAAGAATGCAAAGAAACTTTATGACCTCCTCTGCAGATATCGCGATGCTCTCCAGCAGGGCAAGTCGTGCCGCACCGTGAAGCCGGAAAACGCGGAAGAGGCTCAGATGGCCAAGGAACTTTACCTTCTGACCAACAAGCCTGTAATGTATGTCTGCAACGTAGATGAAGCATCAGCAAAGGACGGAAACCAGTATGTAGAGCAGGTTCGCGAGGCCGTGAAGGACGAAGATGCAGACATCCTCGTAATTGCCGCAAAGATAGAGTCGGATATTTCAGAACTTGAGAGCTATGAAGAGCGTCAGATGTTCCTCGAGGAAATGGGACTCGAAGAGTCAGGAGTCGTAAGACTTATCCAGCACGCCTATGCACTCCTGAACCTCAGAACATATTTCACCGTTGGAGTAGAAGAGTGCCGCGCATGGACAATCAACGTAGGTGACAAGGCTCCACAGGCAGCAGGAGTCATCCATTCAGACTTCGAAAGAGGCTTTATACGCGCCGAAGTGATCAAGTATGATGACTTTATCACCCTCAAGTCAGAAGCAGCCTGCAGGGCCGCAGGAAAGCTCGGAATCGAGGGTAAGGAATATGTCGTTCAGGACGGAGACATCATGCACTTCCTCTTCAACGTTTAATAAAGATAATTAAATATAGTGACCGCCACTGTGAATGATGTTTCAACAGTGGCGGTCATTCTTATTTATACTGCAGTTTAACGTTTTTCTACATATTTATGCAGAGTGCTTCGTACTGCTCCAGGGCCGGCAAAGAGTTCCTTGACCATTCCTTCGATCTGCTCTCCTATTCCAACCTCGTAAGCATCAAATCCGAATACGTCCTTTCTGGTATAGAGATTCTTCAAAGGACTCCAGTCCTGATCAGGCTTGCCTATTTCCAAAGGAGCGACAATTGCCTGAAGTTCCTCGAGCATAGGGTCAGGTGAACAATCAAAAGCAGATCCGTCATCCTTGATACCCTTGAGATAACGTGCGTAACCGGCAAGAACAAGTGGCAGAAGAACAAGATTACTCTTGTCAAGTCCACGGGCCACGTATTTCTTTACAGTCTCACCAAATCTGATAGACAGTTTCTGAGATGTATCCATCGCGATACGCTGCGGAGCATCCGGCATGAACGGATTAGGAAGACGACGGTTAATGACATCACCGATAAACTCATAAGGATTCAATACTCCAGGATCTGTAACTACCGGCATCGCCTCGATATATCCGAGCTTCTGAATGAATGAACGCAGATCAGGATCATTCATCTCGGCAGATATGAGCGTATATCCCAGCATGCAGCCATATATAGACATTGCTGTATGAAGAGGATTAAGACATGTGGTAACCTTCATAGTCTCCACCTTGTCCACAATCTCCCGTTCAGTATATATGGCACCTCCCAGATGAAGCGGTGGTCTTCCGTTGGTATAATTGTCTTCAACCACAAGATACTGCACTTCTTCTGCATTTACAAACGGTGCAGTAAATGTATGCTTCTCTGTTTCGATATATTCGTTATCTTCAAAACCATCTTCCGCAAGAAGAGCCTTTACATTCTGATGTGGACGTGGAGTAATCTTATCGATCATAGACCATGGGAATGTGATCTTGGTCTCATCCTTGAGATATTCAACGAAAGCCTCAGGAACAAGACCATCTTCCTTCCATCTTTCAGCATATGCTAAAACTCCATTCTTCACCCTGTCTCCATTGTGAGAGCAGTTATCCATACTCTGCACTGTAAGAGGCAGCTGGCCGGCTTTCCATCTTTCATACAGCAAGGCAGTAACCTTACCAAGGGCAAATACAGGATTCAGTCCCCTTGCAAGATCTGCATCATTCCATCCATATCCCTTTTCAGTGATTGTGAATGAAATCATCTGAAGACTTTCGTTCTTGAATATATCTACAAGACGCTGCCAGTCTGTAAACTGATAATCTGCCTTGAGAGCCTCTGTAACAGATGCAATCACTTTCTTTTCAACTGTTCCGTCGCTCTTGAGCGATACAAGAAGAGAAAGATTATCATAAGGTGCATAGGCCTTGTCTATCACTTCAAAATCAAATGTCTCCGCTACAATAACACCACGGTCATATTGTCCTGTGTTGAGTGCATCATTGAGCATTGCAGCCGGAAAAGCACGGAAAATGTTTCCTCCTCCGAAGTGAACCCATGTCGGATTATCGAATGTCTTCTGGCGAACTGCGGCAATATCAAACTTTGGAAGTTCATAACCCTTTGCCTCCCACTGAGCGGAATCCAATCCACTCTTAAGTATATCTGTAAGTTTCATAATCAGTCAAAGAAACCAGGTTGTTTATATTTAATTCCGAGTTCGTTATCCACTGTTGCCAATATACCCTGAACCTGACCCATGGCAAACATACGTCCAAGAAGGGTGTAGCCGGAGTTATGTCCATGATTAGTCTCATCAAATACTCCTCCAGGTGTATCAGTGAAAGTCATTCCATGGTCAACTCGCATCGGAAGTGATGGATTTTCCTTTTCAAATATTCTGCAAAGTTCTACGATGTCTGCACGTCCTCCAAGATGACTTGCTTCCGTGAAGTCACCGTTAGGGAATATATGACATGAACGAAGATGGACGAAATGAGTACGTGAAGCAAACTCCTGGGCGAGTTCAACCACATTGTTATACGCTCCCGCAGAAAGGCTGCCTGCACAGAAAGTGAGACCGTTATGCTTGTTAGGAACAGCATTGAGGAACCATCTGATATCTTCCTCTGTACGTACAATACGTGGAAGACCAAGCACTTCAATAGGCGGATCGTCAGGATGTACACACATGTTTATGTTGCACTCTTCGCAGACAGGCATGATTGCCTCAAGGAAATACTTCATGTTTTCTCTAAGTTGTGCCTTATCGATTCCCTTGTAGAGAGCAAGGAATTCACGGAACTTCTGTACCGGAGCCTCGTCATTCTCACTGAAGTTACCGCTTACGAATCCCTGGGTCTTGATGATTATGTTCTCAACCAGCTTATGCTCCTTTTCAGGCGTCATATCCTGTACCATAGCATCTGCCTCAGCAAGAACATTTCGTCCTTCGCCGTATCCTTCAGGGAAACTGAATTCCGCCCATTCCTCACGTGCGCCAGGACGCTTGAGTATATAGATATCAAAGTATGCAAATTCAGCATAGTTAAAGTACAGGTTACTTGCACCATTAGGATTCTCATGTGTCAGATCTGTCCTTGCCCAGTCAAGTACAGGCATGAAGTTATAACAGATGCAGTTTACTCCTTCGGCCGCAAGGTTTCTAAGGCTCTGCTTGTAAACTTCGATCTGCTCGTCACGATCAGGTCCACCATACTTGATGGTCTCCACAACTGGGAGACTTTCAACTACGCTCCAACGCATACCATAGCTCTTGATGTACTCATTCAGATCTCTGATCTTTTCACGAGTCCATACTTGTCCAAGTGGAACATCGTGCAGAGCGGTAACTATACCCTCCACACCAATCTGCTTTAATTGAGCAAGAGTAATCTTATCTTTCTTGCCAAACCATCTCCAAGTTTTCTCCATTTTATGTTATTTTAATTATATGATATAAAGTAGAATCAGACAATATTGCCCAAATATATAAAAAAAATCGGACTGAATAATTCAGTCCGATCATTTTTATTGATTATCCTTGATTTAGAAGAATCTTGCGCGATTGTCCTTCACATCAGCATCTTCCATCATAGTAGGGATAAGCATCTGGGTTGCATAGTAAGACTTCTGAGCTGCAAGGTTCTTTGCATCCTCTTCAGTGAAAGAAGCACCAGTCTCACGACCTGTAACCTTATAGACATATACTCCTACATTGCCTGCTACCGGAGCGCTGACAGTTCCTTCTTCAGCTACTGAAGCTGCACCTACAAACTTAGGGTCAAGAGTCTGATATCCGCTTGTTGCGAACACCACGCCTTCCTGAGTGCTTACAGTTGTTCCGAGAGCCTCCGCAATCGCCTGCATATCCTCAAGGCCTGCAACCTTCTCAGCCACTTCGGCAACCTTCTTCTCAGCAAGTTTCTCTGCATAAAGAACATTCTCTATCATTGATGAAACCTCAGATACCGGAGTATAACCTTCCTCGTGAATACCTGTAACAACTGCTACCACAAAGTACTTGTTGTCAATATTCTTGATTTCAGATACAGCACCCTTCTTTGCATCGAATGCCCATCTTGTGATTTCCTTTGTACGCTCGATAGAACCGAGTCTGTCTGTTCCTTCAAGCATCTTGCTTACAGGACGAGCGTAAAGACCCTGCTCCTGAACAGCCTTTGTGAAGTTCTCGTAGCTGCCGGTAGCCTCTGCTGCAAAAGCATTAGCCTTTGCATAGGCTGCACTCTTTGTCTTTTCGCTTGCATAAGGTGCTTTTTCAAGAATTGCAACCTGCTTCATTGTAACACCATTCTCTTTCTTGCTGTCAAGAACACGAACTACAAAGAGTGATTCACCATCCTCGATAACCTCTGAAACCTTGTTCTTTGAAGTGAACACGAAGTCATTCACCTTGCGTGAAACAGTGTTGAGATCACCATCCTTATACCAGGTCTCATCGAACTTTCTATCAGAATTGCGTGAAAGGAAGTTCTTCACTTGGTCTGTGTTCTTAAACTCGTCATATACCTTTACGATTGCATTGTTTGCAGCTTCGATATCCTCTGCTGAAGGCTTGATTTCAAACTCTACATATTCGATATCCCTGCTTGCAGGCTGCTTGTAGAACTTCTTGTGAGCGTTGTAGTATGCCTTGACTTCCTTGTCAGAAACAACGATGGTGCTATCCTTCTCAAATCCGAAAGGAACCATAACAAACTCTACATTGAAAGTATTGTTGCTCTCGGCAATCTGATTTGCAGCCATGAGAGTGTTGTTGAAGTTGCTTGCGTTAAGAAGAGACGCATACTTTGAATAATACATCTCATTCTTTACCTCGTTCTGTACATAGCTCCAGAATGCCTTTGCCTGACCAGACTGGTCTGATGCTGCAAACTTAGACATCTCAAGAACCCTGTCAACAGAGAATACTCCATTCTCATCGACAAAATAAGGATTCTGGTTAAGAACTGGAGAAGCGATATCTCCTGAGATGATTGAAACCATCTCGGCATCGCTTACATTAACACCCGCCTTGTTTGCGTTTCTGATGAAAAGGTACTTGTTGATGAGTGTCTGCCAAGCCAGATTGTTGATTTCCTGCTGCTGCTCCTCACCACGAGCACCATAAAGAGCTGTAAGTTTATCAACCTCCTTCTGGAACTCTTCGTAAGAAATTGACTTAGAATCAATCTGACCTACATCATTCTTTGAAGATACAGAAAACCACACCTGCTGAAGAGTCTGTGGGTCGATGATGAACGACAAAAGTGCCACAGCGATAAGCGCTGTGATCACAATTCCGAACTTAACTCGGATTGTTTCAAGAACTGCCATTTTATTTAGTTATTTTAATTATTATTTCAGGTTAATAGGGCGCGAATATAGTAATTTTCTGCCAATCAAGCGCTATTTTTTTTGAACAGGACCTATAAAGTTGACAGAATCAAGAACTTCCTTATCCTGCTCCAATATACCATAACTGTTGAAAGGATTGAAGATTATTGAATTTCTTGCTCTCTGATCAGACTCCATTCCATACCCCTGCATGAAACCGGAAGGAGAATACATCCTCACATAACAATGAGTATATATCTTTTCGTTCTTCTGATCCCAATAAAGAGTATCGGTCTCCATAACCTCCTGCTTGATAAGATTCTTTATCACCACATTTCCGAACGCCTCCCAACTTTCCCTTCCATCCTTATACTTAAGATGTCTTGCATTATCTGCAACTATCTGAGTTTCAAGCTTTTCATCCTCATCATAGCCATAAACGAAGAATCCATCAGGGAATAATTCAAAAGAGAGTGTATCCCTTTCATATCTTTCCATCAGAGGAGCCTCCGCCCTCATCTGAATCTTACCGTTCTGAGTCTGGACAATAAACATATCATCCACTGTCTGCACAGGTGCTTCCTTAAGATCAAGCGCTTCCGCCTCCTTCAATTTACCTTTACATGAATAAAGTATGATTGCAACCGCCATTGCGATTGCAATCATCTTCAACATATAAAATACCTTTTTCAAATCTTCTTACTTCTGAGTTCTGACTGTAGTTACAGCCCTCATACCTGCACAAGATACAGTGTAAGACTGACCGTCTGTAATATCGTACATGAACGCCTCTGCTGTCTGCGGGAAATAAACCTTATACTGGTTTATATAATTGTTACAGTCTGCTGCAAGAGTAGGATCCGCAGCCTTGGCCTTGTTCATATAATCAGTTGCCACCCAATATTTTGCACGCTGCTCGATTTCATTACCCTGACATACTACACCACCCCAGATTGTACCTATGAGCATATATGCTTTTCCATCTACAAGGTCAGAAATCTCGATTGCCTTGTCAGCAGCCTCGATAGCCTTGGCATTGTTTCCGTTCTTGAAAGCGTACGCAGCAAGTTCAAAGTAATATCCTGCATCTGTATCAGGGTCTGAATCCTCTGATGCTATTGCATTTTCAATATATGTATATGCGTTTGCAACATCACCCCTTGATGAGTTGAGTTTATAAAGCATATACGCTGCAGTTGCAGAAGGTTCGTTATTGTACCATACTGTCATAGTATTCATGAACAGGTCCGTATCTGTACCGCCTTCAACCTTGGCAAGTTTGGAAGCTATGCTCTTTGCAAGCTCCACATTGGTTGGGTCAGAGTCGAATTTAGGAGTATAGATAGCCACCAGATTATCTGTATCAGCAACACCACTAGCTCCGAAGATGGCATCAATATCTCCAGCTGTCTTCTCTACAAGCTTCTGCTTGATTTCATTACCTTCTGTATTCACCTTGTCAAGGCAAGCCATAGTCTTCTCGTAAACTGCCATCACCTCTTCAGCCTCAACCTTGCCATCCTTATAAAGATCACAAGAAATCTTCATATAGAGAGGAAGAGTCTTCATATCAGTCTTTTCTCCAAGCTGAGAAATCACCTCGGTAAGCCCCTTATAAAGCTGTTCAGGCTTATCCTGAAGATAGTTATACATATCTGTAGCATAATAATTCAGGGAGTTGGTCCTGTACTTTGGCCAATACTCGATACGCTTCTGATAAATGACCATAAGGGAGTCTACAAGCTGGTCCCTATAAGAAGGATTAAGCTCATTCTTCTTGATAAGATACCTCATCAGTGTTGTTCCGTCCTGAAGAATCTTGTAACGTGAAGTTACAGGACAAAGTTCATAAGCCTTTCTCCAGTTAGGAATAGCTGAATCATAATTCTTCTGCTTATAATATTCCTCATAATATGAAATATACTTGAGACATTCAGCACTGTTCGGTCCGTACTTGTCGTTCGGGTTCTGTGCGGAAAGTTTTACACTGCTGAATACAAGAGCAGTAAATGAAATAAGTAAAAATACCTTTCTCATGATGTTGTTATAATATTTTAGTTATATCTCGGTTTCTGGAACCATATATCGTGAATATTGAATCCTATATTGAATGCGACATACTGTTCCCTTATCATACTGGAATTACTCTGCTGGCGCGTATTATATGCCCTCTGCCCGAAATCCACTCCAATCGACAACCCGTTATACCATCTGAATACAGGAAGAGTGACTCCCAATGTTATACCGTATGTATATACATTATTTCCGTTTACCTTATAGTACTCCTGATCCAGATAAGCTCCTGCACGGTATGCACATCTCTTGAGGTAATATCTGATATCGTTTCTGTTTGGAACAATCTCAAATCCGGCCCTGAAAGACTGTGAAACGGCTCCTGTAAAATCCATATTACCGTTTACGGCAAATCCAGGTGCAGTATCAAGCCCGGTATTTCTCCAGTCAGACCGGGTATAATCCAACTCCACACTCCATTTCTCGCCTCCTCTTACAGATATTCCCACTCCAAACTCATCACCGAAACGCACTCCGCTTCTCTTAAGTGTGTCAACCCTGTAACTCAAAGTATCACTTACACTTGACTGGTTAGCATATCTGTAATTTGTGGAATATCCGTTCATTTTTGAACCCAATCTGTAAGTCGCTCCTATCACCATTGATACATCTCCTCCGAGCTTCTGTTCATACTGCAGACCGAACTTTCCTGTCACTCCCCTTATAGCCAGATCGCTTCCGGAATTTATCGACCTGTATGAAGCGTCGGAATAATCCATATTGGTAACCTTATCGATATTACCGAAGTAATATATAAGTTCTGCACCCACAGAGAAGTTTTTCCAGAAAGTAGCTCCTGCTCCCACGAATATCTGATAAACACTACCTGTTCCGTAAGAATCATAGGAGATATTTCCGGTGTTTCCGATTATGGTCTGATCTGTCTCGATATGTGAGAAATCATAGCCGACATCGCTGAATGGAGTGATTCCCACCATAAATGCAGACGATCTCCAAATAGGAAAACTCATCACGAAATCATATACATTGAAAGTGTTCTTTGCGGATTTTAAATCTGCCTGCGAAAACAATGTATTCTTTTGAGTAAGACCGAAATCAGCCATGAAAGAGAGAGAGTCCCTTGCGGTAACTGCGGCCGGATTAGTTATATTGATAAATCTTCTGTTCCTCGCAGCTATTCCCACTCCACCCATACTTCTGTTGTATGCAGTTCCCTGCTTTGATACTTCTCCTAAACCATAGATAGAATAAGGAGAATATGCACCATAAGTGCCGTTCTGTGCAAAAGCACTGACCCCCATGATGACAAACACCGAAACCAGAAGTATCTTCTTTATATTCTTTATCATACAAAAGCTTATAGCAAATCTTGCATTTTAACAAGTTAGAGCTTGCAAATATGCGCTTTTTTTAGGACTTCTCAAAATGAAAGGCATAAATTCAAAATCCATACCCTAATTTAATAGTTTAGAAAGAGTTTCGTATGCTTTGGATATACTGTCTATGTTTTTGGCAAAAATCCTCAACTTGCTGTCGTTCTGTTTCAGTTCAAAAAGCTTCGGATTCATGGTGATATTCTCAAGAATTTTCGAGAACCTGTCGCTCTTATAATATTGAGAGAGAGGATTTGATATAAAGAAGGCTATCATGACACCATTCTTTATGATGATTTTCTCAAATCCTATCTTCTGTCCCAACTGCCTTATCCTCACTATATCAAACAATCTCAATACTTCTTCAGGAAGCACACCGAACCTGTCCGAAAGCTTGATTTTCATATTCTCAAGTTCCTTGTCGGATGTCAACGAATCCAGTTCCTTGTATATCCTTATCTTCTCTGCGGTCATATCTATATAGCTGTCAGGAATAAGAGCAAGCTGATCGGTCTCGATGGTACAGTCGGAAAGTAAAGTTTCGTTCTTACTCTTTGTCACTATACCTGTTTCTACTCCAAGTTCCTCCATAGCCTCTGCAAGAATCTTCTGGTATGTCTCGAATCCCATATCCGTTATGAATCCGCTCTGCTCGGCTCCAAGCAGATTTCCAGCACCTCTGATATCAAGATCCTGCATTGCTATGTTGAATCCGCTTCCAAGGTCTGAAAATGACTCTATGGCTTTCAGCCTGCGGCGGGCATCTTCGGTTATGGATGTAAGCGGCGGTACCATCAGATAACAGAATGCCCTTCGGTTGGACCTTCCGACGCGGCCTCGCAGCTGATGAAGGTCACTAAGACCAATATTCTGTGCCTGGTTTATTATAATGGTATTGGCATTAGGTACATCAAGACCGTTCTCTATAATCGTTGTACACAGCAACATGTCATAATCCCCCGCCATGAAATCAAGTATCTTGTTTTCAAGTACTTTTGCTTCCATCTGGCCATGGGCAACACATATCTTCATATCCGGTATAAGCCTGTGAAGAATATCATGTATAGAATCCAGTTCCTCTACTCTGTTATGAACAAAGAATATCTGACCGCCCCTGTTCAACTCATAATTAAGGATTTTCTTCACTTCATCCGGATCAAAAAGCATTATTTCCGTCTGTACCGGTATTCTGTTAGGCGGAGGGGTGTTTATGATCGACAAGTCACGGGCACCAAGAAGAGAAAACTGAAGGGTACGCGGGATAGGTGTAGCTGTCAGGGTAAGAGTATCCACAGAAGCCTTGAGCTGCCTGAGTTTCTCTTTCGCGCCAACTCCGAACTTCTGTTCCTCATCTATTATAAGTAGACCGAGATCCTTGAATTCAAAACCTTTTCCTATCAGTTTATGGGTACCTATGACTATATCAAGTGTACCCGCCTTCAGGCGTTTCTGTATATCCGCAATCTCCTTCGCCGTGCGCAGGCGGCTTACATAATCTATATTGCACGGAAGATCCTTAAGCCTGTTCTTGAATGTATTGAAATGCTGAAGAGCCAGAATTGTCGTCGGGACAAGCACAGCCACCTGCTTGCTGTCGGCAACAGCCTTGAAAGCCGCCCTTACCGCCACCTCGGTCTTACCGAATCCCACATCACCACAGACAAGACGGTCCATTGGACATGTATCCTCCATATCCCTCTTGACAGCATTGACCGCCTTCTCCTGATCGGGAGTATCCTCATACATGAATGAAGATTCCAACTCCTGCTGAAGGTATGTGTCTGCCGAAAAGGCAAACCCTCGGGCATTCTTCCTCTTTGCATAAAGCTGTATCAGATCCTTTGCAATATCCTTTACCTTAGACTTCGTACTGGTCTTCAGATTCTGCCATACCTTGGATCCGAGTTTATGAATCTTAGGTGGTTCGGAATCCTTTGACTTATACCTGGAAATCCTGTGAAGAGCATGAACGGAGACAAACACTACATCATTATCCTTATATATAAGCTTTACGACTTCATGCATTCTTCCCTTGTCATCCTTCATCCTAACAAGACCACCGAACACACCCACACCATAATCTATATGCACGATATAATCACCTATCGCAAATGATGTAAGGTCATTTATTGTCAACTGTTCACTCTTCTCTACCGTACGCCTTATGCTTACTCTATGAAACCTGTCGAATATCTCATGGTCACTGTAACAGCATACCTTGTTGTCATGGTCGATGAAACCGTTATGGACATTGCATCCGGAAATAAATTCCGGAAGAATACCACCATTCTGCATCAATATGGATTGAAGACGCTCCAGCTGAGACTTCTTTTCTCCATAAATACGCACCCTGTACCCTTCTTCAAGGCGCCTTCTGATATCCTCCGTAAGCAGTTCGAAATTCTTGTTGAAAGTCGGCTGTGGAGCGATATTGAATATGATTGATTCGACATCCTTCCTGGCCAGAGGAATATCAAGATATATTCTGGAGAATTTCTGCAGACCTGCATAAAAATCCCTTTCCTTGTACATGTCGGATGAATCCAGCCATACAAGAGTGTTTTCAGGAAGCAGGTCAATAATGCTTGACATAGAACACTCCCCATCTTCCACAGTTATGTCGGGATATATCTCTGCAGATTCCGTCTTTTCCTTTGACAACTGGGTATTGCAGTCAAATATATTGATGGAATCGACCTCATCTCCAAAGAATGAAATACGGAAAGGATCATTGTATGAATATGAAAATATATCGACAATAGCACCTCTGATAGCGAACTGCCCTGGCTCTGAGACAAAATCCACTCTTTCGAAGCCAGCTCCGAAAAGCGACTCCACTATACTGTCATGACTTATCTCGTCTCCGGCAGATATCTTAAGAACTGATTTTCTGATCCGGTCTATGGAAGGTACAGGTTCTTCAAGGGCTTCAGGGTAAGTTACTATTATCAAAGTTCCGTCATTATCGGAACAATCTCTTGCAAGGATTTTCCCGATTGCAGAAGTCCTCTGAACTCCTAATGTAGACTTATAATTGCTTCTTTCAAGGTTCTTACCCGAGTGAGGGAGATAAAAAACTTTATCTCCCTCTATGAGATTATAAAGATCCGCAGCACAATATTCGGCTGAATCCTTGTCCGGAAGAACTATAAGCTGAATATCATCATAACCATACTGCGAAACAACGAACCAACGGGCTGAAAGAAACAGCCCTTCACAGAAAACCTCCCTTGATTTTTCAGACTTGAGCACAAGTCCTTTTACAGAATCCGTACTTATTAACATTACCCCTGTTTTTCGGTTGAAAACCTGTTGATATCCCTGTTGATAAAGTTTAAAAACTAAATTGGCAAATCAGAATATTCCGTATATTCCCTGACCTGAAAATTATCTGCAAGTTTTCCAGCATTTTTTTATATCGTGACTTTTACCGCAGATTTCAACAGTTATCAACTTTGTAAAATATTGAATTGTAAAGTTTTAGAACACTTATCAACATATTGACATCAAAATAATAATCATACATTTATAAATATAATCTATATTTGTATATAATTATTTTTTGCCGATATGACGACTGACTTCGATCCGCACTCAATGGGCGATTGCAAAGATAAGGATTTAGACGGAATTATCCGCCCGCAGGACCTTCAGGATTTTACTGGACAAGATAAAATCGTGACCAATCTCAAGATATTCGTGGCTGCAGCGAAGATGAGAGGGGAGTCGCTGGATCATGTGCTTTTTCATGGCCCTCCCGGACTTGGAAAGACGACTCTCGCACACATCATAGCCAATGAGCTAGGAGTAAATATGAAGGTAACTTCCGGTCCTATACTTGACAAACCAGGCGATCTTGCAGGCCTTCTTACATCCCTCGAAGAGGGAGATGTCCTCTTTATAGATGAGATTCACAGACTTTCTCCTGTCGTGGAAGAATATCTGTATTCTGCGATGGAAGACTACGTGATAGATATCATGATAGACAAGGGGCCTGGAGCACGTTCTGTGCGCATTTCCCTCAATCCGTTCACTCTTGTCGGAGCCACGACCCGCAGCGGACTGCTGACATCCCCTTTAAGGGCGCGATTCGGCATAACATGTGCCTTGGAGTATTACGATACCCCGACGCTTGTGAATATAGTAAAAAGAAGTGCCAATATATTAAAGGTAGGAATAGAGCAGGATGCTGCTTACGAAATAGCATTACGAAGCCGAGGTACGCCTCGTATCGCCAATGCTCTTCTCAGACGCGTCAGGGACTTCGCTCAGGTAATGGGAAGCGGGCGGATTGACCTTGAGATAGCGCGTTATGCCCTTGATGCCCTGAATATAGACAAGAGGGGATTGGATGCAATTGATAATAAGATACTTAAGACTATAATAACGAAATTCAAGGGTGGTCCGGTAGGTGCTAATACCATAGCGACGGCAGTGGGGGAAGACCAGGGAACTTTGGAAGAAGTATATGAGCCATTCCTTATCAAGGAAGGATTTATTATCAGGACTCCAAGGGGCAGGGAAGCTACAGAACTTGCCTACAGGCATCTCGGACTTGAAAAAGGAAGTATGAATCCGGACGACCCGACCTTATTCTGAAAACATGAGAAAACTACTTTCATTGATAACCGTTCTTTTAGCATCTTTTGCTATAGACTGTTATTCTCAGACTATTGCAGTAGAGTCTTTTACTCTTGCACAGACAGACATGACGGCCAATCTTGAAGGTACGATGGTCCGCGATCAGAACGGAGAAGTATGTGCCTTGATCAAGATAGAGACGACTCAGAAGGGATTTAACTTTGATGTGGGCGTGCTTGGAGTCAGCGCTGTGGTTGAAAAGCCGGCGGAAGTATGGGTGTATGTTCCATTCGGAGTCAAGAAGATCACTATCCAGCATAGTCAGTTGGGGCTATTGAGGGATTACCGTTTTCCTTGTGCTATCGATAAGGGAAGGACTTATATAATGAAGTTGGCGTCCGGATCTGTCAGGACCGTGGTTGAATATGCGGTCACCAAGCAGTTTCTTGTCCTTGAACTTGACCCTGCGGATGCCATTCTGGAGATAAACGGAAAGATAAAGCCTTCCCCAGACGGAGTATATCAGGAACTGCTTCCTTTCGGAAAGTACAACTATCGTATCACCAGTCCTGATTATCACGAACTTGTAGGAGTAGTAGAAGTTTCCGATCCTGTAAACTCCCATAAACTGAAGCTTGAACTCCAGCCTGCTTTCGGATTTGTATCTGTCCTTGAGGGCGCTAATCCCGAACTGAAAGGTGCTGCAGTCTATATTGACCAGCGGTATGCAGGTACTGTTCCGGTAAGAGACTACAAGGTGGCCAGTGGATCACATAGTCTCAGGATCGTAAAGGAAATGTATCAGGGTTATGAAGAAACATTTATAGTCAACGACAAGCAGAAGACTGTCTTGTCGCCTTCCCTGAAAGCAGACTTTGCACAGGTGACCCTGCAGACTGGTACGGATGCGGATATATACATCAACGGTGAACTGAAAGGAAAAGGGAAGTGGACCGGCAGGCTTGCCACAGGATCATATATTTTCGAGAGCAGGCAAGCAGGGTATATATCTTCCAGATTGCCTTATGACATTTCTTCGAAGGATCAATCCAGAATAATTACAATTCCTGATCCTACCCCTGTCTACGGCTCGCTGATCATATCTTCTACCCCGGCCGATGCCAGAATCAGCATTGATGGAAAATATGTGGGACAGACACCTAAATTTATAGGCAGCCAGGTGGTAGGAGAGCATATGGTCAAGGTTGAACTCTCCGGATATGTAAGTCAGGAAAAGAAGGTGACGGTCCTTCAGGGCAAGGAAGCGCAAGTGTCCTTTACTATGTCTGATTTCCTTGTTCTTTCAGCGCAGGAGAGTGCCAACTGCTACATTGTATCAAAACCGGGTTCATATAGTTTCGCCACGGTTAAAGGAAATTCAAGAGAATCTGTGGGCGATGTGGCTTCTGTCAGTGTTTTGTGGGAGTCGTATGGAACAAGCGTGACACCTAAGGTCGGTAGTCTGATCAAGGATGTGAGATATTCGGACGGTCATATAATATTCAAGACTCCTGAAACTTTCAAGGAAGGCAATGCAGTCATAGCAGCCAAGGATGCAGAAGGAAAGATTTTATGGTCTTGGCATATCTGGCTTACGGATCAACCTCAGGAACATGTGTACGGAGAAGATGAATATGTGCTCATGGACAGGAACCTTGGAGCGACTTCAGCAACAGCCGGTCAGGTCGGTGCTCTGGGACTTCTGTATCAATGGGGAAGAAAAGATCCTTTCCTCAGTTCATCTACCATAACCTCAGGTGTCACTCCAAAATCTACTATAACTTGGCCTAAACCTGTTTCTGGTACCAGGTCAATTGACTATTCTGTTACTAATCCGACCACTTTCATTAAAAATACATCTACAGACAGCAGGTATAAGTGGAAGTGGACAAGCGATGATGATAAAGGACTTTGGCAGATAAACAAGACAATTTATGACCCATGTCCTCCTGGTTGGAGTGTTCCTGACGGAGGTTTGGAGGAAGTACTGTATTCATATAAGGACAAAGCGGTATATAGCGAAAGTAAAAGGGGAGTAAGTCTCAAGTCGCCGGCAGATGGAAAAACTTCCTGGTTTCCTGCAAGTGGCGGTATCCATTATGAATGGGGAAGTAAGTATGCAGGTAGTGAAGGTACTTTATGGACATCGACTGTGACAAGTGTTTCGTCAATATTTGCAATACCTGTCAGAAAATATAACGCGTTTTCTTATAAACCTACAGGAACCCGGTGGGAAGATGGTGGCAGCAGGGCTAACGGCTATTCTGTGCGATGTGTGAAGACAACTTCATTAAATATTGAGCAGGCTATAGATTTATCTTCGGATGCGACAGCGAACAGTTATATCATATCTGACAGAGGACAGTATAAATTCAAGGCGGTCAAGGGTAATACAGGTGTTTCTGTCGGAAAAGTATCCTCAGTTTCAGTTCTATGGGAGTCTTCTGGCTATGAAAAGAAGGCTGAAACCAGAGAGCTGATAAGTAAGGTAGAATATTCTTGCGGGTATATAGTCTTTGTTACTTCCCGTAAATTTAAGAAAGGAAATGCACTAATAGCTGCTAAGGATAAAGAAGGAAGCGTACTTTGGTCTTGGCATGTGTGGCTGACAGATCAGCCTGCCGAGCATGAATCAGGAATTATTATGGACCGAAATCTTGGAGCTTTGGCTACGGAGGGAGAAGAAAAATATGTTAAAGGTCTGATGTATCAGTGGGGAAGAAAAGATCCATTCTATTCTATTTTGTTCCAATCTAAAGATGTGTGGTCTAATCGTGATAAAGGAACAATTGATTATTCTATAGCAAACCCAACTACAATAATCAGCTCAAATAATCACAAAAACAGCAATAATGATTGGTATTATTACTTTCATAAGCAAACTGATAATACCCGTTGGCAGGAAAAAAAGACTATGTATGATCCATGTCCAGCCGGATGGAAGGTGCCTGGCAGGAATGAGAAGGGGGTTGATGTAAGCAAATTGAATGGAATAACTTGGTCAGTGACTCCAAATGAATACAAATATGATTCAAGAGCGTATTTCTTTGCAGAACAACATGGTCAAGGTCTTCGTGCCTATACATGTGGAATACGATGTGTAAAGGATACTGAATATAATCCATATAGCGATATGGCTCAGTTGAATGTTTCAGCAGCTCAGGATTTGTCAAAAGAAGGAACCGCCAATTGTTATATGGTACATTCGCCAGGACTATATAAGTTCAAGACGGTAAAGGGAAATACTTCGGAATCGTTGAATGATGTAGACCGATGTGTTCTTCTTTGGGAATCAAAGAATACTGCTGAAAAGACCCGGATGTGTGAACTTATAGAGGCGGTATCTTATGATGATGGATATATATGTTTAAAGACTAATGAACAATTCAAGTCCGGTAATGCTTTGATTGCTGCTTTGAATTCAAGAGGAGATATATTGTGGTCATGGCATATATGGCTTACAGATGTTCCTGTTGGTCAGATTTACACTAGATATAAAAGAAATTTCGGTGTTGTGATGGACCGTAATCTAGGTGCAGTCACAGCAGTACCGGAAGAATCTGGAGATAATGGAGATAACGGATTATATTATAATTGGGGGCATAGGACTCCTTTATTTAAACCTGAATATTTGGATCAGTTGGCTACTGTACCCACTCCTGTAAAAGTGGATGAGAGTAAAGACGGCTGGAATTTGACAAAAACAATAAATGACCCTTGTCCTTCTGGGTGGAAAGTTCCTGAATATAAAATATGGTCTCTTTCCACAGGTCTTTATTCTGAGGTTATTAAGGGTAAGTACAAGAAAGGTCTAAAAGGATTGAATTTTTCAAAAGTAATGGGACGCGATAAGGTTATATGGTATCCGTCCGGAGAATATTTAACATCTTTGTATAATAAACACTTCTGCGTGTATGGTAGTTCAAAGCATGGAAGAGTATGGGATACGGAAGCAGATTATGGGCATATTCGCTGTGTTAAAGAATAGCTTTACTGGTTATCTATTCGGTCGATTTTGTTGGTAAATCGGCCGAATTTTCGTAAACTTGTGCCGAAATTTCACAAACACTCTATAAAATGGCCGAAAAACTTATTTCTAAGATTCCTGAGGGACCTTTGTCAGAGAAATGGACAAAGCATAAATCTCAGATCCGCGTAGTCAGCCCAGCCAACAAGAAGAAGATGGAAATCATCGTAGTTGGTACCGGTCTTGGTGGAGCGTCTGCAGCTGCTTCACTCGGAGAACTTGGCTACAACGTCAAGGTGTTCTGCATCAGCGACTCACCTCGTCGTGCTCACTCTATTGCAGCACAGGGTGGTATAAACGCTGCAAAGAACTATCAGAACGACAACGACTCTGTCTATCGTCTCTTCTATGATACAATCAAGGGAGGAGACTACCGCGCACGTGAGGCAAACGTTTATCGTCTCGCAGAGGTCAGCAACAGCATCATTGACCAGTGCGTGGCACAGGGCGTCCCTTTTGCAAGGGAATATGGCGGACTTCTCGCCAACCGCTCTTTCGGAGGTGCGCAGGTCAGCCGTACCTTCTACGCCCGCGGACAAACCGGACAGCAGCTTCTTCTTGGTGCATATGCTGCTCTGAACCGTCAGATCCAGCTTGGTACAGTAAAGAGTTATCCTCGTTATGAGATGCTTGACGTTGTCCTTATCAACGGTGAGGCAAAGGGTATCATTGCAAGAAACCTCGTGAACGGCAAGATCGAGAGATTCGGTGCTCACGCTGTCGTGATCGCTACTGGTGGATATGGTAACACTTACTTCCTTTCTACTAACGCGATGAACTCAAATGGTTCTGCTGCAATGCAGTGCTATAGAAAGGGCGCATGCTTTGCAAACCCTTGCTTTGCACAGATCCACCCTACATGTATCCCTGTACACGGTGATCAGCAGTCGAAACTTACCCTCATGTCTGAGTCACTCCGTAACGACGGACGTATCTGGGTACCGAAGAAGATGGAAGATGTAATGGCTCTCAGAACTGGTACACTCAAACCTTCCGATATCGCAGAGGAAGATCGCGACTATTACCTTGAGCGTCGTTATCCGGCTTTCGGTAACCTTGTTCCACGTGACGTTGCTTCACGTGCCGCTAAGGAGCGTTGCGATGCTGGTTTCGGTGTAAACAATACAGGTCTTGCAGTATTCCTTGATTTCAAGACAGCTATCGAGCGTCTTGGTGAAGATGTAATCAGAGCAAGATACGGTAACCTCTTCCAGATGTATGAGAAGATTACTGACGTGAATCCATACAAGGAGCCTATGATGATCTATCCTGCTATCCACTATACAATGGGTGGTATCTGGGTAGACTACAACCTCCAGACTACTGTTCCAGGCCTTTACGCTATCGGTGAGGCTAACTTCTCAGACCATGGTGGAAACCGTCTTGGTGCATCAGCCCTCATGCAGGGTCTTGCCGACGGATATTTCATCCTTCCTTATACTATCGGCGACTACCTGGCAGGCAAGTTCAAGGAGCCTAAGACAGACATCAACGCACCTGAATTCGATGAGGCTGAAAAGGCTGTTACAGAGAAGATTGAGAAACTTTTCGCAGTCAAAGGAAAGAGATCTGTCGACTCATTCCATAAGGAACTTGGTCTTATCATGTGGAACAACGTGGGTATGGCTCGTAATGAGGCAGGTCTGAAGGAAGCTATCGAGAAGATCAAGGCTCTCAAGGCTGAATTCTGGAAGAATGTTTATGTTGCTGGTGACAATGATCAGTTCAACCAGGAACTTGAGAAGGCCCTCCGTCTTGTAGACTTCTTTGAAATCGGCGAGCTCATGGCTTATGACGCACTTAACAGAAATGAATCTTGTGGTGGTCACTTCCGTGAGGAAATGCAGACAGAAGAAGGTGAAACCAAGCGTGACGACGAGAATTACATGTATGTCGCAGCATGGGAATACAAGGGTGAAGGTGTTGAGCCGGAACTCCACAAGGAACCTCTCATCTATGAGAATATTAAGATTGCTACCAGAAACTATAAAGACTAATTGACACTATGGATTTGACATTGAAAGTATGGCGTCAGAAAAACGCCAAGGCAGAAGGACATTTTGAGACCTATCAGGTCAAGAATATCTCCGCTGACAGCTCTTTCCTCGAGATGCTCGATATCCTTAATGAGCAGCTTATCGCTGAGGGTATAGATCCGGTAGCTGTCGAGAAGGGATGCAAGAGCAGCGGTCCTGTTTCATTCGATCACGACTGCCGCGAGGGTATCTGCGGTGCATGTTCACTCTATATCAACGGCCGTGCACACGGACCAGACGATGAGGTTACAACATGCCAGTTGCATATGCGTAAGTTCAAGGATGGTGATACTATCACAATCGAGCCTTGGAGAGCAAAGGGTTTCCCTATCATCAAGGACCTTGTAGTAGACCGTCAGGCTTATGACAAGATTCTTCAGGCTGGTGGATATGTATCAGTAAGAACAGGTGGCGTTCCTGATGGAAACGTTATTCCTATTCCTTACGAGAAGGCTGAGGAGTCTATGGACGGTGCGGCTTGTATCGGTTGCGGTGCATGTGCTGCTACATGTAAGAACGGTTCGGCAATGCTTTTCGTAGCTGCCCGCGTAAGTTCACTCGCTCTTCTCCCACAGGGACAGGTAGAGGGTGCAAAGCGTGCCAAGGCGATGGTTGCCAAGATGGACGAGCTCGGATTCGGAGCTTGTACCAACACTCGTGCATGTGAAATGGAGTGCCCTAAGCATATCACAGTTTCTCATATCGCACGACTCAACCGTGAGTTCCTTTGCGCAAAACTCGCTGACTAATACACGTTTGTATTAATATAAAACGGTGGCAGATAATCATTCTGTCACCGTTTTTTCTTGTCATTCTTATTCGTCATTCCGAGCTAAGTCGAGGAATCTTACCACAGAAAATTGTCAAACGGATATCTTCCGGCGTGGATTTCAGCCACCATCTTGTACAGGTCTCCGCGAAGCTTTTCGATACCTATCTTCTCTCGTGCAGAGATGAAGATGCATGGAGTGTTCTCCTTTGCAATCCAGCTGTTCTTGAACTCGTCAAGAGTGTAATTTTCCTGCTTTTTAGGCTCAAGAGAGAACTCATCATACTCTTCATACCTATAGGCATCAATCTTATTGAATACGACGAAAATAGGCTTGTCTATGGCCTTTATATCCTTGAGGGTTTCCTCCACCACCCGGATATGATCCTCAAAGTTAGGATGCGATATGTCGACTACATGCATAAGGATATCAGCCTCTCTGACCTCGTCAAGTGTACTTTTGAATGCTTCCACCAGCTGATGTGGAAGTTTACGTATGAATCCTACTGTATCACTGAGCAGGAAAGGTACGTTTTCAATGACTACTTTTCGTACCGTGGTATCAAGAGTCGCAAAGAGTTTATTTTCTGCAAAAACGTCGCTTTTAGCGAGTAAATTCATCAAAGTACTCTTACCTACGTTCGTATATCCTACAAGCGAAATACGGACCAATGAACCCCTGTTTCCGCGCTGTGAAGCCATCTGTTTGTCAACCTTCTTCAGCTGCTCCTTCAGACGTGCTATCTTGTCTTGGATAATACGGCGGTCAGTTTCTATCTGAGTCTCTCCAGGTCCTCGCATACCGATACCTCCCTTCTGCCTTTCAAGGTGAGTCCACATTCGGGTCAGTCGTGGGAGAAGATATTGATACTGAGCAAGTTCTACTTGCATCTTTGCATAGGCTGTCTTTGCCCTTTGAGCGAAAATATCAAGAATAAGGTTAGTTCTGTCGAGTATACGGATATTCAGCTCTCTTTCGATGTTACGAAGCTGGGTAGGGGAGAGTTCATCGTCAAAGATAACAACTTCAATTTCATTTTCTTCACAATATTCCCTTATTTCCTGAAGTTTACCGCTCCTGATATATGTTCTTGAGTCAGGGCGATCAACCTTCTGGATGAATTTCTTTACACCAATCGCTCCGGCTGTTTCAGCAAGAAATTCAAGTTCATCCAGGTATTCCATTATCTGGCGTTCATCGTCTCCTTGTTTGATTACACCGACAAATACCGCCTTTTCATTATGTTGTTCTGCCGTTATTTTTGCCATTTTGTATACTTATATATCCTTCACAGACCTTTCTTGTTGCTTTGCTTTGGGTGGTATGATCAGGATTACTGTTGTTTGTCTTTAAAAAATTAAGACCGATCAAATATATTTTTGGTCGGCCTTAAATATGATATTTGGGTTATGTTATCTGAGCTGGAATATCACAGGGAAGGTATATGTTACAGGGACCGCACGGTCTCTCTGCTTTCCTGGCTTCCACTTCGGTGACATAGAAACCACGCGTACAGCTTCCTTGTCGAGTGACGGGTCAACTCCACGGAGAACTCTAACCTTTGTTACTGATCCGTCCTTCTCTACAGTAAACTGAAGTGTAACACGTCCGGACACACCGTTTTCCTTTGCGATTTCCGGATATACAAGTCTAGAGTTCACCCATTTAGAGAACTGGTTTGCATCTCCACCCTGGAACGACGGTTTCTCCTCTACGAGCTGGAATGGGATGGCTTCTTCTTCTACTACTTCTTCTTCAACCTCTACATAGTCCATAATCTCGACTCCAAGGCTTGAATCATCCTCAAGGTTCATGAACATGTCATCTTCAAGTTCGATTTCGTCATCGACGATGTCGATCTGGTCTGAAAGTACAGGAATCTTAGGTGCAGCAGGTGGTGGTGGAGGAGTTTCCATGTTTGTAGAAATGATCTCCTCTTCAATCAGAATCTCGGTGTTATCCTCAAGTACGGCAGTATTGGTTTCCTTCGAAGTCCACTCAAGGGCTATATAAACGATGAGAAGGGAAACGATAAGACCGATTTCAATGAACAGCAATTTCTTGTTTTCCAAGTTTGCTTTCTCTGATTTTTTAATTTCCATATCTGTTATTTGTTTTTATACTCATTTGGCCGGTAAAGTTAGAAATTATATTTTTTATTTCAAACTTTTTGGAAGTTGTTTTGTTTGTTGCGTCGCCCTTTTGTAGATTTGCAGAAAAATACCGTATAATGATTTCATATTATTTTGAAGACACCGATTTTGTGTTCAGGTCAAAGACTTTGAATAACAGATGGCTAAAGCTCGTTGCTGAAAGTGAGATAAGGAGGATAGGGGATATATCGATAATCTTCTGTTCCGACAATTATATTCTTGATGTCAATCAGAAGTATCTCCAGCACGATTATTTCACCGATATAATAACATTCGATTATTGTGAAGGTGACCGTCTTTCCGGTGATCTTTTCATAAGTGTAGACAGTGTCCGTGAAAATGCACTTGAATACGGCACTGAGTTTACCGATGAACTCAATCGTGTCATTGTTCATGGAATCCTTCATCTTATAGGATATGATGATCATTGTGATGAGGATATTGCTTTGATGAGAAGCAAGGAGAATTATTATCTTTCTTTGAGAGAACTCGTTTAACTTATGCAGAAAGTGTACGATGTAATTGTTGTCGGAGGCGGACACGCAGGTTGTGAGGCGGCTATGGCTGCTTCCCGTATGGGATCGAGCGTTCTTTTGATATCAATGGATATGAACAAGTTTGCTCAGATGTCATGTAATCCGGCTATTGGTGGAATTGCTAAAGGACAGATAGTCAGGGAGATAGATGCTCTCGGAGGATATACAGGCATTGTTACAGATGCTTCCACTTTGCAGTTCAGAATGCTCAACAGGTCCAAGGGTCCGGCCATGTGGAGTCCCCGTGCACAGTGTGATAAAATCCAGTTTTCGCTATATTGGCGTAAAATCCTCGAAAGTGCCTGTAAATTAGATATTTACCAAGATACAGTGACGTCTTTTCTTTTCTCTGGTTCAAAAATCACGGGAGTTTGTACGACCACTGGTGCAATATTCAATTCTCAGACACTTATCCTGACTGCCGGAACCTTCCTTGACGGACGTATGTTCATTGGTCGCACAATGTTTGAGGGAGGACGAATAGGTGAACTTCCATCACATGGACTTACTTCTCAACTTGTAGATATGGGAGTTCAGACAGGACGTATGAAGACAGGTACTCCTCCGAGAATCGATATTTCTTCTGTAGATACATCAAAGATGATTCATCAGTGGGGAGATGAGTGTCCTGATAAATTTTCGTATCTACCGTTTCTTTCGACAGCTCAGAACGGAACTCCCCAGATGCCTTGTTTCGTAGTCCATACAAACGAGGAAGTTCATGATATACTGCGAAGCGGATTTGCCGACTCTCCTTTGTTCTCAGGACTTATCACAGGTATAGGTCCGCGATATTGTCCAAGTATTGAGGATAAGTTGAGGACTTTTGCCGGTAAGACGGAACATCAGCTTTTCCTTGAACCGGAGGGTAGGGGAACAAATGAATATTATCTCCAGGGATTCTCTTCATCTCTGCCATTGGGTGTTCAGATGGATGCTCTTCATGCCATCAAAGGACTTGAGAATGCCAAGGTTTATCGTCCGGCTTATGCAGTGGAATATGATTATTTCGATCCTACTCAATTGAAACCGACACTTGAACTCAAGAATATAGAGGGACTTTATCTGGCAGGTCAGGTTAATGGAACAACCGGTTATGAGGAAGCAGCTGCACAGGGTCTGATTGCAGGTATGAATGCCCACCTGAAGGTTGCTGGCAAAGAACCGTTCATACTGGGTAGAGATCAGGCGTATATCGGAGTTCTGATTGATGATCTTATTACAAAGGGTGTTGATGAGCCTTATAGGATGTTTACTTCCAGGGCAGAGTACAGGATACTTTTGAGACAAGATAATGCTGACCTCAGACTTACAGAACGTAGTTATAATGCAGGATTGGCTGATAAATTCAGGTATGATTATACATTACGAAAGTATGAAACTGTGGATAAGCTCAATGGTTTCTTTGAAGAAACGTCAGTAAAGCCTGATATAGTAAATGATTATTTGCTGTCAGTTTCTACATCTACTGTAACGTCAAGAACCAGGTTGTCAGCCTTGATATCGAGACCGCAGGTAGTGTTATCTGATTTGTTTAATATTGTTCCACGTGGAACTTTTTCTAAATCCGGAATAGATACAGAAGTGGAATTCGCATCTCCGTTTGATAACTTGACTGATAAACTGTATTCAGAAATGATATCTTATGGAAAGAGATCGATGCTGAATAATAAGGTTAAGTCAGATATTGACCCTGGTTCTTCTATTTTGGATGTGCTTCATGTGCTTCAATTCAATACAGAATATCCTGTTTCCAGTCTTGATTCTGTGAAATTAGATCAAATCATATCGGATAATTATAAGCGGGAAATTTTGGATTCATCAGAAATTTCCATAAAGTATAAGGGGTATATAGAGCGTGAAAAGCAAATGGCGGATAAGATAATGAGGCTTGAAAATCTTGCTATTCCTGAGGGCTTTGATTTTGATAAAGTAGAAAGTTTATCAATAGAGTGTAGGCAAAAATTGAAGAAGTATAGTCCTCGCACTATTGCCCAGGCTTCTAGGATATCAGGTGTCTCACCAGCAGATGTTTCTGTGTTGCTGGTTTATTTCGGAAGATAGTTTAAACAAAAAAGTGTTCCACGTGGAACACTTTTTGTTTATCTAGATTTGAAAGTATTTTTACAACCGTTTCAAGGCTTGTTTTATTATTTCCTCAAGGCTTGCTGATGGACTTTCTTTAAGTACAGAAGTTACAGCTTTTGTGACGTTTGCCTTTGTGAATCCGAGCATTACGAGGGCAGTAACAGCCTCATCGGTTGCAGGGTTGGCAGATGAACTGAACAGTGCAGGGGAGTCGGCACCAGCTCCCTTTGAAACTTTGTCTTTAAGTTCGAGAATCAGTCTCTGGGCACTCTTGAGCCCGATTCCCTTGATGCTTTTGATCTTGTTTATATCTTCGGCCAGGATTGCATTTCTTATTTCCTCTGAGGTAAGTGACGAGAGCATCATGCGTGCAGTAGATGCACCGATTCCAGATACTCCGATAAGGAGTCTGAACAGTTCTCTTTCGTCTTTTGAAGCAAATCCGTAATAGAGTTCCTCATCCTCACGGAGGTAGTGATGAATATATACTTTTGCTTCACTCTTGCCGTTAAGACCCTCATAAGTCTGCAGTGAAATAAGTATTCTATAACCTATACCATAGGTCTCAAGAATAACCTCCGTAGGATTTATTTCTGTAATCTGTCCTTTGATGTAATCTATCATAATTCTGTTTGTTTACTGTATACTGTTATTTCAATATTTTCTTACCGATATTCATATCAGGTTTTCTCGGCCTTGCCTTGTTTATCGGGTATCTGATTGCAAAAATATGATAATTCCTGTAAAAGGAAGTCAGTTTTTTGCTAAATTTGCAGGCTTATTGCGTGTATGCGCGCGCAAGTGTATTACGAATATGGGTGTAATTAACGAAATACGCTGTCAGTTTCCTGTGCTTTCAAGAAAGGTGCATGGAAAGGATCTTGTGTATTTCGATAATGCTGCTACCAGCCAGAGGCCACAGTATGTCATAGATGAGTGGAACAGGATCACTGCATGTTCAAACGCTAATATACATAGGGCTGTACATTGTCTGGCAGATGAGGCTACTCAGGCTTATGAGGCATCAAGGGATGCTGTAAGGGAGTTTTTGAATGCAGAATACAGAGAGGAAATTGTATTTACTTCCGGCACGACCCAATCGGTCAATCTTGTTGCATTCTGCTTTGGAGAGGCTTTCGTAAATGAGGGTGACGAGGTTATTGTAACAGAGGCAGAGCATCACTCCAACATCGTTCCATGGCAGATGATGTGCTCCAGGAAGGGAGCAGTTTTGAAGGTACTCCCTGTTGATGATGGTGGTCATCTCATGATTGATAAACTTGATGATCTTATTACTGACAGGACCAGGATACTTGCTCTGACCCAGATTTCCAATGTACTCGGAATTATAAATCCTGTAAAGGAAATCATAGATATCTGTCATTCAAAAGGCGTTGCAGTCTTTGTAGATGGTGCTCAGGGAGTGGTTCATTGTAAGGTTGATGTGCAGGATCTGGATTGTGATTTCTATGCGTTCTCAGGTCATAAGATGTATGCTGCGACAGGTACTGGAGTTCTTTACGGAAAGAAGAAATGGCTTGATGCCATGCCTCCGTACATGGGTGGAGGAGAGATGGTAGGTACCGTAAGTTTTGCTGGAACTACTTATGCTCCGCTTCCTATGAAGTTTGAGGCTGGTACGCAGAATTTTGCTTCGACAGCAACTTTAAAGCCTGCGATTGAGTTTGTTAATACATTGAATGATAATGAGTTAATAAATTATAATGATAAAGTTAGGGATTATCTTCTCGATGTATTGACAGGTCATTCCAGGGTACGTCTGTTCGGTGTTCCTCGTGGAACAAATGACCAAAAGATACCTTTATTTTCATTTGTAGTGGAGGGAGTTCATCATGAGGATCTTGCGCTTATTCTCGATAAGATGGGTGTTGCAGTAAGGTCTGGTCAGATGTGTGCAGAGCCCCTTATGACAAGGTTTGGGGTTACAGGTATGTTGAGAGTTTCCCTGGCTCCATACAATACAATTGAAGAGGCTGAATATTTTGTGAAATGCCTGAATAAGGCGATTGATATGTTGATATGACACTACACGAAGCAGAAAACGCCATTGTCGAGGAGTTCTCGATGTATGAGGAGTGGCTGGACAAGTATGAGTATCTGATCGAGCTGGGAAAATCATTGACTGATTTTCCGGAGGATGCAAAGACTGAGGATAAACTTATAAAGGGTTGTCAGTCAAGGGTTTGGTTGGATTATAAGATGGAAGATAATAAAATTTTCTTCAATGCTGACAGTGATGCCATCATCACGAAGGGAATAATTTCTCTTCTGATCGGACTGTATTCCGGCAGAACTCCTCAGGAGATACTTTCTTCTGACTTTTCTGTGGTTGAGAAGATAGGATTGAAGGAAAATCTCTCACCGACCAGGGCTAACGGTCTGGTGTCGATGATTGCAAAAATAAAGGAAGTGGCACGTCATTGCGAGGTTTCATAGAAACCGTGGCAATCTTAAATTCAACAGGTTATGAATTTGGAAAGAGATATAATAAGAGCACTCAGGCAGGTATATGATCCTGAAATCCCTGTGAACGTGTATGACCTTGGCCTTATTTACGAAATCAAGGTAAATGAGGAGCATGAGGTTTATGTGCAGATGACTCTCACTGCGCCTAACTGTCCTATGGCGGATTATGTAGTGGCGCAGGTCAAGGAGGCTGTGGAGGATGTTCCGGGAGTCGTGAGTGTGGAAATAGATCTTGTGTGGGAGCCGGTATGGGACAGGAGCAGGATGAGCGAGGAGGCACTTGTGGAACTGGGCCTTGACGTTGACTGAAGGTCTGAAGGGGAGAGTGACGATGTGCTGATTGATGCGGCTGCAAGAAAGGATGGTCGCAGCAGATATCAGGAGGATATGGATAAGGTAGATTTATATTTATCTTTGGGCTCGAATCAGGGCGATAGAGAGCGAAATATAGAAGATGCCTTATCATTGCTGAATATTGAACTGAAAACGCCGTATAAGGCCGTTTCCAGCCTGTTGGAGACGCAACCGTGGGGCTTTGAGTCAGATCAGAAGTTCATGAATGCCGCTGTGCATTACCAGTTGATGTTGCCGAAGGGGTATAACCCGGAAGCCGAGGGGCTGATGATACTGGAAATATGTAAGGATATTGAGCGCAGGTTGGGAAGGACAGGGGGGCCGGAATATGATGAAAAAGGTGAGCGGATATACCGCAACAGACCGATAGACATAGATATTTTATTATTCGGTGATAATAAAATTGACTGTCCGGAACTGACGGTGCCTCATAAGTTGATGTACGAGAGGGACTTTGTGATGATACCGTTGAAGGAGATTGCCACGGCTCTTGCAGAGCCTCGCAATGACGTTCAGGGACTTATGTAAAACGAATGATTAATTAAAACTATAATACTATTATGACACAGGAAGAACTTTTCAAGATTCTCGTATCTCACTGTAAGGAGTACGGATTCATTTTCCCTTCAAGCGAGATCTATGACGGTCTTGGAGCCGTTTATGATTACGGACAGCTCGGAGCGGAACTCAAAAGCAACATCAAGAGGTATTGGTGGGAGGCAATGACAAGACTTAACGAGAATATCGTGGGTATTGACTCTGCTATTTTCATGCATCCGCGTATCTGGGAGGCTTCAGGACACGTTGGAGCATTCAATGACCCTCTTATTGACAACAAGGATTCAAAGAAGAGATATCGTGCGGACGTTCTTATCGAGGAGTACATCGGCAAGCTTGAAGACAAAATTGCAAAAGATGTAGAGAAGGGTAAGAAGAAGTTCGGAGAGTCTTTTGACGAGGCTCAGTTCCTTGCAACAAACCCTAATGTTCTGCGCAACCAGGCAAAGATCGACCAGGTCCGCAAGAGAATGGCTGATGCCCTCAATGCAAATGACCTTGCTGAACTCCGTCAGATTATCATAGACTGCGAGATTGCATGTCCAATTTCAGGTACAAAGAACTGGACGGATGTGCGTCAGTTCAACCTTATGTTCTCGACTCAGATGGGCTCAACCGCTGAGGGTGCCAACACTATCTACCTGCGCCCCGAGACTGCGCAGGGTATCTTCGTTAACTACCTCAATGTGCAGAAGACAGGCCGCATGAAGCTT
>JBGVQP010000041.1:0-116191 GCA_045127685.1 Candidatus Cryptobacteroides sp.
CGTATTTTCCTTTATGCATATGCCATTCTACGTTAGTCTGGCAAAGATAATTTCAAATCGGCGCGCGCCAAAAACCTCTGTAACTACCTAACTTTCAATATTTTCAAAGAACTTTTATAAATTTTTACCGGACACTAATGACCTTTTTCATATTATACTATATCAATTTAAATTTCAAAATTGACAGAAGTCCTGATATCAGCAGAAGATGCACCGACATAAGCGGTGAAAGATCCTTCCTCAAGCACCCATCCTGATTTTGCCGGATCATAGAACTTAAGCATATCCTCTGTAATCTCAAAGGTCACTGTCTGTGTCTGACCAGGAAGAAGGGCAATCTTCCTGAAGCCCTTGAGTTCTTTTACCGGGCGTACAAGAGATGACTCATCATCACCGATATAGAGCTGGACAATCTCCTTTCCTTCAACATCACCTGTGTTGGTGACATCAACACTTACCTTGAATCCCTTTCCTCTCTTGCGGCATTTTGCCTGACCATACTCGAAAGTCGTGTAACTGAGTCCGTGTCCAAATGCAAACAATGGCTTGATTTCATGCTTGTCTGCCCAACGATATCCCACGAAGATGCCTTCCTTATACTCTACTGTCAGACTATCCTTATGATATGCGTTCAGAGCATGTGCTCCGTTATCTTCAAGCCTTACCGGGAAAGTGAACGGAAGCTTTCCAGAAGGATTGACCTTTCCTAGCAGGACATCGGAGATGGCATGTCCGGCCTGGGACCCGATAAACCATGTCTCCACGACACCATCTACCTTATCGACCCATGGCATCTCTACTGCATTTCCTGAAACTATCAGAACGACAATATTGTCATTTACTTCAGCAAGGGCGTCAATCACCTTGTCCTGAGCATACGGGAGTGCCATTGAAACTCTGTCACGACCCTCAGAATCCTGATAAGTTGCCTTATTGAGACCTCCGAAGAAAAGCACGATATCCGCATCTTTTGCTTCGGCCACGGCATCAGCTATAAGCTGCTCCTCGCTACGAGGATCTGTAAGGTCAACCCCCGTATCAACCTCATTATATGATCTGAGCAGGTCTCCGACATATCCTCTCTGATATACAATCTGTGCCTTGTCACCCACAGCCTCGCGAAGTCCTACGATCGGCGTACACTCGTTCCGGGCTTTCAGTGACGAAGATCCGCCACCTACCGTCATCTTCTTTATTGCATTCTCTCCCACGACGAGAATTTTGGAAGTCTTTTCAAGGTCTATCGGAAGAATATTATCTTCATTCTTCAGAAGGACAATACCCTCACCGGCAATCTTTCTTGCAGCCTCGTTATGCTCCGGAGAATTGAGTGAGCCAAATGGCTTGTGCGGATTCATCGCAGTACGCAGATTGAGCCTGAGCACTCTACGCACCTTGTCATCAAGAACATCAATTGATGCCCTTCCGTCACGAAGCCTCTCAAGGTAAGGAAACGCAAGATTGTATGCATCATATGAACTGCCATATTTGGAGTCCAGACCGTTTGTTCCTGTTCCCATTTCAAGGTCAAGTCCATTACTTATTGCCTGTTCAGTATTATGGACTCCTCCCCAATCGGAAATGACTGCTCCATCAAATCCCCACTCCTGTTTGAGGATCTTGTTGAGCATTCTGTCGTTGTGGCAAAGATGCTCACCCTCGAACAGATTGTACGATCCCATAATCGACCATGCACCGCCTTCCTGTACAGCAGCCTTGAAAGCCGGCAGATATATTTCATACAATGCCCGGTCATCTACAACAGCATTGTATTTATGCCGGTTAGCTTCCTGATTATTCAGAGCATAATGCTTTACACAGGCTGCCACGCCGTTCTTCTGGACCTCGCGGATATATGGAACAACCATTATTGATGCCAGATACGGATCCTCTCCCATATACTCGAAATTACGTCCACACAACGGGGTACGATATATATTGACTCCAGGACCGAGAAGCACGTCCTTCTCGCGATACCTGGCTTCTTCACCGATTACCCTTCCATAAAGAGCGGACATCTCCTCTGACCAGGTAGCGGCAAGGCATGTGAGGGCAGGAAACGCCGTACAAGAGTCATTTGTCCATCCTGCCTGGTTCCATTCATCCCACTTCACCTCCGCACGAATACCATGCGGACCATCAGTTGTCCAAAGTTCAGGAATACCAAGCCGCGGCACACCTGCCGATGAGAACTTGGACTGGGCGTGAAGGATACCGACCTTCTCTTCAAGAGTCATCTGGGAGAGATACTCCTCGACCCGCAACTCAATATTTGCATCGTGCTCTGAAGCACATGCCGCCATAAGCATAAGACATGGCATTAGTGCGAATAATATTTTTCTCATAACAATATATATAACCAGTTTATAAATTACTTATTTATAGGACAGTATAGCGAATTTCTATCGTTGTGGACTTGAAGATACGCTACCTGGACAAGCAACGCGAAGATATATAATTCGGGGAATACTTCCTATTTTTTAACATTTTATGAGATTCTCAGATACTACACCATTACTCCCGTATACAAATACTTTATTTTAAACATAGTTAAAATCAAAACAACTTCGTATATTTGTTAGATGTATGACTACCGAAATCAAGGAGACCCTCATCGGGTGGGCTCACAAGTACAATGACCCGAAATATTTCCAGGAAGACCCGATCGCTTTTCCACGTGAATTCGCGGGCAGGCTTTCCTGCGGGCAGGCTTCGCTGGCCGATGTCGAGATTGCCGCACTATTGTCGGCACATCTGGCCTGGGGACGCCGTGCGATGATCGTAAGGGACTGCACAAGAATGTTCGACGAAATGGACTGGAAACCGTATGATTATGTGATGAACGGCGAATACAGGAACGAAGATGCAAGTCTGCACAGGACCATCAAATGGAGCGAATTCGCAGGCATATGCAGGCGGTTGAAGACGCTTTATTCAGAAAGGGACAGCCTTGAAGAACTTTCAGACGCTGATTTCAGGGTAAAGGTGTATGGACAGAAGGAAGACAGGAAGGCGCCAAACAAGAAGATCAGCATGATGCGCAGATGGATGGTCAGAGATGACGGGAAGGTCGATCTGGGGCTTTGGAAGAACTCGGACAAGCGCAACCTTATCCTGCCGCTTGATGTCCACGTATATGCTCAGGCCGTTGAACTTGGACTTACTTCGCGCAGACAGAAGGACATCGTGACTGCACAGGAAATAACGGATGCATTCCGAGAAATATTCCCTGACGACCCATGCTTGGGAGACTTCGCCCTGTTCGGTTATGGAGTAACAAATAACAGATAATAACAAATTTCCAGAAATTTTTCAAGTACAAGGCGCGCGAAACGACTTAACCGGAGCAACCTTCCGGTTGTGAGGATTAAGGAAGTGAGCAGCAACGCAGTAATTGGAAAATTTATAAATTTGAACATGCCACGTTTGTATATAATATCAGGATGCAACGGAGCTGGAAAGACCACCGCTTCATATTCGCTGCTGCCGGAGATGCTGGACTGCAAGGAGTTCGTGAACTCGGATGAATTCGCAAAGGGTCTCTCCCCTTTCGATCCGTCAAAAGCGTCCATACAGGCGAGCAGGTACATGCTCATGAAAATTCAGTACCTGTTACGCAAACAGCAGGACTTCGCGATAGAAACCACTCTTGCCACCAGGACGCTGCTCAAGACAGTAAAGAGGGCACAGGCAGCCGGATATACCGTGACTCTTCTCTATTTCTGGCTTAACTCTCCCGAGCTTGCCATTGACAGGGTCAGGGCCAGAGTGGAGGCAGGCGGTCACAACATCCCGGAAGAAACCATCAGAAGAAGGTATGCTACCGGAATCTATTATTTCTTCAACCTCTATGCTCCCATCTGCGAAAGATGGATCCTTACCGACAACTCGCAGATACCTTTCAGGGTCATTGCTGACGGTTCGAAAGACGAGGTCATAAACATAAAGGACGAAGATACCTTTGCAAAGATAAAGGGAATAGCCGACAACAAGCAGAAGATTGAGGAAGAAAACGGCATAGTCCTTTCATTATAAAGACAATATGAACAATACACAATTTTATCTGGACACTTTCGCCACAAATGAAAGGGAGCTTGAAAGGGTGACGGCAGCAGCGCTTTCCCGTGGAGGAGACTACTGTGACCTGTATTTCGAATACACGACCTTCTTCAATCTGCTGCTCAAGGACGGAGTGGTTTCATCAGGAGGGTTTCATACAGACTATGGTGTCGGCATCCGTGTCCTCAAGGGCGAAAAAACGGGATATGCATACTCCGAAAACACAGATCTGCAAGACATGCTGAAGGCGGCCCAGGCAGCATCCATCATTGCCGATGGAGTCATAGACGGAAGGACTTATCCCAAAATCTGTGACAGGAATCTCGACATATATCCGGCTGTGAAAAACTGGCGTAATATCAGCGCAGACAGCTTCCTACCTTTCTTGAAAGACCTTGAAACTAAAGTATTTCAAGTAGATAACAGAATAGTTAAAGTCATTGTAAGGCTATCGAATTCGGTGAGCGACGTAATGATGTATAACTCGCTTGGAGAACTCACATGCGACTCTCGTCCGATGGGTAGCGTAACTGTATCGGCGGTATTCCAGCAGGGCGAAAAGACGGAAACCGGCACAGCTTCAAGAAGTTTCCGCATGGGAGCAGAACTTATCGGAAAAGAACTTATCGATCAGCTGAGCGCAGAGGTGGCAAGAGATATTGATGCAAGGTTTGAGGCCGTACGTCCTAAAGGAGGTCAGATGAGCGTGGTCATGGGTGCAGGCGCATCGGGGATCCTGCTTCATGAGGCCATGGGCCACGCATTCGAGGCTGACTTCAACAGAAAGGGACAATCGATTTTTTCAGACAAGATGGGACAGAGGGTATGTCCGGAGGGGGTAAATGTCGTTGATGACGGTACGGTAATGTACAACAGAGGCTCCGGTAACTACGACGACGAAGGTGTTCCCGGACAAAAGACATATATGGTCAAGGACGGCATTCTGACTTCCTATCTTCATGACAGGATAAGCGCTGCGTGGTATGGTGTTGCACCAACCGGAAACGGAAGAAGGGAGAATTTCAGATATAACCCTATCCCGAGGATGCGTGCTACATATATGGAAAGCGGCACCACAGATCCCGAAGGTATCATTTCATCAGTGAGCAAGGGTATCTACGTCGACCAGTTCTCGAACGGACAGGTCAAGATCGGAGAAGGCGATTTCACTTTCTTCGTAAAGAGCGGATACCTTATTGAAAACGGAAGACTGACCGTCCCTGTAAAGGATATAAATGTCATAGGAAACGGTCCTCAGGCACTTTCCGACATTCTTGCGGTCGGAAATGACCTTAAGATAGACAACGGCACATGGACATGCGGAAAGGAACAGAGCGTTCCGGTTTCATGCGGCATGCCAACGGTACTTATAAGCAGCTTGACGGTTGGAGGAGAATAAAATGATTACTGATCAGGAAATACAGACAGCACGGCAGTGCATTCAGACAGCCCTTGAAAAAGGAGCGGACAGCGTACGGATATCTCTGAACAAATCGGTCAGCGATTCGATCACGATTCTTAACGGCGAGACAGACAAAGTGTCCCATGCCGCCGACAGGTCGTTCTATTTCTACATTTTCACAGATGGAAGATATGGGACATTTTCGACAAACAGGATCGATGAAGGAGACATTGATAATTTCATTGAAAATGCCATAGCGATGGTCAGGATGCTCGGAGAAGACGTCCATAGAAGGCTTCCGGAAGAAGGTCGCACGGAAAAGAATGCAGCTACCGGTATGGAATTAGGGCTCTATGACCCTGATTATTCGCCGGAAGATACGGACACTAGAGTGTCCAGGGCTGGAATTCTATCACAGATCAAGGAAAGGAGGTCAGTCAAAGACAGGTACTATAAGATCATCTCCGAAGAATGCGAATACACGGAATCATACGACGACACCTTTCTGATTGACTCACAAGGCTTTGAAGGAAGGCATACGGAAACAGCTTTCTCTGCGTTTTCCGAGATCACCATCTCTGACTGTGACGGAAACAAGTACAGCGGATTCTGGTGGGAGAACAGTCCGTACTATGACAGACTGGGTATAGAAACTATTGGAGGAAAGGCTCTTGAAAGAGCTGTTTCGCAGATCGGCCCGAAAAAGAGGAAAGGCGGACATTACAGGATGGTTGTTGACACCAGCACTGCCTCACGCCTTGTATCTCCTCTTCTGACAGCACTGAACGCATCATCAATACAGCAGAAGATGTCATTCCTTGACGGGACACTCGGCAGCAAGGTATTCTCGGAAGGTTTCACCCTGCTCGATCTGGCAAGGACTCCGGGGAAGGCCGGATCAAGACTGTTTGATACTGAAGGAGTTGCAACTAAAGACACGGCGATCATTGAAAACGGTGTCATCAAGCAGTATTTTGTGAACACCTATATGGCCGGGAAGACCGGTATGGCTCCTACAATCGAGGATATTTCACGGCCATGCATGAAGCCCTTCATCAAAGATGAAGATTTGTCGGAAACGGAAAAAGAAGTATCTTTGAAGGATATTTTGAAGTTGTGTGGCAGCGGAATATATGTCACCGGCTTCAACGGAGGCAACTGCAATCCTGTGACGGGAGACTTTTCTTATGGAGTTGAAGGGTTTGCGTTCCGGAACGGAAAGTTGACGCACCCTGTCAAGGAAATGCTGATAACCGGAAACATGATTGAGCTGTGGAACAGTCTTGCAGCAGTGGGAACGGACGCAAGGGAATGCTCAAGGTGGCAGATTCCGACGCTCGCCTTTGAAGGAGTGTCGTTCTCGGCGTAGAGATTGCCACGCTTCGCTCGCAATGACGAGACGGAGTGCAATGACTGGACGGAGCGCAATGACGAAAAAATCGGCAGGTCGGCCACAAATCAAGGCATTTTTGTGGCCAACATACGGAAAAACGACAGGGCGGCCACAAATCAAGGCATTTTTGTGGCCGGCAGACGAAAATAAATAGAAACAGATATGAAAATTACAGCAAACAAAGTAGTGGAGTTCACATACGAACTCGAAGTTGATGGAAACATTGTAGACAGAACAACCAAGGAAAGACCTCTGGACTATATACACGGCACAGGCAGCCTCTTGCCTAAACTCGAGGAGCATATCGAAGGAATGGAAGCGGGAGCGACATTCGACGTGACTCTTGTACCGGCGGATGCATACGGCGAAGTGGAGCCAGAGAAGATCATTGACCTTCCGAAGTCGGCATTCGAAGTAAATGGAGAGGTGCGCGAAGACCTTCTGGTACCAGGTAACACCATCCCTATGCTCAACAGGGCAGGCGCAGTCATTCCGGGAGTTGTCCTTGAAGTGACACCAGAGACAGTAAAGATGGACCTGAACCACCAGATGGCAGGCAAGACGCTCCATTTCACTGGTGAGATCGTTTCTGTTCGCGAGGCTACCGAGAAGGAACTCACAGAGGGTCTTCACGGAGAATATGTTCACAGATGCGGAGGCTGCCACGGTGGCGGATGTGGCGACGGCGGTTGCCACGGCGGTGACTGTGGCGGGCATGACGGAGAGTGCGGCTGTCATGATCACGAAGAAGGCGGATGCTGTGGTGAAGGAGGCTGCGGATGCCACTAGGAGACAATGAAGACAGCAGTCGTCATACTTAACTGGAACACGGAAGACTTCCTCAGGAAATTTCTTCCGGGTCTGCTTCATTCTGTTTCCAGAGTAGAAGACGCAGAGGTGATTGTAGCAGACAACGATTCCAGCGACGGCAGCCTTGAACTGATGAAGGAGATGTTCCCTGCTGTAAGGACCATAGAACTTGAAAAGAATTTCGGTTTTACAGGAGGCTACAACAGAGCATTCAAGGAAATAGACTGCGAATACTTCGTTCTAATAAACTCTGACATAGAAGTATCAGAGGACTGGCTCGGACCGCTTGTGCAGTGGATGGACAGCCATCCTGACTGCGGTGCCTGCGCACCGAAACTGCACAGCTGGCAGGAGAGAGAAAAGTTTGAGTATGCAGGTGCTGCCGGAGGATACATGGACAGATTCGGATTTCCATTCTGCCGCGGTCGCGTGATGAAGCGTCTGGAAAAAGACTATGGTCAGTATGACTCCCCCTCTGATGTATTATGGGCAACGGGAGCATGCCTGATGGTACGAAGCAGTGTCTATGAAACCTTGGGTGGACTCGACGAGAGATTCTTCGCCCATATGGAAGAAATCGATCTATGCTGGCGGATGCAGCTGGAAGGATGGAAGGTGACAGTAGTGCCGGACTCGACCGTATATCATGTAGGTGGCGGGACACTTCCTGCATCTTCCCCATTCAAGTTGTTCCTGAACTACCGAAACAATCTGCTGATGCTTGACAATAATCTGTCAAAGACATTTGCACTGAAAACTTTGAGAGAGGGAAAATCATCAAACAGGGCCGCCCGGATAGGATTCAGAAAGGCACGCAGAAGGATATGCGCAAGGAAATGCCTTGACTGGATGTCTGCAATGGTTTACCTTCTGACATTCCGGATAAAGAACTTCACTTCAGTAGTCAAGGCACATAAGGAGTACAGGAAACTCCGGCATGGCATAGGCAGAGAAGAAGTAAGGAACTATCTCTTGCGTGTAACCCCGAAGGCCGGAGTTGCAGGAATATACAGAAAATCAATAATTGTTCAGTCCATGATGAAAGGCAAGACTGTTTTTGACAGCATAAATGAGGCTGACTTTTATAAAATATAATCAAGTATGAAAATCGTCATCGCAGGAGCAGGGGAAGTGGGCTCACACCTTGCCAAGATGCTCAGCAACGAATCAAATGAAATTACGGTCATAGATGCCGACAGCGAAAGGCTTGAATACCTCAGCGCCAATGCTGACATCATCACGGTGCCGGGCAACCCGTCTTCCATTCATGTCCTCAATGAGGCTGGTGTCGGGACGGCAGACCTTTTCATCGCCGTAAACCCATCCGATTCGCAGGATGTGAACATCGTAAGTGCAATGTTGGCCAAAAGGCTGGGCAGCAAAAAGGCGACAGCGCGCATCAACAACGAGGAATATCTCTCGTTTGAGAACAAATACCTATTTACCGAGATGGGAATAGACCTTATGTTCTATCCTGAGAAAATTGCTGCCGGCGAGATCATGGACCTTCTCAAAAGGACGGCCTCATCTGATTCCTTGGAATTTGCACGAGGCAAACTCCACATGGCCGTGTTCAAACTTGAGGAGGACTCCCCTCTCATAGGCATGAACATGGTGGAATTCAGCCAATTGGCAGAAAAGGAAGGCTTCCAGTTCAGGGTCGTGGCGATTTCCAGAAAGAACGAAACCATAATCCCGAAATTCGACACGAAGTTCAAATATCATGACCTGGTGTTCATCATCTCCAAGAGAGAAGGAATGGACATGCTGCTTAAATATGTCGGCAAGCACAACATCGAAGTGGACAGCGTGATGATACTTGGTGGAAGTCCTACCGGAGAAATACTGGCAAAGCAGCTTTCAAAGCACATCAGTTCAATAAAACTCATAGAAAAGAACAAGGAAAAATGCCTTGAACTGTCAGCGAAACTTCCTGACAACATCACGGTAGTGAATGGTGACGGTCGTAATTCAGATATGCTCCTTGAAGAATCCATCAGGGACTATGATGCATTCGTTGCAGTGACAAACAGCACCGAGACCAACATCCTGGCCTGTGTCGCCGCCAAAGGCTTCGGAGTTCAGAGAACGATTGCAGAAGTGGAAAACCTTGAGTATATAAAACTTGCAGAGAGCATGGGTGTTGACGCAGTCATCAACAAGAAACTGATCACTGCCAGCCGTATCTTTAAATTCACGCTCAGCAACAAGGTCAGATTCATAAAATACATGAGCGGAACCAATGCCGAAGTGCTTGAATACATTGTCGCTCCTGACACCAAGATCACCAAGTGTGCCCTGAAAGACATGAACTTCCCTCACAATGCCATCATAGGCGGTATCATCAGAGGAAATGACTCGTACATTGCTGTGGGAGACACCAAGATTGAAGCATATGACCGTGTCGCAGTGTTCGCTCTGCCTGATGCAGTGAAAGAAGTTGATAAATTTTTTAAGTAGATCCTCACGTCGCTTCGCTCCTCAGGATGACGTCAGTACGAGAAGATAGTGGCAATCTGAAAGATCATGGCAAGTTATTTACAGATAGAGAACATATCCAAAAGCTACGGACCGAAAATCCTTTTCGAGAACATCGGTTTCAACATAAATGAGGGCGACAAGATCGCTCTCATCGCACCTAACGGTACCGGCAAGACATCACTGATGAGGATTCTTGCAGGAAAAGACAAATCCGATTCAGGTGGAAAGATAATGTTCCTGAAAGACATCAGGATCGCATTCCTCGAGCAGGAATACCCCTTTGACGGCGAGAAAAGCATATTCCAGCAGATCATGTCTTCTTCCGAGGAATTCACAAAGGGTCTGGACCAGGAGCATCTGTGGGAATATGAACGTCGCGTACTGAAATTCCTGACCAACTTCAACCTGCCGGACCCCGACCAGAAGATGAAGGAACTATCCGGTGGCGAAGTAAAAAGAGTTGCACTGACCCAGATGCTTGCTTCTGAGGCCGAGTTCTTTATCATGGACGAGCCGACAAACCACCTTGATATCGATGCCATCGAGTTCCTCGAAGGTTACCTGAGCCGCTCAAGATGTACCATCCTGATGGTTACCCACGACAGATATTTCCTTGACAGAGTGTGCAATACAGTAATGGAGATGGACCATGGAGCCATATATACCTATCGTGGAAACTATCAGAATTTCCTTGAAAAGCGCGAGGAAAGGATCTCCAACTATAATGCAGAGACAGACAAGGTTCGGAATATCCTGCGTCGGGAACTCGAATGGATACGCAGCACACCATGCGCCCGTACAGGAAAGGCCAGATACCGCATCAATGCATTTTATGACCTTAAGGACAGGGCGTCACAGATCTATACCCAGAAACAGGTCAGCATGGAGGCTGTCAAAGGCGGTACGCGCCTTGGCACAAAGATCATCAACTGCAAGGACCTGAGTTTTTACTACGGACAGGACTGCTATCTTGATAAATTCACATACAATTTCCAGAGGTACGAGAAGGTCGGCATTGTCGGTCGCAATGGAGCCGGCAAATCCACATTCCTGAACATTCTGACGGGGTTGATTGACTTTGGAGATTCCCACGCTTCGCTCGGAATGACGTCTAATGAATACACTAAGGGAACAGACGGGACGAACGTCATTGCGAGGCGCGAAGCGACGTGGCAATCTCACACAAAAATGACCGGAATCATCGAGCGAGGAGAGTCATTGAAGATAGGTTACTACCATCAGAGCGGAATGAATTTCAATCCGCAGGATACAGTACTGGACATAGTAAACGACACATGGCTCCTGAACCGTTTTCTATTCCCTCATGAAATGCTCAACAACAAGGTTGAGAAACTGAGCGGAGGTGAAAAACGCAGACTGTATCTGCTCACCATCCTGATGCAGCAGCCGAACCTGCTCATCCTTGACGAGCCTACTAACGACCTTGACATCGTAACGCTCAATATTCTGGAAGAATATCTGAAAGAATTCAGCGGATCGCTCATCATCGTTTCTCACGACCGTCACTTCCTTGATAAACTGGTGGACCATCTGTTTATATTCTGCGGAAACGGCGTCGTAAAAGACTTCGTGGGCACATACAGCGAGTACAGGGAGTACATCAAAGAGTATGAGGCCGAGCAGAAGGCAAAGGAAAGGGCTGCTGACAAGGCCGCTGAGAAAACCGTCAAGGAGAAGAAAGACTCTGGCAAACGGAAACTCACATACAAGGAGCAGAAGGAACTGGAACAGATAGAGAAGGACCTTGAAGCATTGGCTGCGAAGAAAGCGGAATTGGAAGATGCCCTCAGCAGCGGTTCACTCCCCTTTGACAAACTGCAGGAGGCTTCTGAACGCATCGGACAGATCATTGAAGAAACTGACGAAAAGGAAATGCGTTGGCTTGAGCTCACTGATATTTAAAAAGATTGCCACGCTTCGCTCGCAATGACGTTGATGAGTCAATCGCAATGACGTTGATGTGTCAATCGCAATGGCGTTGATAAGTCAATCGCAATGACGCTGATGAGTCAATCGCAATGATGCTGATGAGTCAATCGCAATGACGTCATTGCGAGGAGCGAAGCGACGTGGCAATCTTTGCAGAGTGAGAGTTTTTTACTACTTTTGCCTAAAATATAACTGATATGAAAATAAAGAACGGATTTGTACTCCGCGAAATGTGCGGGGAAAACATAGTGGCCGCAGAAGGCCTCGAGCACATCAACTTCAACAAGCTCATCTCCCTCAACTCTACGGCAGCATTCCTATGGAAAGCACTTGAGGGCAAGGAATTCACCCAGGAAGAAATGGCGCAGCTCCTTGTCGACGAATATGGCATAGACATGGAACTGGCAATGACAGACTCAGGCAACCTGATGAAGTCGTGGGAAGAAGCTGGAGTAGCAGAATAGAGATTGCCGCCTGTCGCTCACAATGACGTTGATGAAATCTCTCGCAATGACGTAATAGAAAGGGGATGACTAATAAATAAGTGTATTAGTCTCCCTCTTTTCGTATACGGTTAATGTTGAGATAGAAGGAAGCACGGGTACTACATGAAATGCTACACCTGATGTACAACAGATCTTGAAAAAGCTATCAAATTGAACTAAAACAATACCGGTACTACATTAAATTCATGTTTCTTGTAGTACCGGTTGTTCTAAAATAGCTGAATGTTATTCTTACAATGGGAATAAAAAGGGGTTAAGTAATACTTTTTAGTTACAGTCTTTTTACTATTCTGCTATTCATACACAAACTCAAACTCGTCAATATACATCGTACTGCCCTCGCCTCCTGTAAAATAGTCACCAAGATAACTTGAGGCTGCTGTTACAATAACATACTTTGGAGTCCTGTAGTCTCTGTATTCTAATGGGAATTCAAACTCTACCCATTCCGCCGAACCGTCACCATCCGTATCCGTGCTATCAAGATTAATAATAAATCTTGCTATAACACTTGGTTCTGTTGCAAGGTCAAGTAGTACACCATCATATGTCGGTCCATTCAGACCATTTACAGGCAGAACCTTGTATGGGCGTTCTGTGTCAATCAACAGTACCTGAAGCTGGCACTTATCCATTTCAGTAGGCGGAACCTCAGCATTATTCTTTCTGGTAATCGGTTTTGCCTCATATTTATACCATCCTTTGAGAGCTTTAGGTTTTGAAGTAAACGGAACTCCCCAATCAAGGTCAGCACCTGACATTCCCACCAATCCGTTAAAATGTCCAGTATAAAGGTTTCCAGCAGCAAACTTCACTGCCGCCCATTTGCTGACCATCTTTACAGCCTTACCGCCTATAACATCACTCACTTCAGGAGTAGTAGAAGATCCTATAAACTGGGCTGCACCCTTGTTTGCTGAATCCCAAACTTTGTCTGACTCAGGAGTGTCCTGTGCGAATGGATACCATACAGCCCCGTCAAGCCACCATTGGTCAAAATTCATATTCGGAAGTTGGAGAGGTCTATCTGTCACAAATGTCTCACCAGGAAGCTCTTCACCTTCAAAGATAAGCTTTGTTTCATATTCAGTGCCTTCATCAAGACCCCTAAGAGATGCTGTTACATTGATTCCATCAACAATCACCTCTTCTTCAGTAGTGGTCAACCACTGCTCATCAGACACCTTCTTGTACATTACAACCGGCGGCTCGGATGTACCATCGAACGTTGCGTATATATCTGCAGACCAGCACCATGGGGCGATCTTTGTAATTGTCGCAGGTACAAGAACAGGCACTGCCGTAAGCGTCCAAGTTATCTTATCCCCACGTGAAAGAACTTCAAAAGATCTCTTATTCGTACAGTCAAGCACAAACGGGAACTGACACTCCTGCCCATCTATCATTATCTGTGCTCCCTCAAGTTCAAGTTTCATATCAGTCAGCTGAAGATATTTCAAACGCTGACTACTTGAAACATAAACATATGCCTCCTTATTGTTAACATCAAAAAACGCGGCTCCTACCTGATTAAGACAACTTACATAGCGCTCAACCGGCTGCTGCGCCTTGATAGTCCATACATAGTCCTGATACATGCTCAAAGTAACTGTATATGGAGATGTCAGGTCAAGCACTGAAGGCATTTCACCATCCTTGAAAAAAGCTTTGTCATTAAGTTTGAGCGAATCAATCTTGACATTTGCAAGATCTCCTGACTCCTTCAAGGTGATATTGACAGTCCTTGTAGACGGATCTATCGTGATATCTTCAGCCTCGGCAACCGCAAACTGAGTAAACTCCGCCAAAGTGCGTGGATATGACATATCATATTCCATGCATGAGGCACAGAAAATCAGGCTCACAGACAGGGCTAGTATATCAAATAACCTTGTTCTCATGATCTGCTACTTTGATTTCTTTACCTTTGGAGTTCCGGTTGGAATATAAACTGCGATGCCAAGGTTGATATTGAGAAGATTAACCTTGAAGTTTGCTCCAGAACTTTCCATCACGCTAGTTCCCACCTGATTGGTATTCTGAACAATCTTATTGTAGTTCAATCCGATAAGGCCCACAGACACCTCAAGGGCAACATTATCTGTAAAAAATGCCATAACGCCCGGTATCACGCCGATCTCGAAATTATAGATGTCCTGATATGTACCATGCTTGTCAATGGTTTGGTCAGCTTCAGTCAGCTTATAAGTCTCTGACTGGGCATATCCACCGGCAGCCTGCAATTCTGTAAACATCGCGAACCTCTTGCTATTGCCAAAAGGGATATAGTATCTTGCGAAAATTGCACCTGCATAGTTATCTTTCAGGTAATGGAAATTTTCTATTCCGAATGACATATCTGAAGTAAGGCTGAGATTTGCGCTTCCGATTGCGTAACTGCTCCTTTTATAGTCGAACCTTGCACCTACAGAGAGATTGTCTGCAACAAAGTATGAAGCATGCGGTGACACTCCACCTGTAACGATATTACCCTGGATGCCGTTAATCATTCCGAAAAGAGCCTGGAATCCGTAGTCGTTTGTAGAATTTCCAACATCGTAAGTACTGTAAGAGAATGACGCTCCAAATCCAACTGTTCCTTTTGGAATGAAAACGCTTGTCGGAATACCGATACCTCTCTTGAATGGTTCCTTAGTCTCTGATGCAGATTCAGATTTCTTTGCAAAGGCAGACACTGATACTGCAAGTGTCAAAAATGTGATGAATATCTTTTTCATAACTTATATTTCGTGTTTAATCAGTTTATATTAATTACTTGAACATTGCGAAGAATGCATTTCGGTCAGTTTCATTCAATTCCATAGGATCGTATACGAACTCAAACTGGTCGACCCACATCACAGATCCCTTTCCACCGGTAAAGTAGTCACCATACCTGCTGGCACATGCTGAAACAATTACATACGAAGGTCGTGTCTTAATATTACGATAAGAGATATACATAGTAAATGGTACCCACTTTCCGTTAGTTGTGACATCCGTGATTTCATTATGAGCGAGCACTGTTTTATTTGACTTACCAAACTCAACGAACTGATTCTTTCCTGTATTTACCTCAAACGATGAAGTCCAATCAAACAGTGCAGCCTGAATCTGACAGATATCTGACTGACCTAAAAGATAGTCATATGCTTTATCTACATAATCAATGGCAACAGGTGCATACTTATAATATCCCTTAAGGCCCAGAGGGCGTCCATATATAGGTACACCCCAGTCCAGAATTGCACCCATTGGAGAAAAAGAAACCTCCTTGAACTTACCAGTGTAGATATTTCCGGCTGCAAACTTACCGATTCCCATCAGCGAGCCATAAGCGCTCTCCATACGCGCAGCACTTCCTGAAATGACATCAGTCTTCTCCTGTGTTGTCGGATATAAGCTCATGCTCTTTGTTCCACCATTAGCTGTATCCCAGATTTTCGGATCGGCATTGGAGGCATAAGGAGCACCACCATTATCGTCACACCAATCATCGAAACTCATATTGTATAACTGATAGGCCTGCTCTGTCTGACATGATACCGCTGCTCCAGCTTCTGTAGAGGCAACAAGTCTTAACTCGTAAGAAGATGAAGCAGACAATCCACAAACGAATCCTGTCACTTTCTTGGTAGATTCATCAACACGAAGAAGTGAGGCATCCATATCGCTCCACTGAGCAGTACCGGTTTTCCTGTATTGAACAGAAAGCATTTGTGGTGTACTTTCAGACAACCAGAAACCTTTAAAATATACAAACTTAGCCCATGGATCAAGGATCAACTGACCCATACTTGAAAGGACATTGATATTGACATCCTTGACAGCCTCCTTGCCTGTTTCATTGGCTGAAGTCAGTCTTAATGCATAATTTCCAATACCGAGCCTATTTGTCAATGAAGTAAAATCAAATTTGACAATCTTCGTTGCAGGGCTCACTGACTGCTCCGCATTTCCGGACTGATCTAGAATATCCACATGTATACCAGCCTGCTCAAGTGATGAAAAATCAGTCATCGTCATAATATCAGTCTCGGTTGGTATGCCTGCGGCCGATAACGCCTGATTGTCATGCGTAAGAGTAATCTTGGTAAATGGCAAGCTACTATTCAGTTCTATGACTTCTCCTGTTGTGGTATCAGCCATATACCTGCTAATTTGATCTGAACCTGAAACAGAAGGGGCAGACTTGTCTATTACGATGAGCACATCATGGTATTTAGGCGGATTGAGAGAATCGTCCACAAGAATCCTGATATCCGACGCTCCCATCGGACCACTATCATCATGGGCAATGGAAAAGTTCAGCTTATAGTGCTGTGAGGCAGATACATTTTCATATGTCTCTGCAAAAATAAACCTTTCATTGGAAGCATTTACAAGCTCCAGGGTCCACTGAAGCGACTGCGTGGCCGCAAAATATCCCTCTCGCTGAAGACTCTGCTGACTAAACACAAGTTCTCCTAAACCATTTGAGACAGTCAAAGTATAACCAAAGTTCTCCAGTATCTCCGAAGACATTTCTGCTGTCACCTTTACCCCTGCCAATCTGCAGACAATATCCGCTGCCGTTACGACATTAGGCTTGATCTTGAATTCGGCTTCTCCCTTATAGAATGGAGAATCAAAAGCAGCAGGACCAGGATCCTCTCCGAAAGTCGCCAGAGCTCTATATTGGCCAGTGCTCATCTGTATTGGTCCTGTAACCTGCGAGGCATCATCCCACTGCTCTACAATATTATTCTTTGCATCGTAAATAGTAAGGTTAATTGCTTGAGCCTGCTCAGCAGCCTTTGAGATAGGAACTATCTGCACGGCCTTATCACAAGTCACGGACAGATCCAGATAGCCTTCGGCACCATGCGGTCCTTGCTCCACGCATGAAGTACAGAGCAAAGCACAAAATGCAGCTATATTTATGATCTTTATGAATCTCATGATACAATTACTCTACGGTCTCAAATAGAATATCCTTTTCGTAAACCTGGCCAAGTTCATCCTTAAGATACAAAGAGAACACGGTAATATCGCCTGGAGTATTAGCTACAATCGGAATAAGGGCAGCAAGTGTACCTAGATTGAACTCCACTTCTCCCTTTCCCCTGAGGTCATCACCTGTAGGCAGATACATACCTGATTCCGGCGCAAATGCGGTATAAAGGGTCTCGTTATTGACCAAGTCAAGTTCTACTGGTCCACCTGTCACAATTTTAATAGCTTCATGGAAATTCTCGCTCGGATAGATAACGAACTCCTGAATCTTGCCAGGACAAAGAATTACAAGATTCATCTCCTTATCAAGTTGTTGGGTGCTCTTTTTCACATGCACTATCTCGAATTCTGGGTTCGCGTCCCATTTCAATGAAGGGGCATCGATGTGCGGTTCTTCAGGTGCAGGATCACCTCCCTCTTCCGGTTCATCAGGAATTGGAATCTCCTCAAAACCAGGCACAAACACAGGTACATCCTGCGGAGTATTCAATGAACTGTCAATAGTTATAAATGAAACCTTAGTATCCACTTCACCTGTGACCTGAACATCTATATTAAGGATATGATGGTCTTTAGCAGATACATCAGATATCTTGATGGGTTCCTTAAGCGCGGCATCCGAACCATCGATTCTACGGTTACCTGTAACCATGATAGAGAATGGTACCGGCTCAAGATATGCAATCTTTGAAGTTGTCATATTACCCTGAGCATCTGCAGCAAAATCAGCCTCGGTCCAACTTACGGACACAGGCTCATCTATACCCTCGTAATCAGCATAAACAGTTACCGTGTATCTCTCAAGTTCACTGAAAAAGTTTGCAGTAGGAGCAAGACTAACCTTCATGTTGGTAATTCCACAAACAAGCTCAAGCGGAGTAACTACATTCTCAACAATAGTAAACTCCTTCTCTACATAGAATGTCGGATTATCAGTTGAAGTTCTCTCTGCCTCAGGAGATGCGACTACAATCTTGAAGGTGCCAGGAGCAAGTTCCAACACTGAAGGGAACTCACCCAAAGTCCATGTCTGTTTCCAGTCAGAGGATTCACCCCACTCATCAAGAAGCTTTGCAATCACAACTGTAAAATTGTCTGTATTGATGCCAAGAGAAGACTTTACCATCGGCTTATCTACAAAGTCATCTGACTTGCAACTTACAGAAAGAGTCAACTGACCTTTCTTTGAAACCGGTCTATACTCATTTCTCTGGCATCCTGCGAATACAACCATCGCAGCGAAAAGCGCTATTGCTACTATTCTTTTCATATATGTTATTGATATATAAGTTCAACATTATCCACCTTGAGAATACTTCCTATATGGCCCATGAAATTAGACCCGGCCATTTCTATTGTCACATTCCTGTCATGATATACATCTGAATCAGCACAAGAAGCCGCCTTGAAAGAAATGTATATTGTTGTCGGTCTAATATTCAGGCTCTCATCATATTGAAGAGCAAGTTCTGCTGTCGACCATGATGATGCAGCGGAACCTTCCATCTCTCCTTCAGCAACGACATTTTCCTCTGCATCCATCAGGCGTGCAGTAACCAGATACTTCTCCGAATTCTTGGAAGTATATTTATAAGAGAATCTCAATTTGTCTGGACGACTTCCGAAAGGACATCCCTCAGTGGAATGGTTTCCTGAAGCATCTGCTGTTCCAATGAAAATTTCTCCAGAAGTCTGTGCCGAGAGTGGGTCTACGCCACCGAAGAGACCTCCTAGAGTTCCACCGAGTCCATCACCATCGCTACCGCTCGTTGCCATGTTGGAAATATATACGCCTACCATCTGTGCACAAGCTCCACCTCCATCGGGTGTATCAACTGAATATGATACAGCTGGGAAGACCTTGAAATCCTGCTCTCGTGGTGTGGTGTTAGCTGGCATGGTCTTACGGCTGTTGACATCCCATACTCTGTTTGCGTCGTTTGTCCATGGCAGATACCAACTTCTTGATGTATTATTACCTCCCATACCCCAGACTTTATCCAGATAGTAGGTAAATGTCGCAATTTGCCAAGTATCAAAGTTTGAATTCGGTACCTGGGCAGCTGGCTCGGTGGTAAATGAGCTAAGAAGATATGAGATATCAGGATTATTATGATATATCGCCCTGACACTGTGGGTCACACCTGCCGTCGCCGTTGAAGAAAGGCCTGTAACCTCCTGACACAAAAGAGTGCTGCCAGTAACAGAGGTCGGCATCTGATTCCACGTCTTGCCGTCTGTACTATACTGCAGGCCCCATGCACTGAAGTTACCATCCTGAAGAACTGTTGAATAATTATTCATTCTTCGTGCACGAACATCCAGATCCTTGTAATTATTCGTAGTAGTCGGTGATGTCGGTATAGTATAGACAAACTGTCCTACTGATGCAGAAGCATCCTTGACATTACCTTCACGATATACTGAATTTTCTACTGATATGGCAAACCTGGCAAAGTCTTTTCCCCTTGCAGCACTGTACATTGAGTTCTCCATATACTCTGCAACACCTGTGAAATCGACCTCAGCTATCTTACTGCCTGCGATATCTTCATTCCAGTCAATTCCTACAGAACGAAGGAGTTTTGCAGTAGGAACGTCTACATTAGCGAGATCTACAGATACCGGCACACCAGCTGCCAACAGATATGGTGAGTCAATAGAAAGAATACATTTCGCAAGACCACCTTTTGTCTTGATATGTGCTTTAAGATCAGGAACCGCTGTCTCTACCGCTTCCATAACCACTACCGGAGCGTCCTCAAAGCCTTCCACCAAAACAGAAGGTGCTGGTACACCCTGAATGAAGGTCATAATGTCGGACTTAGAGGTTCCGTGATGCAACGACCCCTCAACTCCATGTCTGCTATCAATGATTTCAACAGAAAATGTTGCATTGAACATATTGCTCGGATCGCACTCTGTAGAAGTGAGATATCTGCTGACACCGGAAAAATCAACATACGAGAACTTCCTGCCCTTCATTGAAGGCATCCAACGAACACCGATAGCCTCAAGAGCATTTTTCAGTGTTGTATCCATTTCAGGATCCGCCAGATCAACTCTTGTCGGCACACCTTGATTTGCAAGATAATCAGACTGAACCGAAAGCCAGCACTCCTTGACTTCGCCTTCTGCGACAATATCAACCTTAAGATCTTCCCTTGGCTGGTCGCCTTCTGTGAAAAGCATCGTACCTCCAAACTCATTAGAGTCAATCTCTGGAGAATCTGCAGGATAGATATCCTGATTCAAAGAAATCTCCTTTGACTGCTCATCCGGCTGCACAACAGTAACATTGAAACCAACCTCTGATTCAAGACGCTTTGTCTCGACATTAAATGTAAGGTCATCACCAGGAATCGCTTCTAAAGGCTCCGAACAGAAATACTTCCACTGTCCGTCAATTTTAGCATAAAGTTCCAAAGTAACCTGACCGGAAGGCACAAAACCCGCTCTCTTCTCATCGCTGTAGAACTTCAGAGACCTTTTTTTGCCACCTTTGGTAACAGTTCTGACTATTGAATAGAACTCCGGATAATCATAAACGAGGTTATCTCCATAGGCTACAGATACTCTTACATTGGAAACCTTGACTACGGTCTCGACTAATTGGCTTTGCTGGGGAGCAAGCGTAAAATCAGTGATTCCTCTAAAATATGGCTTATCGAAACCCGCAGCGAGCGAGTCTCCATGAGATGCCATAAGCCTGTAATCTGCACAGTTCAGAAGAATCCTCTTTCCTAGAGTATTTTCATATGTATCCTTGTAAAGGCGCACCTGCCCAGTTTCGGTCATCTTGAATATTTCAACTTTCAAAGAGCCGATTTCCGGAGCCACAATTTCAGTGGCACTTCGGGTCTTGGGTGAAAGACCATACTCCTCTGTCCGCAGAGAAATCATAATATCTGCCGAGGGCTCTTCGACCTGGCAAATATTAGATTCGTTCTTTGAACATGCAGATATTGTCAATAAAACAGCCGAACAAAGAAGAAAATTAAATATTCTTCTCATTATGATTTATTTACTTATTTCCGTATTTGATTACAAGGGACTTGACTACAACCTTGGCTTTTTCAAGATTGTAGCTACTGTTACATTTCACAGTAGCGTTAGATGCAGACAATACCGCCGACTTGTTAGAAAAACTGTAATTAGCCTCGTTGTTACCTTTCTGAGTCTGTGAGAAAATTGCAGAGTCTGAAACAGAAACACTGACAGTATTCTCCACCTTGATCAAAGAGCCAGTTCCGTTGACGATTCCATTCGAATTCACAACAACATTGATATTTGCTGGAGCACTGAATGTCTTTTGAATATAAGCGGGATCTCCCCACTGATAATATCCAAGGCGAACACCACCAGCTGTATTCCAGTTCACATAACCAGATTCAGCCCATGGAGAAACTGTATCGTTAGATGTTGCGTTAAGAGTATAAGGAAGTCCAGTAATCTGGCATGACACTTCAGAGCTTGACTTGGTTACATTGTCAAATGTATATAAAGCCGTCACATTATGAGTTCCATAAGATGTTGTCGTGGCAGTTGATGTTGTTACAGTATTTTCGCCAACTTTATATGAGAAGCCACCATTGATACTTGAATAATTTTTATTATCGAGAATATCAGATGAAATGCTCACAGATGAAGAATTCAGATTATAAATATCCATTGGAGAGCAGCTATTGGCAGCATTAGAATCTCCAGCAAGATACTTTGTATATGATGTATAAGGACTTGGCTTACTTACTGAAAAATCAGGTTTTCCTACTGTAAAAGTTGTCTGAATCGACTTCACTGCACCGCTCTCAAGGGTATATGTACCTGATACGGTATAGTCTCCCGAAGGCAGGTATGGCCAAGCTTCTGTACGTTCGAAAGTCACACTCTTGGTATCTACAACCTGAGCATCAGAAACGCTGCGCACAACGACTTTATCTGAATTCTTAATCTCAAGAGAGACTGACTGCAACTTATCATATGTCTCGACAGATGCCGGTGTAGAAAGGTTTACAACCACCGAAGTACCTGTCAGAGTCGAGCCTGAATACTCGTGCTTTGCCTCGGCAGAAGCTGTAACGCTTTCAAGCGGAAGAACTCCAAGAGTCTTATATTTTCCGGCAGTGAACTGTACCTGTGCCTTCTTGCTGTAAGTCCATGTCAACTGCTTTGTAACGACTGTCACAGTGAACTCTGAAATAGTTGTCGGAGCCAGGACGAAAAGGAACTCACTTCCGGCAGGATAGTTACCTGTCATAGTTACGCTCTTACTTCCGTTTGAAGCGACTGAAAGAACTGGTGTTTCTGATGAATAATTTATTGTCGCCTCACCTGCAAGTGGAACATCAGCAGTAAATGTAACTGTCTGCACATCACCGATATACGATGGCACTTCAAACTTAAGGTATGAGCAGACATTGGCAAATGTAACATTACCGATTGACTCAACACCTGGAGTCTTGGCAGCCTTGGCAACAGAAATATTATGCTCTTCCGCAAACGAATTCTCCTTTGAAGTCTGGTCTGAAGGTATAGTAACATTAATGCTCGATCCGCTAATTGAAGTTGCCAGACTAGCGGGATAAACAGCATAGATCTGTGTAGTTCCAGTCGTCACGCTTCCGCTGAATGAAGCATAGTTACCCTGTGTCTTGGTTACATTGAAACCATTCTTATAACCGGCGTCATCAAAGACTGCGATCACATCATCAGATGACCAATGAACCTCATTTCCGTTAAGGGATGTTTTAGTTGCGTTGCCAGTATTGATTGTTGCTGACTCGGTCTGACGATTGTTCTCCAATTTGTCGAAACCTTCCTTCTGGCAAGAAACTGCAGCAAAGATTGCAAGAGCTGCAAGAATAATTCTACTGTTTTTCATGTTTCGCACAATTTAGAGATTAATAATCGGATCATCATCACCGTCAATACCACCGTGGTATCCACCACCTGTAAAGTTGCTGATACACAGCAGACCCTCAGTAAAAACCTCCACTACGAAACACTGTGGAGCCGCATAGGCAGACTTGCCTAATGCGAAGTCATTTACAATTCCTTTCATTATAAATTTTGTTGGTTAAGAATCAAAAAATCTTCGCAAAGTTAGGAAACATTTTTTGAAGGGCAATTAAAAAATCGTTAAATTCTACCTCTTCCCCGCCACCGAGAACCTGTAGACCAGGTTGAGTGCATGCTTGGTCAGGCCGAAAAGCTTTTTGACATATATGTTTAACCCATAGGATGAGATACCATTTACACTAACTTGGTGCGTAATATCGCTTGACTGATGCTACGACCTGGAACTTTATCGAGCTCCCTGGCAGGATGAACATTCTGCTTTGGTTAAAAATCCGGCGGGTAAGGATATGCATTTTTCGGTGAAAAGAAACGGTGCGACGCAAAAGGATAAGATCCGCGCCACACCGCATAATCACAGATACGACCAGATTAAAAATCAAGGCATTTCAGCCTCATCCAGTCCGGTCATACTCATAATCTGTTCCTTTGACATTCCTGTTTCCAGCAATGCCTTCGCCATTTCAATCATTGCAGCACGGCGACCTTCGGCGAGACCTTCAGCTCGGCCCTCTTCTCGGCCTTCGGCGAGTCCTTCTGCCAAACCTTCAGCTCGGCCTTCAGCAAGTCCTGCGGCGAGTCCTTCGGCTCGTCCCAACGCCTTACCTTCTTCGCGACCTTCTTCACGGCCAATCTTCAAGCCCTCTTCGCGCCCTTCACGAATGTTTCTCTCACGAGTCTGACATTCATACATAATTCTGTCATTTTCATTCATAAGGCATCTGTGTATATTAAGTAAATCATTACTACCAAAGGAAGTTATCTTTGCAGACTCATAAAGCATATCCATCTCCGGACCATCCAGGTTTTCCGGACGCTCATAGAACCTGCCGATATTCTTCAGTGCATACAGCCATTTGTCCATATCGCCGCTGAGTTCCTTTGCGGTCTTGTTGAACTCGGCCAGTTCCACTTGGATAAGCGTTGTTCCGTCCTTAAGACATTCCTTTGTTTCCTCCTCTCGAAAATTATACCTGTAAACATAAGGGTTAGTCTTCAGTTCCCTGAGCGTAGGATCTTCATGTTCTATCCTGTAGTTCAGCAAAGATACAACATAAACCGGTTTTAAAAAGTAGTTCCAGTACTTTTCTTCAGATTTCTGTCTCCTGCTTTCCTCAGTTGCCTGATCCAGTATAATCCTGGAAGCATAATAAACGGAACGCTTATTATAATACTCTTGTGGATAGTTCTGAATCTCTACGACGAACTTTTCACCTGATTCGTTCTCACACAACAGATCGAAAAAAGCCCCTCTGTCCTCGAATGCCGGTCCCCAATGTTCCGTATTAAGGTACTTCAATGACGTAATCCTTGAGTCCGCAATCACTCGATTGAGAAAGGCGATCATCAGTTGCTCGCGACCTGGCGTGCCGAATACAATCTTGAAGATCTTGTCATTAAGCAGATTCAGGTATTTGTACCTGTGCTCCACTCCGTAACGGTCGATGTAAGAGTAAACACCGTCCTCATGCAATGTCCAGACGACATCGTTGCCTTCAGCATCCTGAACTATGACAGTCTGCTTGGCGTTGCTGATTTTTGATTTGCTCATAAATATAAAATTTAACGAGCCTCAAAAATATGCGAAAATAAAACACACGCACGCAAAAAAAGAAAAATATTTGTGTTGTTTTTCGTGTGGTATCAGAGACATGAAAAACAACACAATATACAACTCCAAGTCATCACGTACTGCAATCGCTAATCTGAGCATCAAAAAGCACATAGCCGTACGCGACGGCTTGACGCTGATTAGTCAACAGCGTTTATAACAAATTGTCTTTTTACTTTTTCCCAGCCACCGAGAACCTGTAGACCAGGTTGAGTGCAAGCTTGGTCAGGCCGAAATGTTCCTTAAGTTCAGGAGCGACCTCTGGGTTGGCGACAAACTTGCCGGCCTCAAAAGTACCTACATTCTGATAATACCGGCCGTAACCGACTCCTATCACGAATTCAAGTCCCCAATGCGACTTCTTGCCCATTCGTGCGCATGCACCGTAAGTAAATCCAGCACTCCACGCCTCGTGACCGGGAACAGTCTGATATGCGATTCCGTCTTTCCACTCCAATGAGTAGTTGCTCACATTCGCATGAAGTCCGATGAAACTCCCCCTCTGGAGCGGATGCTGACCAAACCAGTAGCGAAGTTCCGGTGAAACATGCCAAGAGGACATGTCACGCTCTGCCTTGTTGAACACATTAAAGAATCCATATGATCCCGAAACATCCAAAGACAGTCCCTTATACAACTGCACTTCGAGTCCGAGCGAAGGTATCGCCATAGCGTCAGCCAGAAGATTACTCTTTACCGCTATTATATTAGGCTTGAGCCAGAACTTTTCCTTCTTCGGCTGCGGCTGGGATTCCGCAACCTTGACAGGTGCAGCCGCCGGAACAACCTCCTTCACAACGACCACGGTATCGCGTACAAAAACTGTATCCTTCACCTCGACCAGTTCCTTTACATACATTGTATCGCGGACAAACTCCTTCAGCACCATGGTATCCCTGACTACTACCGGCTCCGGTGCAGAAAGATGTGGCTTCGAAGGATCCCATTGACAATAAATGGCAAAACGTACACACCTCAACGCCGGGAAGAAATCACGACAAAGGATCTCCCATACCATACCGCCATCGAGTTTCTGCAAAGCCTTCTTACGCTCGCCCCAGGTCTTGGTCCTGATGATATCGACCACCTGACCGGCATACTTCATATCTGATGCAGCAACCAGTTCAGCAAGCTTATCCCAGTCCTCATTGAGACTCTCCTTGTGTATCATAGAATCAGGAAGATTCAGGACATCCTTCAAATAGGCTGCCGCTTCATCTGTCCTCTCCTGACTCAACTTCACATTATATCCCCACAGACCATCCGGAGATGCACTTCCGCACACCCACACCTGAAGCACTTTCCTGCTTGGATCCTGCAACACCTGAGAAAGCTCGTATGCCGCTGCATTGAATTTAGGATAATTCGCCAGCTTTGACACTCCTCGCGGAAGCACTATTGACGTAAGGACACTATCCGCATAGACAGCATGAGTTTCAAAATCCTCTGGTACGACATACCTTATATACGATTGAGCATCAGCGAAATAAAGTCCTGACGAGGACAATAGCACACAGATAAGCACGAATAGTCTTTCAAGGGTAGGTTTCATGTCTCAAAATGTTTTTGAACAGCCAAATTTATAAAATTTTACAAGATTTTGCTATCTTTGCGGGATAGTTTTACAACAAAGATATGGCAGAACAGATCATAACTAACAATTACACCGACGATAACATCCGGACAATGGAGGGCGTGGAGCACATCCGCAAGCGCCCGGGAATGTATATCGGAAGACTCGGAAACGGAGATGACCAGGGAGACGGTATCTATGTGCTTCTGAAGGAGGTCGTGGACAACTCCATCGACGAGTTCTCAATGGGATTCGGAAAACTCATCAACATTACGGTTACGGAAAAGGAAGCGACTGTAAGGGACTTCGGACGAGGTATTCCATTGAACTCTGTTGTCAAGGCAGTAAGCGTGCTTAACACCGGAGGTAAGTATGATACCAAGGGCTACAAGAAGTCAGTCGGCCTGAACGGTGTGGGTCTGAAGGCCGTAAATGCCCTTTCAGAACATTTCTATGTTGAAGCATATCGTGACGGAATGAGTTCATACGCAGAGTTCCGCCTTGGCAAGCTTGTTGACTCAGGTCAGAGACCGACCAAGGAAAAGAACGGAACCATGGTAAGATTCATCCCTGATGACCATCTGTTTGTGGGTTATACTTTCCACATGGACATCATCGAGTCGATGATGAAGAACTATTCGTACCTGAAAAAGGGCCTGACCCTGAATTTCAACGGCACTGCATACAAGTCGGAGAACGGACTCCTCGACCTTATAAAGGAGAACATGTCAGAGACCCCGCTATATGCCCCGATCCACCTTATCGGCGAAGATGTGGAGATTGTATTCACACATGGAAACAGCTACGGAGAGAACATAGCTTCATTCGTGAACGGTCAGAACACACGTGACGGAGGTACACACCTTTCTGCGATGAGAGAGGCTGTGGCGAAGACCCTGAAAGAATTCTACAAGACATTCGCGAAGAAGGACTTTGATCCGCAGGACATCAGGCAGGGCATCATAGGCGCCATAAGCATACAGATACAGGAACCGAACTTTGAAGGTCAGACAAAGACAAAACTCGGCTCAACATACATGTGGGAGACTGATACTGTCGCCGAGGACGGTTCTCATCATTACGACCAGGGACCGACCATCAGAAGCGCGGTAAATGACTTCGTCAAGACAAATCTCGACAACTACCTTCATATAAACAAGGAGATCATCCCTATACTCCAGCAGAAGATCACCGAGTCGGAGCAGGAAAGAAAGGAGATTTCGACTATCCAGAAGAAGACCAAGGAGCGCAACAAGAGGACCAACATCTACAACAAGAAACTCAGGGACTGCGAAATCCACTACAACGACAAGCTTCCTGCGTCAAAAGAAGAGTTCAGAGACCTTACCAGTATCTTCATCACCGAGGGTGACTCTGCGAGCGGAACCATCACAAAGGCACGTCAGGCCAAGACTCAGGCTGTATTCAGCCTCCGGGGAAAGCCAATCAACTGCTATAAGGAAAGCCGCAAGAAGGTGGCCGAGAACGACGAACTCAACCTTCTGATCAATGCGCTTGGCCTGGAGGACGACATGGACAACCTGCGTTACAACAAGATCATCATCGCTACCGATGCCGACGATGACGGAATGCATATCAGGATGCTCGTCGTGACATTCTTCATGAAATACTATCCCGACCTTATCCGCCGCGGACATGTCCACATTCTTGAGACCCCTCTTTTCAGAGTGAAGAACAAGAAGGACATCCGCTACTGCTTCTCTCAGGAGGAAAGAGACAAGGCAGTGAAGGAACTCAAGACAGGAGTCGAGATAACCCGATTCAAAGGTCTCGGAGAGATATCGTCAAGCGAGTTCGTGGACTTCATCGGCGAGAACATGAGGCTTAACCGTGTGAAGTTGAGCGACGAAGAATCTATCGCCGAAATCATGGAATTCTACATGGGGGACAATACTATTGACAGACAGAACTTCATCCGGCAGAACCTCAGGAGTGAGGCGGAGCTGGAGGATGTCAATATTTAGATTGCCACGGCCTATCGGCCTCGCAATGACGTTTTAACTGTAAATCCTCGCAATGACGTTTTAACTGTAAATCATCGTAACGTTTTAATATCATAATAACGTTTTAATATGTGGAGAAAATTTTGCGGATGGCTGCTCCGCGCGATGGGTTGGACAGCCGTTGACCCGGTGGTACCGGAAAAGAAATGCGTCATACTTGGAGTTCCGCACACCTCATTCTGGGACTTCGTCATTTCATACCTTTATTATACATCTGTAGGCGGCAAGCCATATTGCATGATCAAAGGCGAACTTTTCTGGGGCCCGCTCGGATGGTTTCTCAGGAAACTGGGAGGCATTCCCGTAAACAGACAGAAGGGCAGCAATGTCGTGCTCAGCGTCATCAAGGAAATGAAGGCGAAAGATATCGTTCATCTGGCCCTTGCGCCGGAAGGCACACGCAAGCCTGTCAAGAGATGGAAGACGGGATTCCACACCATTGCCCGAGAAGTGGGATGCCCTGTATATCTGGGATATTTCGACTGGGGCACAAAACGCGTCAGCAGAGGTCAGAAGGTCGAGCTCACCGATGACGCGAGAGCCGATATGGAGCGCATCCAGGCAATGTACGAAGAAATGCACCTCGTGGGCAAACACCCCGAGAAGTACATCACCAAATAAACCTAAACAAATTTGTTATGATTCAATTGTACAAGCGTATTCATAGGATGCGCGAGAAGTATGTAGATACCATCGCAAAACTCTATGATTACGCAACTACTGTTTACACAAAGAAACAGTACACACAATGGTATGACACCAAAGAGGGCGGTTACACTTATGGCTCATTCAAAACAAAGTGTGACAGTATATCAAAACGACTCACCCAATATGGCATCGGAGCAGGTGACAAGGTTGCAATCCTGTCACAGAGCACTCCAAACTGGTCTGTAGCATTCTTCAGCATTACAGCTTTTGGACGAATCGCCATTCCTATCCTTCCGGACAGCTCTGAAAACGAGGTAACTAATATCATCAACCACTCGGAAACCAAGGTAATTTTCGTTTCACAGAGGCTCAAAGGTAAACTCAGCCAGGATGTCATAGACAGGATGGTCCTGGTGATCGACCTTGACACATTTGAAGCTATAAAGGCTGATGACGAAAAGTTCACATGCGACGGCAAGCCGTCTGTACCGACACCGGATGAAATAGCAACCATCATCTACACATCAGGCACAACGGGAAGTGCCAAAGGCGTCGTACTCAGCCACCGTAACCTCGCATCCAATGTGATTACATGCTACCACTCATGCAAGAGGACGGAAAAGGACAGATGGCTGTCGATCCTGCCGATGGCTCATACACTGGAGATGACCCTCAGCATGCTCTACCCGATGTACTGCGGTGCAACAGTGTATTACCTGCCGAAACCTCCTGTTCCATCACTTCTGATGAAGGCGCTGAAAGTTGTCAAGCCTACCACTATGCTTACAGTGCCGATGATCATTGAGAAGGTTTATAAGGGCAGTGTACTGCCTACCATAAAGAAAAGCCGCACGCTTACATGGATGAACGAGCACATGAATACTCTTATGTGCCGCATTATCGGAATGAAACTCAAGGCCACATTCGGAGGGCACATGTCATTCTACGGCATCGGAGGCGCGAAACTTGACCCGGAGGTCGAGACCTTCCTGCTTAAAGCAAAATTCCCTTATGCCATAGGCTATGGTCTCACAGAGACATCTCCGCTGCTTGGATATGCAATGCACGGATGGAGAGCAGTTGGTTCGATGGGATATCCGGTCTACAATGTACAGCTCAAGCTCCATGACATCAACCCTGAGACGGGAGAAGGTGAAATCGTGGCAAAAGGCCCTAACGTGATGCTCGGATACTACAAGGATCCGAAGAGAACCAAGAGCGTATTCACCGAAGACGGATGGTTCCGCACCAGCGACATCGCAGTTCAGGATGAAAAGGGGCGTTTCTATATCAAGGGACGTAACAGCAACATGATTCTTGGCCCGTCAGGCGAAAACATCTACCCAGAGGAAATCGAGAACGTGATCAACAATATTGAAGGCGTAAGCGAGTCTATCGTTGTTGAAAGAGACGGAAAGCTTGTTGCCCTGGTACAGCCTACAGAAAATTTCATCGACTGGGACAAAGAGAACGAGGACAAGATCTACGAGAAACTTGACAAATGGAAGGCTTCACTCCTGAAATTCACCAACAAGAATGTAAGCAAGGCATCACAGGTCAACTCCGTAGAGGTCATGAAGGAGCCGTTCGAGAAGACCGCAACTCAGAAAATCAGACGATTCAAGTACAAGGAATCAGCACCTACAGTAGAGTCAGAACAGAAGGATAAATAAAATTTTCTTCTTAAAAAACTGAGTTTTACACATAATTTGCTAAGGCGTTTCGTAACACCAATTAATTTATAGTGGTTATGAAACGTCTTAACTTTTTATTTGGGGCTTTGGCCCTTATTGCTGTCACAGCGACAGTCTCCCCAGCACTGAACGCTCAGGAGAGAGAAAACAGGGATATGGACGGTAAGATCGTCCGCGGCCCATATGAAACAAATCGCTTTGGAGACAACTGGTTCATTGGAGCCGGAGGCGGAATAAACATCTTCTGGAACGAAGGATACAATGTAAAGATCGCTCCGAGCATAGATGCCAATTTCGGTAAATGGTTCACACCAGCAGTCGGCATGCGTGTCGGATACCAGGGAATCAACGCCCAGGCATGGTCTGACGCACCTGGTACACTTGGCACAACCTTGGATGCCGACCAGAACCAATACCTCCAGAAATTCGGATATATGTATTTCCACGGAGACTTCCTGTGGAATGCATCTGATGCCATCGGAGGATATCGTGCAGATCGTTTCTGGGACCTTGTACCTTATCTTCACGCAGGTTACTTCAGGTCCTATGGTCTGAATGATGTGGACTTCTTTGACAATGAACTTGCAGCCGGAGCAGGTCTGCTTCATCTTCTCAGACTATCCAACAGACTGGATCTTATCATAGATATGAGAGCCACTGTCGTCAACGGAAGAGTAATCGACAACAAGGGAATTGCCGTCCTGCCTACAGTTACTGCAGGACTTGCTGTGGACCTCGGATGGCCTGACTTCGTGAGGACAGCCACCATCATAGAGGCCGTTGAGATTGCCAATCTTGAGAAGACAGCTATTCTTGAAGGCGCTATCGCTGCATTGGAAATCGCTAATGCCGGACTGGAACAGCAGAACAGCAAGCTCAGCGATGCAAACAAGGCCCTGACCAAGGAGAATGCCAAGCTCAAAGATGTCCCTGCCAAGGACGAGGAAGAATTCTTTGAGAATCTCTCCCCTGCCCACATATTCTTCGAGATAGGCAAGACTACTCTTGGAGCAAAAGAAATGCAGCATCTCGACTTCCTTGCAAAGAACCTTATTGCAAAAGCGGACGAAGACACGGACATTCTCATCACTGTAATGGGATCGGCCGATGGCAACACTGGCACAAAGAGACGCAACCAGCATCTGAGCGAGGCACGAGGCAAGTATGTATTCGACATACTTACCACAAAGTACGGAATCTCGCCTGAAAGACTTACAGTCAAGTCAGAAATTGTCAAGAAGGCTCCGAAGCCTGAGCTCAGCAGAGCAGTGGTGATTTCATTCTGAAAAAAAATGCTATATTTGCGCTGCTGTACGCAGATATAGCATTTTACCAGAAAGAAACATCATGGCAAACATCGGTACCACATTCACAAAATCAGGAAAGAAGGCCGTTCTATGCGGCTCAGGCGAACTCGGCAAAGAAGTAGCGATCGAACTCCAGAGGTATGGAGTCGAGGTAGTTGCACTTGACAAATATGAGAACGCTCCAGCTATGCACATAGCACACAAGAGTCACGTACTGTCAATGCTTGACGGAGATGCTCTCAAAGCAGTGATCAAGGAGGAAAACCCGGATTTCATCATTCCGGAAATTGAGGCTATCGCAACCGACAAGCTGATCGAGCTGGAAAAGGAAGGATACAATGTAATCCCTACTGCCAACGCTACCCTTCTTACCATGAACCGTGAAGGCATCAGACGTCTTGCAGCAGAAACCCTCGGACTGCCTACTTCCCCATATCGCTTTGCACAGACCCGGGAGGAGTTTGACAAGGCCGTGGAAGAAATAGGCATTCCTTGTGTTGTAAAGCCTGTAATGAGCTCATCCGGCCACGGTCAGAGCACCATCAAGCGCAAAGAAGATATCGACAAGGCATGGAAGATCTCGCAGGAAGGCGGTCGCGCAGGCAGCGGAAAGGTCATCGTCGAGGGATTTGTATCATTTGATTATGAGATTACCCTCCTTACCGTACGCCACTGCGCAGGAACAACATTCCTCCAGCCGGTAGGACACCATCAGGTTGACGGAGACTACCGCGAGTCATGGCAGCCGCAGGCGATGTCAGAAGACGCGATCGGAAAAGCCGAGGCCATCGCCAAAGCCATCACAGACGCTCTTGGAGGATACGGAATCTTCGGAGTTGAACTCTTCGTCAAGGGAGACGACGTCATCTTCAGTGAAGTCTCGCCAAGACCTCACGACACAGGTATGGTGACGATGATTTCACAGGACATGTCAGAGTTCGCTCTGCATGCACGCGCAATCCTCGGTCTTCCGATTCCTGACGTGAAATTCTATGGTCCGTCTGCTTCTAAGGCCATAGTTGTCGAAGGCAATACAAAGGAATATGAGTTCTGCAACCTCGAGAAAGTGCTGGAAGAGCCAGGTGTACAGATCAGATTCTTCGGAAAGCCGGAAATTGCAGGTCACCGGCGAGTGGGAGTAATCCTGGCCACAGACGAATCGGTGGTCGGAGCACTTGCAAAAGCAGAAAGGGCCTACAACAAGCTGGATGTTAAAATAAAATAGGAATCAGCCTGTCAGAATCAATCCACTGACAGGCTGATGTTTATTTTGCCCTGGCAAGATCAGCCAATTCATGGTCTATCCGGATCTTGTCGATGATCGAGCATACGATCTTCATTGTCCTGCTGTCTTTCGTATAATCAGTCGGAGTAATGAAGTTTACCCTTTGCTGACGGAGCAGCTTTTTTGCAACATTAGTCTTCTTCTTGTTTGACGCATCATATACCGCGATAGAATGTCCTCCGAACATCTTGACAATCTTCATACACGGCACATCGGTCTCTCCATCACCCATATAGATCATGTTCGGGAACGGGATGCGCTTCTTTCCCTCCTCCTGACTCTCATTCACCTTCTTATTGTCACGGATGCTCAAAATACCTTTATTTATCTTGAACAGGAATTGAGTCTTTGCGGTATAATCCACAGCAACTCCCGGCCAGACAGCCTGTCCTTCCTCGTTATATATGAATGAGCATGCAAATATCCTCTTGAATTCCTTTGCAATCGGGGTACCTTCTATCATCGAGGTCAGTCCTGATGAATTGATATAATGTTCAACCTTAACTCCCTGCGACTTGCCGTAATCATTGATGGATTTGAACCACTCAAGTACCCCATCATAAAGTTCGACAGAGGCTCCAAACCTTCTGAAATCCTCACGGCGAAGTTCGATGCCGGCCTTGCGTGCCTCATCAAACATCAGTTTCATATAACTGAGGATATTGCTTGCATCCTGTCCCGATGCGATATCGTCACTCTCCTGCCAGAACTCCTGTGGTTTCTTTCCGATAGCCTGAATAAATCCGAACTCCTGCATGTTTCCAGGAGAAAGTGTGCCATCAAAGTCATAGACCAGGGCAACGATTGGACGTTTCTTTGTGCTCATATTTGCAAATATTTACCACATAATCGCGGGTTTCACCACAAATATAATAAATATCGGATGGACATTGACTTATTTGATTACTTTTGCGTGGATTTTTTAAAACAAGCAAGACATATGCATTACTTATCTAGACTTGAAAAGGCTATCAAGAACAACTGGGAGCGTCCGGCTCTGATGAATTTCAGAGGCGAAGGATTCACATTCGGTGAAGTCGCTACCCAGATTGCAAAATTCCACACATTCTTTGAAACCATCGGCTTGAAGAAGGGAGACAAGGTGGCACTCTGCGCCAAGAACTCAGCACGCTGGGGAATTACCTTCTTTGCTGCCAACACATACGAAGCAGTACTTGTTCCTATTCTCGCTGATTTCCATCCGGACAGCGTAAACTCACTCGTAGATCACTCTGAAAGCGTAATCCTGCTGACAGATACGGACATATGGAACAAACTTGACATCACCAAGATGCCTACACTCAAGGCCGTCCTTTCATCAAGCGACTTCTCGCTGCTTTATGCTGCAGACGAAGACATCAGGAAGGCCGGTGAGGATATGGATACACTTTTTGCATCTAAATATCCGAACGGATTTTCGGCAGCAGACGTATCATATCCGACAGACAACCTTACAGACCTTGCAATCATCAACTATACTTCAGGAACGACATCTGCGCCGAAAGGTGTGATGCTCCGCTACGAATGTCTTAGCGAAAACGTCGCATTCGGCCAGAAGAGACTTCCATGCGCACCTGGCGACCAGATCGTATCAATGCTTCCTATGGCACATATGTACGGTATGATGTTCGAGCTGATCTATCCTATGTGCGGTGGTGCGACAATATACTATCTCGGCAAGACTCCTACCCCTGCACTTCTTCTTGGAGCGATGGCACAGGTCAAGCCTTACCTCGTGATCACAGTGCCTCTTGTAATGGAGAAGATTTTCAAGAGCAAAGTTGCGCCGGTAGTAAACAAGCCTGTAATGAAGGTTCTCTGCGCCATCCCGGGCATCAAGAACCTCCTCTTCAAGAAGATCAGGAACACCCTCATGAATGCATTCGGTGGCAATGTACGCGAGATCGTCATGGGTGGTGCAGCCCTCAACCCGGATGTAGAGAAGTGGTTCAAGAGATTCAAGCTTCCTTTCACAGTCGGTTACGGCATGACCGAAGCTGCTCCGCTTCTTGCTTATGAGGACTGGTGGGACTTCGCGCCTAAGTCATGCGGCAAGGCTGTTGACAGCGTGGAAATCCGTATCGATTCAGAAGACCCTTACAACAAAGTCGGAGAAATCCAGGCTCGTGGAAACAGTGTCATGAGCGGATATTACAAAAACGATGAAGCTACTGCCGCCGCATTCACTGAAGACGGATGGATGCGTACAGGCGACCTCGGCCTGCTCGACAAGAAGGGCAACATCTTCATCAAGGGCCGCAGCAAGAACATGATTCTTTCTGCAAACGGTCAGAACATCTACCCTGAAGAGATCGAAGCCGTGGTAAACAACCAGCCATATGTAATAGAGTCAGTGGTAATTTCACGCGGAGTCAGAATTGTTGCCCTCGTTTATATGGACAGCGAGAAGATCAAGGCGGACTCGATTGATATCGAAGCATACAAGAACACAATGATGGTAGAGATCAACAAGGCTATGCCTGCATACAGCAAGGTCAACCTCATTGAAACTATGGAAAACCCGTTTGAAAAAACACCAAAGATGAGTATCAAGAGATTCTTGTATAAATAATTCATTGGTACTAAACCTGACCCGGAGGCTGCTGTGACATATGTCTGGCAGCCTTCTTTTAGTTTTGGCAGTCGTCACTGACTTTTTGTCATATTTTTGTAATTGGAATGTATTTTGATTTGAGATTGCCACGACTCTTGCAGAGTCTCGCAATGACGTGACGACCGGTATCAACGAGAATCAACGTCATTACGAGAAGGCGAAGCCGACATCAGCACGTCATTTCGAGAAGGCGAAGCCGACATCAGCACGTCATTCCGAGAAGGCGAAGCCGACGTGGGAATCTGACACGAATAAACTAAAAACAAAGAATATGGCAACAACAGGAAAAATTGGAGTAACCACCGAGAATATCTTCCCGGTCATCAAGAAATTTCTTTATTCTGACCACGAGATTTTTCTAAGGGAACTTGTGGCAAATGCAGTGGATGCTACCCAGAAGATGAAGGCTCTGGCCGCATCGGGAGAGTTCAACGGCGAACTTGGCGAGCTTGCAGTGCGCATCGAACTTGACGAAGCGTCAAAGACACTGAAAATTGTGGACAACGGTATCGGTATGACTGCCGAGGAAGTTGACAGATACATCAACCAGATAGCATTCTCATCAGCTGGAGAATTTCTGGAAAAATATAAGGACCAGCTCAGCAGCATCATAGGTCATTTCGGACTTGGATTCTACTCTGCATTCATGGTAGCTGAGAAAGTTACTATCGAAACTCTTTCATGGAAAGATGGCGCAAAGGGAGTGATGTGGTCATGTGACGGATCGCCTGAATACGAAATGACGGAATGTGAGAAGACCGACAGAGGTACCGTCATCACCCTTTATATTGCAGATGATGAAAAGGAATATGCGGAGAAAAAGCGCATTGAGGGTCTCCTGAACAAATACTGCAAGTTCATGCCTGTTCCTGTAATTTTCGGCAAGGAGCAAGAGTGGAAGGACGGAAAATATGTAGACACCGACAAGGACAATGTCATCAACAAGGTAGAGCCTCTGTGGGCACGCAAGCCTGCAGACCTTAAAGACGAGGACTACAATGAGTTCTACAGGACTCTCTACCCTATGGCAGACGAGCCTCTGTTCCACATCCACCTCAACGTAGACTACCCTTTCAACCTCACAGGTATCCTCTACTTCCCTAAGATCAAGAACAACGTCGAGATCTCACGCAACAAGATCCAGCTCTACTGCAACCAGATGTTCGTGACAGACTCAGTGGACAACATCGTACCTGACTTCCTTACCTTGCTTCATGGAGTGATCGACTCTCCGGACATTCCGCTGAACGTATCTCGCAGTTATCTCCAGAGCGATGCCAATGTCAAAAAGATCTCTACATACATCACAAAGAAGGTGGCAGACCGTCTTGACGAAATCTTCAAGAACGAGCGCGAGCAACTGGAGCAGAAATGGGACAACCTCAAGATATTCATCGAATACGGTATGCTTTCCGACGAAAAGTTCTGCGATAGAGGAATGAAGTTCTGTCTCTTGAAGAATACAGATGGAAAGTTCTTCAGTCTTGATGACTATAAGAAAGCTATCGAGAGCGAGCAGACAGACAAGGATAAGAAAGTTGTTTTCCTTTATGCCACCGACGCGGATGCACAGTACAGTTTCATTGAGGCTGCAAAGAACAAGGGATATGACGTACTGCTGATGGACTGCCAGCTGGACAGCCATTTCGTCAATCTGCTTGAAGCGAAGATGGAGAACGTCAAGTTCGCACGAGTTGACTCAGACAGCATTGACAATCTGATTCTTAAGGGAGAAAAGATCAAGCCTGAGATGTCAGAGACAGAGCAGGAAGACCTTTCTGTGATTTTCAAGTCAGTACTTCCGGCAGGCAACGAGTATTATGTGCAGGCCGACAATCTTGGTGCGGAGGCTGCGCCTATCCTTATTACACAGAGCGAGTTCATGCGCCGTTACCGTGAAATGTCAGCTATGGGCGGAGGAATGAACTTCTATGGTGAGATGCCTGCCATGTACAACATTACAGTCAACATGGAGAATCCTCTTGTCGCACGCATCATGGAAGCAAAAGTTTCTGAGGTGGCACCGGCCGCAGTAATTCCTGATGCAGCGGCAGACGCATCAGAAGATGTAAAGAAGACTGTGACTGAAGCGAAAGAGACTGCTGCCGCCGACCATAAAAGGGCTTTGGAGGCATTTGCCTGCGAGAATGAGATCTTGAAACAGATCACTGACCTGGCACTTCTGGCTAACGGCATGCTGAAGGGCAAGGAACTCAGCGAGTTCATCGCCAGAAGTGCTAAAGTTGTGGAAGACGCCTATCTGAAATAGACAGAACGTCATTGCGAGAAATTCTTCACCAACGTCATTGCGAGGAATTCTTCACCAACGTCATTGCGAGAAATTCTTCACCAACGTCATTGCGAGAAATTCTTCACCAACGTCATTGCGAGGAGCGAAGCGACGTGGCAATCTATTTGATCAGATTGAGAAACTCATTGCGTGTACGCTCATCTTTGAGGAAGATGCCGCTGAAGGCAGATGTGGTAGTCACCGCATTTGCCTTCTGGACTCCTCTGAGGGTCATGCATGTATGTGATGCTTCGATAACGACGGCGACACCAAGAGGATGAAGGGTATCCTGAATGCAGTCACGGATCTGTGTTGTGAGTCTCTCCTGGACCTGAAGACGACGCGCGAAAGTCTCTACAACGCGGGCGATTTTGCTAAGGCCGGTAATAGAACCGTTTGGAATATATGCTACATGGGCCTTGCCGATGAAAGGCATGACATGATGCTCACAAGTAGAATACAGTTCGATATCCTTGACAAGGACCATCTGCTGATACTCCTCCTTGAACATCGCGCTGCGAAGTATCTGGGAACCGTCCTGACGAGAGCCGTGAGTCAGAAACTGAAGAGCCTTTGCCACCCTCTCAGGAGTCTTCACAAGTCCCTCTCTTTCAGGGTCTTCCCCAAGAAGGCGAAGTATCTCCCTGTAGTGCTCTGCTATAGCTGCAGTTGTCTGTTCATCGTATCTTTCTTCCTTAACGTAAGCCATCTTGCATAATTTTTGTGCAAAATTAGCAAAAAGAACGGCAATATAGATTTTTTTGTATATCTTTGCCGCCCCGTTGGGAAGACCTTAATGGCAAACAAATTGATAATTAATAATTTAAACTCAAAATACTATGTATTGGACACTTGAACTTGCATACCGCCTGGAAGACGCTCCATGGCCAGCAACCAAAGAAGAACTTATCGACTACGCTACCCGTTCGGGTGCACCTCTCGAGGTAGTAGAAAACCTTGAAGAACTCGAAGATGACGGCGAAGTCTACGAGAGCATCGAAGACATCTGGCCAGACTATCCTTCAAAGGACGATTTCTTCTGGAACGAGGAGGAGTATTAGGAGGTAGAAAAAGCCGAACTTTCTAGCAAAGATTTGGATGTAAAGAAAAAATCCTTACCTTTGTAACATGATTGAACTAAAGCGAAAGCTTTGTTAGGAAACGAATTAGGTATTCAGCCCCAAACTGAATGCCTTTTTCTTTAAAATAAGGCCCTAAAGCCGAGGGACGTACTCTCAAATCCAAAGCTTGCTTTACAAATCCTAACAAAACGGCAACAATGCCGAAAACAGTTCAATCATGAAAACACAGCTTTCGATTTTGCTGAAGCTTCGTATCGAAGCAGACGCTACAGAGAAACTTGTCAAGGTCAAGGCGCACAAGCGCATTATCAATGGCAAGACCGTGACAGTTCGTTCGCATTACCGTCGCATTTTGGGAGCGTAAGGTGATTTAGAATGAACACTGACCGTTTTCTGACGGTGTCTACTTCCCCTCGGTGTTCTTAGCAGAGATGACCTAGTGCGTTATCTCTGCTTTTATTTTTATGAGAATAATTGGGAATGGGTGGGATAATAAATAGTATTTGATGAGTGCTTAAACGACTTTCAGCTATTTTAGAATAGAAGAAAAAGTACGATAATTTTCTTACTTTTGCTTAAATTCGAGATCAACACCTATGGAAAACAAAATAGAAATATGGATTGACTGGCTGAGGGTAGCGGCCTGCTTCATGGTTTTTGTAGTACATGCTACTGAACCGTTTTATCTTGGTGGCGAGGGATCGCTGATATTAAATGAAACTGACGCATTCTGGGCATCGTTCTTTGATACGCTCGTGCGCTCTTGCGTTCCGTTGTTCGTCATTGCATCAAGTTACCTGCTGTTTCCTTTGAAGTGTTCTACCGGGGAATTCTTCCGCAAGCGTGCAGTCAGGATTTTGATTCCTTTCGTACTTTGGAGCTGCGTCTATGCGTTCGTCTGGGGTGAGCCGGTGGAGAATTTCAGGAATCTGCTTCTCAACTTCAACTATGCTGCCGGGCATCTCTGGTTCATTTACATGCTCCTTGGAGTATACCTTCTCATGCCGCTGCTTTCGCCTTGGGCTGAGAAAGTCAGCAGGAAGGAACTCCTTACCTATCTTGGTATCTGGCTGTTCACAACGTTGATTCCGCTTATCCGGGATTGGGTCGCAGGGGCACCGACCGTGATATACGGTCCATCAGGTCTGCCTCGACAGGCTCTCTTCCCGCTTTGGGGTGAGGCCAGCTGGAATGCATACGGCACATTTTATTATGTAAGCGGATTCATCGGATATCTGCTGCTGGGGCTGTATTTCAGAAAGTTTGTCGGCGAACTGAGTTGGGCAAAGACACTGCTGATCGCCGTTCCTTCATACCTCGCCGGCCATGCCATTTCATTCGGAGGCTTCCTTCGCAGGGTCTATGAGACCGTAGGAAGAAGTCTTTCAGGTTCTTTTCCGGCAGAAGGACTTGTGGAGAAGGCTGTATGGTGGGAGACTACCTGGTGCAACGACACCATCGGAGTGGTTCTGATGTCCATAGCATGGATACTTATCTTCAAGAAGATCAAGTCTTCGGGATGCTTCTACCGGAAAGTGCTGCTACCTGTTTCGCAGGCCAGCTACGGCATGTACCTGATGCATCTGCTGATCCTTGTTCCGGTCTGCGGATGGTTCAGGGGATGGCTTGGAAGCGGTGTGGAAGGAGGTCTGGGATTCTGGACTACACCAGTGGAGATACTCGGCGCAGCAGTTGTTGCGTTCATTCTCACAGCTATTGCAGCCGTAATCTTACGACGCATCCCTAAGGTCGGTAAATTTATAGTTTAATTACTCCTTCGGACTACGGATAAAGATAAGAGCCATCAGTGGAAGTGCAAGAATAGCCATGGTGGCACTGATCGGAAGATATATGCCGAAATTGACATAGCGGACAACCAAGTAGGTAACAAGCAGAAGTCCTACTCCCATACCTGCCGAGATCAGATAATGATGGCGGATGTCCTTGCTTCGGCATATCAGGCGGCTAAGATTCGGAACACCCAGAGAAATGAAGCCGATCGGTCCGCAGATGGATACAGAACTCGTCACAAGGCACATGATAGCGATCAGCAACAATGCCTTGGAAAGATCCGGGAGTTCTATTTCCCCTTTGAAATGTCGGGTCAGTTTACCGGCCTGACTCACGGCGGCGCCAATTCCCACAGCAAAGAGTACAAGAGAAAATCCTATATCGAAACCCGTCACGCCTTCAAGGTTGAAATTGGCTGCTCCCCAAAGATAATACTGCTTCAGAAGGTCGCCTGTAGGAGCATTTGTAACTACTATTGTTCCTATAGAGCCTATGAATGTTCCGAAAAGGATACCGAATGTAATGAGCTGCTGAGTTGTCACCCGTAAGGTCACAAAGAAGCATATCAAGGTGCAGATCAACGTACAGATAAAACTGCCGACAGTCAGCGAGCACCATCCGGTCATGGTTGCCGCAGCCGCACCGAGGCAGGCAGCACTGCCCAGACCGAGGGAATACACATCCCCCAGCTGGTTACGCCACAGATACTGCATCTGAATACCACCGACAGGAAGAGCGATGCCAGAAATCAGAACATATAGTAGACTTGCAAGCATTTATCTGTTCTGAAATAACCTGTCAAGATAAGGAAGACAAATATAAAGGGCAGAATGCCAATATTCCCAATCGTGAACGCCGTCACGGATTCTCAGTTCCATCGGTATTCCCTTGTCCCTCATGGCCTCAATGAACTGGAAATTGACATCAAGAAGGAAGTCCTCATCGCCACAGTCTACAAACCAGTTTACTGACTTCAGCTGCTCCACAGTCTGCGGACTCGCATTGTTCACAAAATCCACACAACTGTTCGCCGCTGCAGACTTCCACATAGCCATTTGCTTCGCGTCCTTTGCCGAACTCACTTCTCGGCCTGGCACTTGTCCCATGAGCGCACTCATGGCATATACTGCACAGAACATATCAGGATGCTTCTGACCATATGATGTGGATCCTCCACCACCCATTGACAGACCGGCAATCGCGCGATGCTGCTTATCGGCCTTGATGCGGTAACGGCTCTCTACTGCAGGTATGAACTCCTGGAAGAAAAAGTCCTCATATTTCCAATCCGGAAGATTGAAATAGCCATGATAAGTCTCGGTCTCACCCTTTGCGATACCGGCCATAGGCATCACGATTATCATCTCATCAACCTGACCTGAACGCACAAGATTATTCATCACATCCCTTACATGACCTCTTTTGTGCCACATCTGCTGGTCATCAGTATATCCATGAAGCAGGTACAGAACCGGATACGACTTGTCCGCATCAGCCTTGTAATTATGAGGCAGATAGACATTGAATGCCCTGTTGCATTTCAGGATATTACTGTAGAGTGTATCAGAAACAACCTTTGACTTTTCAGTCTGTGCAAAAGCGGCACAACTGCATAAAAGAAGAAATAGAGTAAGGAACTTTTTCATATTGATTTTCATTAAATCGAAGCAAAGTTAGCCAATTTTCAGAAAATCCTTATAAATTTGCATCCGTATGGTGAATGCAGACCTGTCGGTTGTGCATTTGAAAAGGGAATCCGGTGCAAGACCGGAACTGTGCCCGCAGCTGTAAGTCCGGACTCAATCCTGTTCTAAACGGAAAAACAGTCCGTATCCCTCTGAGAGATCAGATTCAAAGCCACTGCCCTATGGGCGGGAAGGTCGGGAAATGACGAGTCAGAAGACCTGCCATGCAATTAACTGCCGGTGCCCGGGGTCAGGTGCCTTGTATGTTGGAAAATGATTCAAGGATTATTGATGGCGTTATGCTGTGTCGTCTGCGAAGGTGACACATTGAATACTGCTACGGTCTCTGCTGAAGTAGAAACCGCAGCCACTGCCGTATGTCCGGTAAATTCACTTTCATCAGCAATGGCTGAAGTCACCGGAACCATCGGATTATATGAAGCCATTGAAAGATTTTCAGGAGTAAGTGTCAAGGATTATGGTGGCATCGGAGGTCTCAAGACCGTATCTATCAGGAATATGGGAGCCACCCATACAAGCATAATGTATGACGGAATCTCTATAACAGACGCTCAGAACGGGCAGATAGACATCTCCAGATTCAACCTGGACGGCATTGCAGAGACATCAGTCATAATTGGCATCGACGATGATATTTTCCGCAGTGCCAGAGGCTTGACATCAGCTGGAGTACTAAAGATAGAAAGTGCTGAGCCACAGTTTCTTCAAAGCGATACTGAAGTGTATGCACGTCTGACAGCCGGTTCATTCGGCACCTTCAGTCCACATGTTTCATACAGCCAGAAACTAAGCAAGTCATGCTCTCTCAACCTGTCTGCATACGGAATGGTCTCAGAAGGCAATTATCCCTTCACATTGCACAACCATAATCTCATCACCGAAGAAAAGCGCATTAACAGCAATGTCGGTTCAATAGGTGGCGAAGTTAATTTTTATGCCAACCTGAATCAATACGGCAAGTTGAAAATCAAAGCCAACATCTATGGATCAGAGCGCGGTCTTCCTGGTCCGGTCATCCTATACACCCAGACAGACTATGAACGTCTTTGGGATAGATCTGCTATATGCTCGGCCATGTATGATAAGGAGTGGGGCAAAAAATGGAAACTTCATGCTGATTTAGGGTATACATATTCATATAACAGATATACGAACTCTGATCCCATGTATCCGGTCGCACAAGACGACAGATATTCGCAAAACGAATACTCCATTGCAGCACGCGGACTATATAGACCCAATGAAAACTGGAAGTTTTCATTGGCCTCAGACCTGTTCATAAACACGTTGAACGCATCAATTCCGGAATGTCCATTCCCGATCAGACACACCTCTGTCAGTGCTGCTGCAGCAGAATTCAATTGGAAGGGGCTCAAAGTTAACGCCAATTTGGCTGCCACATATATCTCAGAGGTTCTTCGCACAGGCGAAGCACCTGAAGACAAGTTCCGCCTGTCACCCATGATTGGTGTTAACTGGAACATTTATAAAGGTCTCTACATGAGAGCGAGTTGGAAGGATAGTTTCAGAGCTCCCACATTCAATGACCTGTATTATGCACGTGTCGGAAATAGATCTCTCAGGCCGGAAAGCGGATGGCAATCGAACCTGGGACTGACATTACGGGAAAAGCATAAGTTCGGCAGGATCGAGATATCAGCAGATGCATATTTCAATAAACTAAAGGACAAAATCACAGCCATTCCGACAATGTTCATATGGAGCATGCAGAATGTAGGTAAAGTTTGGATGTATGGCACCGATATAAACCTTTCGGCTTCATTTGTTCCAGATCGAAAGGTAACTATTGTTCTGAATGCCAACTACTCACTTCAATATTCAGTAGATGTAACAGATAAAAATTCAAAGACCTACATGCATCAGACAGCATACACACCACGTCATTGCGGTAGTTCGGACCTGAGCATAATGACAGAATGGATAAATATCTGCTACCGCCTGAACGCAGCAGGAGTCAGATACTCAAAGGGTCAGAACATCCCTGCTAATGAAATTGCTGGTTATGCAGACCACTGTATCAGCATCAACAGAAACTTCGATTTCGGCAAAGCCCATAACTATAAAATAGGGATAAGCCTGGAATGTCTCAATCTGTCAGGCACCAACTATGAAATCATACAAAGCTATCCTATGCCGGGGCGCTCATTCAGAATATCTGTAAAATTCAAATATTAAAGACATGAAAAAGATCATTATTGCATTGGCTCTATGCGGCCTTTTCGTTTCATGCGACAGCATTGACAAAAAAGATCCACAACCATCCGACATCAGCACACTCGTACTCAACAACGGAGCTTGGGGTAAAAATGACTCAAACATATGCAGTTACGACTCTTCAACCAAGACTCTCACAGCCGACGTATTCAAAAACGCAAACGGTCAGAAACTCGGAGACCTTGGTCAGGACATTCTGGTTCATGGAAATGAAATCTACATCGCTGTCAATGGTTCAAAGACGATATTTGTAACTGACCTTTCATTGAAAATAAAGTCTCAGGTAAATGCCACTCATGACGGATCCCCGCTTTCACCACGTGCTTTTGCTGCAGCTGGCAACAAGGTATATGTGACTTATTATGAAGGTTTTGTGGGAGAAATCAACCCCGACAATTTTTCTGTAAGACTTACTGCAGTTGGCGAAAATCCGGAAGGCATTGCTGTAGCAGATGGCAATCTCTATGTAGCAAATTCAGGTGGTATGCTATATCCCGACTATGGAACAACCGTTTCCGTAGTATCCATCAGCGACTTCGTTCAGATAAACACGATCACCGTCCATGACAACCCTGCAATCCTTTGTGCATCATCAGACGGAGAACATGTATATTTGATGAGCTATGGAAACTATGCCGAAAAACCGGCAAAAATTCAGGTTATCCACACTGCAGACAACTCAGTGAGCGACCTTGACTATGCATCACCAAGCGACATTGCCAAAGGTGCAGACAACAAACTCTATATTCTTTGCGGTGGTTACGACGAAAACTTGGCTCCGCTCCCTGGAACAGTTTACAGACATGATATGAGTACAAACACAAAAGAAGGAGAATTCGTAACAGACAATACAACAATGCCGAAAGCATATTCTATCTCTGTTGCCCGTGACGGATACATCTATGTCGGCTGCTCTGATTATGTAAGCACAGGAGATGTTTACGTATTCAATTCAGAAGGAAAACTCCACGACTCGTTCGATTGTATGGGTATAAACCCTATCGTCGTTCATTAGCAGCCTGGGAGAGGATATAGTCCCTCATCCGGAGCATATATGGATGAGTATGTTCGTAGAACATGTAATAGCCGCCGCAGAGAGCTGACAAGCCTGTATCACCATTTTCTGTCCTGCTGAAACGGTGTTTAGGACATTCACCGTGGCATATATTGGCGAACTTGCAACTGAAGCACTTGGAAGGAAGCCCGTTACGTTTTTCAAGACCGAACCTGTACTGCTCATCGGAAGTCGCCATATCCCGCAACGTTCTTTGGGATATATTGCCTATCAGGTATTTCTTATAAACGAAATGATCGCACGGATAGACATCACCGTTGTGCTCGATGACGGTATTGCCGCCGCATGTGGCCGCGTATGCACACGATCCCGGCTGTGCCCCGCAATATCCTGCCAGAGTTGCATCAAAGAGGTTGACGAAATAGCGTCCCACATCCTGACGCACCCACACATCAAATATGTCGCACATGAACTTTCCGAAACCTTGTGAGGATACGGACCAGCGTGCAAGCTGAGCTCCCGGCTCGTTCGGATCGACAATATAAGGACGCGCCTTCTTGAGACTCTTTCCTTGTGTATCTGTCGGATACTTGACATGCTCGACCACCGGCATGAACTGCATGTAACGGCTGCCGATGGATTTCAGGAACTGATATACTTCCGCTCCCCTGCCCTCGGATGCCCTGTTGATGGTGGACATTGTGTTGAACTCGACTCCTGTCTGACGCAGGATAGTCAACCCGCGCATGACCTTGTCGAATGTCGGCTGTCCACCCTTGTCCTTACGGAACTTGTCGTGAATGTCGGCCGGACCATCTATAGATATGCCTATCAGGAAGTTATGCTGCTTGAAGAACTCAGCCCACTCACGGGTTATCAGAGTCCCGTTTGTCTGCAGGGTGTTATGGATTATCTTGCCGCCTGCATATTTCTGCTGGAGTTCCATGGCCTTGCGATAGAAGTCCAACCCCATGACCAGTGGCTCACCACCATGCCAGTTGAAAGTCACCTCCGGGACATCGTTTGCCTCGATATACTGTTTTGTCAGCAGTTCAAGAGTCTCCTCGGTCATCTTCGGTTGCAGACCGTTGTAGATATCCGCCTTGTCAAGATAGTAACAGTAATGGCAGTCAAGATTGCACAACGAACCTGCCGGCTTTATCATCAGATTGAAAGCCAGAGGTCCACCGGAGTGCTGCATCGCCTCCTGCAACGAGATTGTATCTTTAAACGGATGTCCCATATCATGTCATTGTGTAGAGTGGTTCCCTATGCTGCACATGTAACAAAGATAAACATAAAATATTATCTTTGTGCGTATGAGAAAATTTGATACCTGTTTTTTCGAGAGATATGCACAGATAACCCTTGAGACTGTGCTGGGGGATGAGTATGCCGACCTAGTGAATGAAGACAGGCCCGATCTGCAGAAGCCGGACAAAAGTCTCGGCATTGAGGTTACAAGAGCTATGGCGCCCAAAAAGGAAGCGGCACTGACCATGTTGAAGGAGATGGCCGGTTTCCCAGATGGGCTGCCGGGCAAAGCGGTAGAAGGGGATATAGCCATCAGCACTGACCAGACTGACTGCCATGCGGACCATGAAGATAGCATCTCGGACAGCGACCGTGAGGAGATCAGGCAGATTGTAGACAGCGGCTACGGCTACGGTCTGCAGGGCGGACGCTATGTGGGACATCTTGAGTACGAATACTGGTCCCTTGCCCTTCCCCTGCGCCGTATCATCGAAAGCAAGATCCGGAAAGTAGCATCCGGATTCTACGGAGAGTTCAGCGAATATGGCCTGTACATATTCACCAAAGACGACCTCACTCACGAGGAGGCAGTCATGACCATGGAATACGCCAGCGAGCTGCAGCGTCACCTTGACGTCAAATACTCAAAAATGTACCTCTCGCAGATCGACCGTCTCTACGTCTGCGACCTTGCATCCGTCAACAGGACCGACCACAGCACCACCCTCACCACCTACGACATCAGTCGAGAGCAGTGCACAGAATTCTTCATAAAGGCGCTGATCGATCACGAAATATAATCACAACAAAGAGTCGGCCACACCAGAAGGCGATTTTGTGGCCAGGACGGCAAAAAAGAAAGAGTCGGCCACAAAAACCGTATCATTTTGTGGCCGACTCAAGATAATATCTATATACTACAGATTCGCTGTCTTAGCTGCAACTTCTGCCGCTACCTTGGCGTAGTTCTCCGAACTGTCAGCGAAGAGGATGCCGCGGGAAGAATTGATCAGCAGGCCGCCGTGATCGTTGGCGCCGTTGGCGATAACTTCCTCTGCTGAACCTCCCTGTGCGCCCACTCCCGGAACAAGGAAGAAGTTGTCAGGGCAGAAGCTGCGGAGTTCCTGGAGTTTATCCGCTTTGGTCGCACCCACTACGAACATCATGTTGTCAGGAGTTGATATCTGCATCATCTCTTCCATAACTGCCTGATAAAGAGGCTTGCCGTCCTTCTGAGCAGTCTGGAACTGGTATGCGGATCCATTAGAAGTCAGTGCGAGTACGATAGCCCACTTGTCCTTGTACTCAAGAAACGGAGTCACGCTGTCGGCTCCCATATAAGGAGCGATGGTCACTGCGTCAAAGTCCATCTGCTCAAAAAATGCCTGAGCATACATCTTTGCAGTATTTCCGATGTCGCCTCTCTTTGCGTCTGCGATAAGGAAGATCTCAGGATACTTGCTTCTGATGTAATCTACTGTCGCATCAAGGGCGCGCATTCCGTCGATACCGCAGCACTCGTAGAATGCAAGGTTCGGCTTGTATGCCACACAGTGTGGCGCAGTAGCGTCGATGATGGCCTTGTTGAACTCGATGATCGAACGGGCCTTACCCTTGTAAAGTTCGCCCTTGATTGCGAGTTCGCCCTTGTTTGCCAGAGCCTTTACATGCTCGGGCATCTTGTTGAAATCAACGTCAAGGCCTACGCAAAGCATGCTCTTTTTGGCCTGAATCTGCTCAAATAATTCTTTTCTGTTCATAGTTATTATTTTGTTTACAGATTCTTCACTTCGTTCAGAATGACATAAAACGTTCTGGGCAACAGAGTCTGTTCTGAATGACATTAGGTTGCTCTACTGTCATCCTGAGCGACAGCGAAGGATCTGTTAATAATACTTATAAAATAATGCTATCGCTTCCATGCCGGCGAAGAGCTGCTTCAGAAGGTAGCTCTCGTTCGGTGAGTGGATAGTGTCTCTTTCAAGACCGAATCCCATAAGGAGCGGGTCGATGCCGAGGATGCGCTGCAGGTCAGCAAGGATCGGAATAGATCCGCCGCCGCGTGATGGAACAGGTTCCACGCCATACACCTCTGTCATAGCCTTCTCAGCAGCCTTATATGCAGGAGACGAAATCGGAATAAGGAAGCCGTCACCGCCATGATGAGGAGTAACCTCAACCTTTACATAGTCAGGCGCAATAGCCTCGAAGTGCTCCTTGAAAAGTCTTGTTATGGTTGCGCTGTCCTGGTTAGGGACAAGCCTCATCGATATCTTTGCATGAGCGACTGAAGGAAGCACAGTCTTGGCACCAACTCCGGTGTAGCCGCCCCAGATGCCGTTCACATCAAGACATGGACGGATGCCCGTACGTTCTAGAGTTGAATAACCTGCCTCACCCTTGACCTCATTGATATCAAGGAACTCCTTATATTCATGAAGGTCAAACGGAGCACGTGAAAGCTTTGCCCTGTCCTCTGCCGAAAGTTCAACAACATCATCATAGAATCCCCTCACTGTGATATGACCATCCTTATCGATAAGCGACGAAATCATATCGCAGAGCACATTGATCGGATTGGCAACCGCTCCGCCGTAATGTCCTGAATGAAGATCCTTGTTAGGACCGGTAACCTTAACCTCCACATACGAAAGACCACGCATTCCGCAGTTGATGGAAGGTACTACCTCCGAAATCATGGTTGTATCCGACACAAGGATGATATCAGCAGCAAGCATATCCTTATGCTCTGATGCCCATGCTGCAAGAGAAGGACTTCCGATCTCCTCCTCACCCTCGAAGATGAACTTCACATTATGCTTCAGGCCTGCGTTACGCACCATGAACTCGAAAGCCTTGATGTGCATGAACAGCTGGCCCTTGTCGTCATTCGCACCACGCGCATAGATGGCCCCGTCACGGATTTCAGGCTCGAACGGATCCGAATGCCAAAGCTCGATAGGATCCACAGGCTGTACATCATAGTGTCCATACACAAGTACTGTCGGAAGTGACGGATCGAGGAGTTTCTGTCCGAACACCACCGGATGGCCGGCAGTAGGATAAACCGCAGCCTCGTCTGCTCCAGCCTCCATCAACAGTTCCACCAATCTCTCTGCACAGGCCTGCATATCAGGCTTATGCTGCTCCAGCGAACTCACTGACGGAATCCTGAGAAGCGAAAACAGCTCCTCAAAAAACCTCTCCTTATTTTCCTGAATGTATTGTTTCATATTACAACTTGCTTTTAGCGTACTCGACAGTAAGGTTAAAGGTCTTCTTGCGGGTTGACGGAGCATCGTACATGGCGTCGGTCATGATGCGTTCGCAGATGGAGCGGAGTCCGCGGGCGCCGAGTTTGTTCTCGATCGCTGTATCTACAATCAGATCAAGAACACCAGGTTCTACAACCAGTTTGATATCGTCCAGCTCGAACATCCTCTCATACTGTTTCAACAATGCATTCTTCGGCTCAGTCAGGATCCTCTTGAGCGCATCCCTGTCAAGGTGGTCAAGATTAGTGATCACAGGAAGACGGCCGATGATCTCCGGAATAAGACCATAAGAACGAAGATCCTGTGCCTCAACATATTGCAGCAGGTTATCCTTGTCAACTTTCTGCTTGTTCGAAGCGCCGAAACCGATTACCTGAGTATTGAGTCGCTGGGCGATCTTCCTTTCGATTCCTTCGAATGCACCACCGCAGATGAAAAGAATATTCTGCGTATTCACATGAAGGAACTCCTGCTCCGGATGCTTGCGGCCGCCCTTCGGCGGAACATTAACGACAGCACCTTCAAGGAGCTTGAGCATAGCCTGTTGCACGCCCTCACCTGACACGTCGCGTGTTATCGAAGGATTATCGCTCTTGCGCGCGATCTTATCGATCTCGTCAATGAAGACGATACCTCTTTCGGCCTTGGCCACATCGAAATCCGCCTCCTGAAGAAGTCGGGTCAAGATACTCTCGACATCCTCACCGACATATCCAGCCTCAGTAAGGACTGTGGCATCAACGATAGTGAAAGGGACTTCAAGAAGCCTTGCTATTGACTTGGCCAGCAAGGTCTTACCAGTACCTGTCGGTCCTACGATAAGGATATTTGACTTTTCAAGCTCGACTTCACCGCCTTCTGCCAGATTGTGGTTAAGACGCTTATAATGGTTGTACACTGCCACAGAAAGAAGCTTCTTTGCACGGTCCTGGCCAATGACATACTGATTCAGAAACTCATGTATTTCCTTCGGCTTCTTGAGTGACTCTATTTTACCAAGCGACTTTGCTGACTTCTTCTCTGCTACAATTTCATCAATATAGCCCTTGGCCATACCGACACAATCCGAACAGATACATGCATCCATTCCCTGAAGCAGAAACGGAACTTCATCCTCGCTTCTGCCACAGAACATGCAATATCTCATATCCATGTCTTCGCCTGACTTTGATCTGGATTTCTTAGCCATGCTTACTTCTTCTTTGTAAGTATTTCATCTATCATTCCGTACTCCAGAGCCTCCTGCGAAGTCATCCAGAAATCGCGGTCTCCGTCAGCATAGATCTTCTCGATCGGCTGTCCGGAATGTTCAGATATAATTGTGTAAAGTTCTTTCTTCGTCTTCTCTATCTCCTGTGCAGCGATAAGAATATCTGATGCCTGACCGCGCGCACCTCCGAGAGGCTGGTGGATCATCACACGTGAGTGCTTGAGGGCAGACCTCTTGCCTGCGGCACCTGCACAAAGGAGGACAGAACCCATTGATGCGGCCATACCAGTACAGATAGTAGCCACATCCGGCTCGATGATCTGCATTGTATCATAGATACCAAGACCTGAAGATACCTGTCCGCCTGGAGTGTTCAGATAAAGCGAAATATCGCTTGTAGGGTCTGTAGAAGCAAGGAACAGGAGCTGTGCCTGGATGATATTTGCGACATCATCGTCAATCGGAACGCCAAGGAATATGATTCGGTCCATCATAAGACGGCTGAACACATCCATTGAAGCCACATTGAGTTTGCGCTCCTCGATGATTGTCGGATTTATATAACCATCAAGAACAGACTCATAACGGTGCATGGTCATTGAGCTGATACCATGTTCAAGACGGGCGTATTTATTAAATTCTTTATTCATATATTCATTGTATTAGATCTCTCGACTCGCTCTGCTCGCTCGAGATGACGAAATTGAAACTCGTTTTAATCGCTCGAGATGACAATAAAAAAACCGGCTTTGCGAGCCGGTCCTTTTATTGTGAATTATTTCAACTCGCGGAATTTATCAACCGAGATTTTCTTCTTCTTGAGAGTAACAACCTCACGCACAGCAGCGAAAGTCTTCTCGTTCTCTACCTGATCGAGAATTCTGCGGCCCTGCTCCTCCTGCGAAAGGATGTTCTTTGCAAATGACTCAAGCTGCTCGTCAGGAACATTGTTCATTCCGTACATAGCGAACTGGTATGCAGCAAAGCCCTTTGCGCTTGCAAGAAGGTCAGCCTCCTCAATCTTCACATTATACTTGTTCATAAGGAAGTTGCGAACCATCTGCCACTTGTAGTCAATGATGAACAGATCCCAATCCTTCTCGATGTCCTCCATAGTGAACTTACCCTCGTTGACTGTGTATACCCATCTCTTGAGGAAATTCTCTGCAACCTGTACATTTGCCTTATCGAGAAGATATGCCTTGGCATCCTTAGAGAAGCGGAAATCAGCCTCCTGAGTATATTCTGCGCGGAGTCTCTCCTCGATCTTGGCATCAAACTCCTCCTCTGTCTTCACTCCGAAGATCTTCTCGAATGTCTCCTCAACAAGAGGTGCATTAACGAAAGTCTTTACAGTCTGGACAGTCATCTTGAACATCGGATCAAGAGTTGCGAGTTCATCCTTTGTAACCTTAAGCATTGAAGCACGGTCAGTCTCGTTCACGAATGCCTCGTTTACGTTTACTTCGAGAATATCACCAGCCTTAACTCCTACGAATGAAGCACGTGCAGGTTCAGCAACATTGCGGAGAGCTACATAAGTACCCTCTACCTTCATGTCACCCTGCTCGAAGTCAACGATAATGAAGTCATCCTCCTTCGCCTTCTTGCCATCCTCGAGTGAACCATACTGCTTCAGGAGAGTGTTCTTCATATCCTTCTTTGCAGCCTCTGTTACTGTGATAGTATAGTAAGGTACCTCGTCAGCGCTTGAAAGCTCGAATGAAACCTCAGGATTGAGAGCGAGGTCAAACTTGAATGTGAAGTCGTTTCCGTCAACCCACTCGTTTGCGATGTGCTCCTCAGATGGAAGCGGCTCACCGAGAACGCGGAGGTTGTTCTCCTGGATGAAATTGTTGAGTCCCTGTGCGATAACATCGTTGATAGAGTCAACGAGAGCATTTGTGCCATACATCTTCTCGACGAGTGACATTGGAACCATACCCTTTCTGAAACCCTTGATCTCAGCCTTCTTTCTGTAGTCGCTGAGTCTCTTCTTCTTGCTGTCTGAATAGTCTGAAGCGGACACTGTAAGTGTAAGCTCGATGTTCAGATCGTCAATTCTGTTCTGTTCAATCTTCATATTGTTGTATTATTATAAATTTTTCTGCCTGTCAAACTGCGCACGCGCGCGAAATAGCTTGCAAAGTTAATCATTTAAGGGCAATAATCAAAATATCATTTCCCAGCCTGTCTGCGCTTCGGATAAGCCACCCGGGAATGATGCATCTGCATCAGATATGTCTTGATCACGTCTTTCAGTATATTGAGTTCGCGTAGAGAAATGTCTGCACATGAAAGCTGACACTCATCCACCTTGCCCTCGATAATCTTGTCGACCAGAGCCGAAACATTCTCCTGCGAATAGTCCTTCAGACTGCGGGATGCCGCCTCTATCGTATCACAAAGCATCAGGATCACCTGTTCCTTTGTCGTCGGCCTTACGCCGTCATAATAGAAATCCTGAACATCAGCCGGATCGCCCCCTTCGTTGAGATACTTGTTCATGAAGTATGCCGTACACGTGGTACCATGATGCGACACAATGAACTCCTTTATTATATTAGGAAGGCGATGCTTGTCTGCCAGAGCCACACCGTCAGCGACATGACGGATGATTTCCCGCGCGCTATCCTTATATGAAAGATCCTCATGGAAGTTCACTCCCGGACTCTCATTTTCGGTAAAGCACTGGGGGTTCATTATCTTTCCGATATCGTGGTAAAGAGCACCGGCACGCACCAGAGGAACATTCGCATCTATCGAACGTGCTGCAGCGTCTGCAAGGTTCATAACCTGGAGAGAATGCTGGAATGTGCCCGGAGCCTTATCGGCCAACATACGCAGAAGCTTGTTGCTGGTATCGCTCAATTCGACAAGTTTAGATGTTGAAACAAGCATGAATATCTTCTCGAACAGGTATATGAGAGGATAAGCAGCGACCATCAGAAGTGCACCAAGAGCCATATCCGCAATCACCATATAAGTCACCCTTACCGACTCTACATCCTCGACTATTCTGAACGCAGTCCAGACAAGTACCATTGTCACGAATACAATGAACGCTGTCACGAACTGAAGCCATCCCTTATTGAACCTTTCAAACACAAACATTCCCACGACACCTGAAACCATATACATCACGAACAATTCCACACCGTTCGATGCGAAAATCAGCACTGGAAGCAACGAGAGAAGATACACCACGAACACAATCCTCTTCTTGAAGAATGCAAGAAGATAGAGAGCGATCAGGTTGAAAGGTATGATATAGAACAGGTCTGCGCCGACCCTCGAGGCCACCGAGGCAGCAGTAAAGGACAGCGTAAACATCAGAATGAGATAAAGATACTTCTTCATCTCCGTGAATATCCTGTAGTTGCAGTAATAGATTGCAAGGAAAAGCACCAGTACAAAACATAGGGCCAGCACCACATTTCCAGCCCACAGGAATGCCGGATGGCCATTATATCCTATGCTTGCATCATACTCCTTGCGATATGAATCCAGAAGCTGCAGAGTCTCGGATGTAACGACATCTCCGTATTTTACGATGGTCTGATGGGCCTTGAACAGTCCTTCAGTCGGAGAAAGGTCATCCAGGCTGGCCTTGTACATCTCGTCGGTCAGTTTCCTGTCAAGACTAAGATCCTGGACTACCAGAGCATCAAGACCCGCTGCCCTATAAATAGAATCCGCATCGGACCTGCACAAGTCCGTCACGATCCTTCGGACCTCACGACGAGCAGTCGCCAGAGTATAGATTTCATCGACAGGCACCTTTACAGAAGCGCCGTCACGACGCACATATATGTTCTTCAATACAATCGAGGAATCCCCCTGGCTCATATTATCGCCAAGGACACCCCTCGAATATATATCGGACAACAGCGCAGAAAGATGATGCCGGAGATATTCATGAGCACCCAAATGCATCTCATTGAGGGCCGTCTGGGCCATGAATCCCACCGAAACATCCTGGCTGTAATATGGGACTATTTCCGACGCAAGCCTCCCTCTTTCCCTGCTCATCTGAAGATCGGTCTTCAGGATAGGAAAATCAAACTTTGCAACAAGTGTTTCATAAGCCCAAGGCTCACCTTTCTTGTAATCGTAAGCGAACTTTGGAGTCCTCGGAAGGAGGAATGTTATGACGGCCACCAAAATCAGCAGTGGGGCATAAACCCTGAACCTGCGCGGAAACTGTTTTTTATCCATCAGTTATTATGCGTCAATGTTTGCATAGTGAGCATTCTGCTCGATAAACTCACGGCGTGGCGGTACATCGTCACCCATAAGCATTGAGAACGTCCTTTCTGCTTCGGCCGCATTCTCAATGGTAATCTGACGAAGCAGACGCTTTGCCGGGTCCATGGTAGTAGACTGAAGCTGCTCTGCACTCATCTCTCCAAGACCTTTGTAACGCTGCACGAACACTCCTGCTTCAGAGCCCTTTCCAAGCTGAAGGGCTGCTTCCTTACGCTGACTCTCTGTCCAGCAGTAGATTTCTTCCTTACCTTTCTTCACAAGATAGAGCGGAGGTGTAGCAAGATATACATATCCGTTCTTGATAAGATCGATCATATAGCGGAAGAAGAACGTCAGGATTAGGGTTGCAATGTGGCTTCCGTCCACGTCGGCATCGGTCATGATGATAACCTTATGATAACGGAGCTTGCTCAGATTAAGAGCCTTGCTGTCCTCTTCAGTACCTACGGTTACGCCGAGAGCAGTATATATGTTCCTGATTTCCTCGCTCTCGAAGACTCTATGCTCCATAGCCTTCTCAACATTGAGAATCTTACCACGAAGCGGCAGGATAGCCTGTGTCATACGGTCACGTCCCTGCTTTGCAGTACCACCCGCAGAGTCTCCCTCGACAAGGAAGAGTTCACATTCCTCTGCATTTCTTGACGAGCAGTCAGCAAGTTTGCCTGGCATTCCTGCGCCGGACATGACGGTCTTTCTCTGAACCATTTCACGAGCCTTGCGTGCTGCATGTCGTGCCGTCGCGGCAAGAATAACCTTCTCCACGATCATCTTGGCTTCTCTTGGGTTTTCCTCAAGATACTGCTCAAGAGCCGCTGCTGTTGCCTGCGACACTGCCGACACGACCTCGCCGTTACCGAGCTTGGTCTTTGTCTGACCCTCGAACTGAGGCTCGGCAACCTTTACCGAAACCACAGCAGTAAGTCCTTCACGGAAGTCGTCGGCAGCAAGGTCAAACTTCAGTTTCGCGAGCATACCCTGCTTGTCCGCATAGTTCTTCAAGGTCCTTGTAAGACCCATCTTGAAGCCCTGGAGGTGCGTACCGCCCTCTATTGTATTGATATTGTTTACATAAGAGTAAATCTTCTCAGTATAGCTTGTGTTGTACTGAAGGGCGATTTCGATAGGGATGATCTTGTCTGTCTCAAGATATACAGGAGACTCGATAAGTTTCTCAGCTCCGCCATCAAGATACTCGACGAACTCCCTGAGACCATCCTTCGAATAGAACACATCGCTTCTGTAATGAGTTGTCTCGAGTTCATTACCGTTCTCGTCGACATCGTTCACGAGATTCCTTTTGTCTGTCAGACTAAGGTGGATGCCCTTGTTAAGGTATGCAAGCTCACGCAGACGTGCCGCCAATGTGTCATACTTGTAAACGGTAGTTACCTGGAAAATCTCCGGATCCGGATGGAAAGTAACCATCGTACCCGTATCCTCTGCATCTCCCACTATTTCTACCGGCTTGTAAGGCTTACCCTTCGAGTACTCCTGAACGAAGACCTTGCCTTCACGATGGATCTCTGCCTTGAGATAGTCAGAAAGGGCATTTACGCAGGATACACCCACACCGTGGAGACCACCGGATACCTTGTAGCTGTCCTTGCTGAACTTACCACCGGCATGAAGGACAGTCAGAACGACTTCAAGAGCCGACCTGTTCTCCTTTTCGTGCATTCCTGTAGGGATACCACGACCGTTATCCTTTACTGTTATAGAGTTATCCTCGTTGATAGTCACCTCAATATGTGTACAGTATCCAGCAAGAGCCTCATCGATACTGTTATCGACCACCTCATAAACAAGATGATGGAGACCTCTCTCACCTACATCACCGATGTACATGGACGGTCTCTTTCTCACGGCCTCAAGGCCCTCAAGCACTTGGATACTGTTGGCGGAATACTGCTCCGCCGCCGAGTTGTTGATTACTTCTTCGCTCATATTTTGCTATTACTTATTGTCGTTAAATAAACGGACAAATATAGTGATTTCTAACTAAAAAATCAAACAAATTCCTGCCGTAAAATTGATACCCTTTTCTGCAAAAAGAGGGTTTCTCTGAATCTCCATATCAAGCAGATTTCCGCCGCGCAGCCAGAGGGAAACTTTCTTGCCGGCCACATACTCTGCATAGGCTCCCAGATCTATGTAATACGGGAGGAAGACCGCCTTGTCAGCAGTCCTGGCATTTGATGCAAATTCGCAATCAACCCCGACATAGACCCTCCTCAGCCAGTTATATTCCGCAGACACTTCGGCATTAAAATCGGCCGGCTTGACAAAATAAGCCCCCTCAAGCGCCTCCAGCCCCCATGTATGGGCATAACGGAACGCACCGTCAAATCTGAATGCCTCCAAATTAAGTGTACATTCAGCACCGGCATAAGCCTGACTGTACCCTCCATAACCGAACGCCGGAAGATAGCCGGCATCATCCTTGACCAGAACATCCATCAGGGCATGATCCTTCAGGACATAGCCAGCCTTCAGAGCGTAGGTAAAAAAAGATGATATCCTGCCATCAAGGCCGACTTCCGGCCTTACACGCTCCACAGACGACCCGAGCAAGGCCGCATCCTGCACAGAATAGGCCAGACTGAAATGATGATTCCTGTCTATCATGGAAGCATAAGTGTTCACAGACTCGCCACCGGTAACATTCAGATACACCCTCATTGCATCTTTGATCACATCATAGGATGCACGTATATCCGGATAGACGAACTGGTTGGCCTTTGCGAAACCCTGAGCCCTTGAAGCCACCGCAGACACCCTCACACCGACACTGGTCCTCGCCCTTCCCTTCTCACGCACATATCGAGGAGTAAGCCAGAAATTTGCATACGACGCGTCCAGCTGCCCTTGATACTTTCCGTAATCCAGTCCAAGATCCACCACCACACGATTATACGGTCTGAACAGATGGCTCACATTTCCCGCCACACCGAACAGATGCTCATCAGTACCGTTTATATGTCCATATCTGTATGTCGCCTTTGCTCCATAGTTGAACTTGTTCATTCCCTTTGAACGGATGGACATATACGCATCCACAGCATTGTAAGCGTCCTTCTTGAATGCATCCTTTACAGCAACGCCATGATACGACGCACCGAATCCCAAGGAGACCTTTTCAAAATCATATCCCAGATCCGCACCTGCATTGGAAAGAACATCATAGCCTCCCTTGAAATATGTGCCTGCCGGAGGATCTCCAACATGAGAAGCCCTGTAATCTCCTATATACGAACGGTTTGATCCATAGACATCCACTTTGAACGGTCCGGTCAGCACCGGCGACCAGAGCACATCCAGAGTCGGATGAAGAGTATATCCCGCACCAACATTCATATAGAACTGAGCTGGACTTGTCTTACGACTCTCCGGCTTCATATCCATCGTATATGGATTGAACTCATAAGAACCCTTATACGGATTATCAAAGACGGAATAATCGAAATCAAGATCGAACCGGTGGACACTATCAGGCACAGCCATCTCCATATCGGGCTTATGCACGTCCATAAGTTTTCCCTCATACTTCCTGCTGACCTCGACAGTCGGATCGAGATTCTGAGCAGCCGCAGTAAAGACCGTTGCGGCCAATATAGCAAATGATATGATAATTTTCTTCATAAGCACCAACTTCTGTTATCGAGCACCGAGCTCCGCCAACTTCTTGAGTCTGTGAGCCACATTATCAAGGACGTCATCCTCTTCTCCAGTCGGAGAATAGCCATCCCTTACACTTTCGAATGTAGCCCTCGCCTGCTCCAGATTATCTCTCTCGGCAAACGAATCACCCAGGACAATGAAACTCTTGGCAAGCCAATAGGTCTGAGGAGAGCCTGCATCTGAAAATGCATAGACCCTGGTTTCCACCTGATCGAAATCTCCCCTGTCGTAACTGTCCATAATGAGCATGTATGCAGCCTCCGCACCATAGGCATCGTTCTTGTCCGAAGCAAGGGAATCCAGCGCAGCCATCGCCTCTGAACGTCTGCTGACAGCAAGCAGAGACTTGGCCTTTATGTAGCCTGCTTCACGCTTGACAGCCACATCGGCACCTGCATCTAATGTCACCTTGCCGGCCCATTCCATGGCTGCATCCCACTCATGACCCTTGAAGGCTGACCTCATCTGTCCCAACATCGCCAGATACTTATTGTTAGGCAACTTGGCAGATGAGTAAAGCGACGCATAACCGCTGAACGCATCAGACCATCTTTCCAACTTATATGACAAGGTAGAGAAATTCAGCATCGACAGCTCCACAAACGATCCCTCACCGGTTTCAGCCACCCTCGAGTAAGCATCGCAAGCCTGTTCCAGCCTGCCCAGAGCCTTATACGACTCCGCCATATAGAACTCGGCCTTGTATATATTCGCCCCTGACGGATATTCGTCCATATACGACTGCAGGACAACGAGAGCCTTCTGGTAATTCTCAGAAAGAAAAACCTGCTCGGCAGAATTGAATATCATGGCTTCCTTTTCATTCTCCGACTTGGTCGCACCCTTGCCAATACCCTCAAGATATTCCAGAAACTCCTTCGCCTTGTTCTCCGTCTGATACAGAGACTCCAGGGCCACGAGAGCATCGTCCGCATACTCCGACTTCGGCATCTGCTCAATAACCACCCTGTAATATTCACTGGCCTCATTGAACATTGACTGATTGCTGGCCAGAGTTCCCATTTCCAGATATGCCTGGGCAACATAACTGCTGTCCTTGACAGACTGGGCGATGGCATTGAAACAGTTATAGGCATTCTCATCATCCTCACGCACCGCGTATGTACGTCCGAGTTCGAACATGGCTTCAGGATAGAATTCCGACTGAGGCGATGCACCGGTTACATTTGACAGAAGTTCAACCTTCCTGTCGGACTTGTCTATCAGACCATATGCAAGGGCTGCCTGATAGTACGGATATATATCATTGACATCGAAGTAATCAGACAGGACCGTCTCATAAGTTTCAGCAGCCGACTTATAGTCCTTGGACACAAAGTCGCAATCCGCCTTCCGGACAAGAGCCTCCTTCCTGAATTTCTTGTTCTTCGTGCCGAGATATTCCTCGAACTTCTTCTTTGCAAGCGGATAATTCTCTTCCTTAAAGTAGCAGTATGCGATGCCGTAAGGAATAAGATCCGCTTCTTCCCGGCCATCAAGAGCAGACACATTGAACAGATTGTTATAGACACCCCTTGCCATCTCATACTTGCCATCCCTGAAATACGACTCCGCCAGCCAGAAACGGGAGAGCTGATCCAGAGAGCTGCGGTCATCAGAATAATACGCCACCGCCTTAAGACACGGAACCGCGCCTCTGTACGAGCCGTTCCTGATAAGCTGATTTGCTCGCAGATAGTTGGCCTTCACATAGTTGAGCTTCATGTCATCATCCAGCTCGTCAATCTGGTCATAGGCCTCGACAGCAGCCTCATAATCCCGCTCCAGCAGGGCAGCTACTGCGATGTAGCCATAAATACGGTCACCCCTTCTGTGTCCCGGATACTTTGTCAGATATGCATTGAATACGGATATATCCTTATTGAGGTCAAAGGCCAGCTTGGCGTAATTGAACATCGCATCCTCAGCTATCCTGACATCATGATTCAACTGTGAGGCATCCTTGAATGCGCCCATCGCCGACACCTTGTCCTTGTTCTGGATATAACTGTATGCAAGGTGATAGTTAGCGATCTGACCTATAGAGTCGCGTCTTTCCCCCATTTTCAGGAAACTTTCCACAGCTCCCTTGTAATCCTTTATTGCATATAGCATCGACCCGCTGTAGAACCAGTCGGCACGGGTATTCCTTGACTCCTGGCCGGCAATGGTATGTTCATAGAACTTCCGGGCGTTCTCTACGTCTCCTCCGACAAGATATGATTCCGAGATGATCCTGGCAAGGTGAGGTTTCCTGTCCATAGGCGCATCAGCAAACATCTCCGTACCCTTTTCAATCACATAAGAATAATCTCTCATGAGAAAACGGCACTCAAGAACATAATAGGAAGCATTCGAGGCGAACCTGCTGTCTGAAGCCGCCCTTTCAAACCATTTCCTTGCATTTGGGAAATTCTGACGGTTGTACTCAATATATCCGAGTGCATAATGGGCAGGTGCTGTATAGTCGGACAACTTCTTGCCGTTAACATCCATAAAGCCGCTATAAGCCGAATCCAGATCTCCGTTCTCCATACAGCAGTATGCATATTTGAAGACATATTCCGTACGCTGAGATTTATACAGATTATTTTCCTTCAGACCGGAAAACTGGAGCGCAGCCTCCTTGTAATCACCCTTTTCAAAGAGATTCAGCGCATGCTGGTAGCGGATCTGGTCAAGCAGTGCAGAATACGGATAGGCATCCGCATACTCTTCCATGCGGCGCTCATACCCCGGAGCGGCACTGCGCACATCACACAGCACGGAATATCCGGCCGGATCAGCCTTGCGCGTCTTTTCCGAGATTTCATCGAACATCTTTTCCGAGCGTCCGAGCAATCCCTTTTCATACAGCCTCATGGCGTGCTTGTAATCATCCGTCCGAGCAGCCACAGTCAGGCTCGTGAACAGAACGGAAGCAAGTATGACAATCAATTTCATCATCTGACAAAAAATTTTACAAATTTAACCATTTTTCCACTATATTTGTCTGTTGAACAGACATTTTTAGGCATCAAAATGGAAAAAACGGAACCTATCATTTCATTTAGAAATGCAGACATCGTAAACGGTGAATCCAAGATAATATACGACCTTGACATGGACATTTATCCCGGCGACTTCGTTTACATAGTCGGCAAGGTCGGAACAGGCAAGACATCCATCATCAGAACAATGATTGCCGAGAATCCTCTTACCGAGGGACACGGCAATGTATGCGGATTCACCCTCGAAGACATTGATGAGAAAGAGATTCCTTACCTGCGCCGAAAACTCGGAGTGGTGTTCCAGGACTTCCAGCTGCTCATGGACAGAAGCGTCGAAGAAAACCTGCTGTTCGTACTGCGCGCAACCGGATGGAAGAACGAAGATGAAATGCAGAACAGGATATCCTATGTCCTGAACGCCGTCGGCATGGAACGCAAGGCCCACAAGATGCCTCATCAACTCTCAGGCGGAGAGCAGCAGCGCATCGCCATAGCCAGGGCACTGCTCAACGATCCAAAGGTGATAATCGCTGACGAGCCTACAGGAAACCTGGACCCGGAAACAGCCGTAGGGATAATGCAATTGCTGACAGGCATCAACAAGGAAAAGGGAACCGCTATCGTAATGGTAACTCACAACAGACAGCTGTTCCTTAACTACCCCGGACGCGTAATGGTATGCAAGGATGAGAGCTGCACAGAGCAGGAAAGCGAAGCCGAATGCATAGACCTTGACCTGCCGACAGAATAAGACTCTTCCAGCAACATGCTGCGACCGATAATCCGGCACAGTCCACAGTCTGGACGAACAAGCCTGGATGAACATGAAGGGATGAACAAGCTTGGACGAACATGACGGAATCAACATGACGGAATGAACATGAAAGAATCAACAAGCCTGGACGAATAAGCCTGATCGAACAAAACGGTATCATAAGTGAACATACGGTATAATGAACGAAACGAAGGACCTCTACCATAAAGTCACACAATGGTTTTCGGCCAACATGGAAAAAGCCGAAAGCGAACTGCATTACGACTCCCCCTTTCACCTGCTGATTGCCGTAATACTCTCAGCACAGTGCACTGACAAGAGAGTCAACATGTACACTCCAGTCATTTTCCAACGATACCCGGAGCCTGCCGACCTTGCAGCCGCTTCTTTTGAAGAAGTATACGAACTGATAAAATCCATATCCTTTCCCAACAACAAGGCAAGGCACCTGATAGGAATGGCGCGCATGCTGGTGTCAGATTTCGGCAGCGTGGTTCCTAGCGAAGTAGCTGACCTTGAGAGGCTTCCCGGAGTCGGACGCAAGACCGCAAACGTCATAGCATCAGTAATCTACGGCAAGGCTGTCATCGCAGTGGACACGCATGTGTTCAGGGTATCACGTCGCATCGGCCTCTCAGACGGAGAGACGGTTGAGGCCGTCGAAAAGGACCTTACCGCAGGATTTGCAGAAGAACTTCGTGGCACAGCGCACCATTGGCTGATCCTGCACGGACGGTATGTGTGTACTGCCCGCAAACCCAAATGCCATGAGTGCGGCCTGCGAGACCTGTGCCGCGAATACCGAGTCAACAATATCGTATTGTAGGAGCTGCATCGCACGAGTGGACTCACAGGGGCATTACCCGTGGAGCAGAACTAACTGATACACAACAAATTACACATTTAACGGTGGGAGTTTCAGCCCACCGCAAAACATATAAAGTGCTAATCATCACCACATTACACACCACGTGATTCAGCGCCTTGCAACAAAATTCGCCTTTGAGGAACCGCGACAGTTCACGGATCCGTTCCGCTACATCCCGCACCCAACCGTACGGGAAGCAGCAAGGTGTGTCATAGAACGAATCGAAGCGGATCCTGACCTTGCCACTGCTTTTTCCGAAGGCAAGATGCTGGGAGTGCTTGTATGCCGACAGCACGACAGCGGAAATACAACACATATTGACGGCAGAGAGAGACTCGAAATCGATCCATCAGGATGTGAAGGACATTTGGATGGAGAGCGGGATACGATCTGCTACATCGCAGCATTCTCCGGGAACGTCGGAGGCAGGAGTCAGATAGAAGGATTCGTTCCCCCGATATATGATCTGCTGAACCCGGAGGGTGAATTCAAAAGACGGGAAGCAGAGATCTCAGAACTTAACCATAGGATAGAAGAACTACTGGATTCCGACAGACTTCTTTGTCTGGAACGTGAACTTGCGGATGCGCAGCATGGCAGCGAGGTCGAACTGACTGGAATGAAGGAGGTCATGGCTGTATCAAAAGCCCGTCGCGAAAAGATTCGCGAGAACTGCACGGACCCCGATATTCTTGATGGTCTGATAAAAGAAAGCCAATATGAAAAGGCCGAATACAGACGCCTGAAAAAGGTACTGGATGAGCTCATCAGCAGTGTCCGGGAACGCATCGCACTGTTCCACGGCGAAATAGAATCAATGAAAAAGCAGCGTTCAACCATGTCTGAAAGCCTTCAAAACTGGATTTTCAAACAATATATAGTACACAATGCTACAGGAGAATCATCATCAATCGCAGATATCTTCGCAGCCAAGGGCCTGGTTCCCCCGGGAGGCACCGGCGAATGCGCCGCACCTAAATTACTTGAATACGCCTTCCGCAACGGTCTTGAGCCTCTGGCCATGGGAGAGTTCTGGTATGGACGCTCGCCTGAGACTGCCGTAAGGACGCACGGACACTTCTATCCTTCATGCACCAGCAAATGCGGACCGCTGCTGGGCTACATGCTACGTGGCATGTCTACATCAGAATGGCCTATGATTCCGAAGACCCCCGCCTTCACTTCGGTCGCTGTTCACTGCAAAGGTCCACTGGACCATTTGCTTGGTCGTTCACGACCCCTAGCCGGGGGTGGCATGTCTTCTACATCATCAGGCCATTCTGATGTAGAACAGACTGTGCAGCCGATTCAGATTCCGGAGCCGATTACCTTATACGAGGACGAAGCTATGATTGTTGTGGAAAAACCAAGCGGAATGCCTTCCGTACCTGGTCTGGACGGAAGAGTATCTCTTCTTGAATGGCTAAGTTCAACCCACTCGACAGAGCCACTTTCAGTCATCCCAAGCCAAGACTCTTCTGCCATATCTAGCGAGAGAAACGAGACTAGACATCTCCACGTTGTCCACCGCCTGGACATGGACACCTCCGGAGTGATGGTATTCGCCAAGACACACGAGGCCGCAATCAATCTCCGGCGCCAGTTTGAGGAGCATACCGTACGCAAAACATATATGGCTAGGGTCAACGCTAGCGAAAGCTACGCATGGCAGGTCGAGAAGCAATCGACAGAAGTAAGCAAGGGCAGCATTGACCTGCCACTATCTGCCGACTATGATGAGCGACCACGGCAGAAAGTCGACTTCAAGCAGGGCAAGGCAGCGCGCACCGATTATGAAATCGTGGAAGCGAACCAGGACGGCACCGCAGACCTGCTGCTCTATCCGCACACCGGGCGCACACACCAATTACGCGTCCACTGCGCCCACACTCGCGGACTAGGCCGTCCAATCCTGGGAGACCTGCTCTACGGTGCATATAGCGTAGATGGCCCAAAATCCACATGCCCGAAAAAGGGTGGAAACAGACATAGTTGCCTTGCAAAACCTTCTGTCCCAGAACGCCTCTGCCTCCACGCCCTCAGCATCACCTTCAGGCACCCGCATACAGGAGAACGCCTGTCCTTCACTTCCCGGCAACTCTGCTATTGAGAATATCCGGATCAACTGAAAAAGTAGGATAAATTTAAGGGAGCAGTCGGCCACATATAAGCCCGATTTCGTGGCCGGAAGCTGATTTTTCCATGAGTCGGCCAGATATAAGCCTGATTTCGTGGCCGTAAGCCGATTTTTCGTTGAGCCGAAGACTCCGGTGCAGGGTGGGGCAAAAGAAAAGTGCACCTCTATCGAAGTGCACTTTATCTTTACCGTATGTAGGAGAAGAATTACTTCTTCTTTGCGTATCTCTGATAGAACTTGTCAACGCGACCTGCAGTGTCAACGAGCTTCATCTTACCAGTGTAGAATGGGTGAGATGTGTTAGAGATTTCAAGTTTTACAACTGGATACTCTACGCCGTCAATCTCAATGGTCTCCTTTGTGTTCGCGCATGAGCGAGTGATGAACACAACGTCATTTGACATATCCTTGAAAGCTACAAGACGGTAGGTTTCGGGATGAATACCTTGTTTCATAATGCGTAATAAATTTAGTTAACTAATTTTGCGGGCGCAAATATATTGACAAAAATCCGATAATGCAAATAATTCGAGAAAATCTTCCAAATCTGTTATGGATCAGACCCACAACATGAGTCAGGAACAGCAACAAAATTGAGAATAACTGGGGACTCTATTTGATTCTATATGGCTGATCATCGTATAGAAGAAACTTCTTTGCCTTGCGGATCCACTTCTGTTCCTCGACCTTGATATGTTCCCTGAGCTCCTCAAACGACACCTTTTCATTTATATAGTCCAGGATCACCTGATCGGACACCTTGGTTTCAAAGCCCTCCTCCAGACGGAACTCCGGATACCTTTCCTTGAAATACCTGATAAGCTGAAGCGTATGAAGCAACGAATGGTACTCCACACCTGGCTCCAGCATGATCTGATAGCCATAACACTTCTTGCCGGCATACCTTCCGCATGAAGGAGTGAACGAACATGGCCGCATCAGCACACCAGTTGACGAGGGAAGCTGCTCTTTCTCGGAAGTCTTGATGAAAGGAGCTCCTATATATTCATAAGGACGCGCAGTACCTATGCCGGGAGCGACATTGGTATTATTCCATAGACCTCCGCCGCTGTACATGTCACATGTGAACAATCCGGGAATATCAGATGCAGGAGCTATAGTCCACGGCATCAGCTGCTTGTTGGAGTCAGTAGCCATGGCCGATATCACATGAATGGCGAACTTCGCACCGATTTCATGGTAATACAGATTGGCGAGCTCTCCAAGTGTAAGTCCATGACGGTTAGCAACTTTCGGAACATTAACCTCAACACCCAGAGACGGCATTGTACCCTCAACCACGCGTCCTGCCGGATTGATATGATCGACTATATACATCGCCGGTGCATCCTCCCCCATTTCCTTCAGCACATCCATCAGGCGCATCACGTCCTTCGTATAATTGAAGTAACGGGCTCCAACATCCTGAATCTCGACAACTATGGCATTAAGCCCGGCCAGATCCTCCGCCGTAAACTCGATATGGTTGGTAAGCGGGGTAAGCTCCGTATCTCGTGGAGTCAGAATTGTCTTTAAGTTCCCCCTTTCGCGGAAAATATCATACATATATCTTCCATGCTCGGTATCCCAGCAGTTCTGAGTGCAGAAACAGCCGACAGAGCCCCTTGTAAGGGCCCTGTCCATCTGTTCTTCCAATGATGTAGTCCTGAATGAAAACATATTATACTATACATAAATCTTGAATCACCTCGTTGACAAGACCTTACGGCGAAAATCCTTGACTGATTTTCACTATCCTATTATCTTATTTGCGATATCAATGATCTGCCGGGCAAGAGCATCGGCAGCCTGCTGGCTGGCAGCCTCCGCATAGATACGGATGATCGGCTCAGTATTGGACCTGCGCAGATGCACCCATTCCTTGCGGGCCTCAAACGAGATCTTCACACCATCTATAGTATTGATATCCTCTGCCGCAAAAATCGACTTCACCTCCGTCAGGATCTTGTCAATGAGCGCAGAGTCAGAAAGTTCTATCTTGTTCTTCGCGATCACATACTCCGGATATGTCGCACGGAGCTCAGACACCTTCATCTTCTTGTGGGCAAGGTTGGTAAGGAAGAGAGCCACACCGACCATAGCATCACGTCCGTAGTGGAGCGCCGGATAGATGACACCTCCGTTACCCTCACCACCGATCAGGGCTCCGCACTCACGCATCTTTGTAGTCACATTCACCTCGCCTACAGCAGCAGCACAATACTCACCACCATACTGTTCTGTCACATCGCGCAGAGCACGTGAAGAAGAAAGGTTTGAAGAGGTTGCAAGCTGATACGGCGCAGTAACTTCCTCGATTGACTTACCCGTATTGAGAGCCTCATTATATGCACGTGAAAGCAGATAATCGGCAACACTTACAAGAGTATATTCCTCACCGAAAGGCTTTCCATCCTCACAGATAAGAGCCAGACGGTCAACGTCAGGGTCAACAGATACACCGAAGTCCGCCTTATTTGCTACAACAGCCTCACAAAGTTCAACCAGGTTTGCCGGAAGCGGCTCAGGGTTATGCGCGAACTGACCTGTAGGATCGCAGTTTACGCATACACACTCAACGCCCATACGCTCAAGCAGACGAGGCATGATGATACCGCCTACAGAGTTTACTGCATCAAGGGCAACCTTGAAACCAGCAGCCTTCACTGCCTCCACATCAACGGCCGGAAGAGCAAGGACCGCATCGATATGCTGATCTGTAAAATCCTTCTCCTCAATATCACCGAGAGAATCAACATCTGCAAAATTGAAATCTTCCGCTTCTGCGCATGCAAGGATTGCGGCACCTTCCTCCGCATTGAGGAACTCTCCCTTCTCGTTAAGAAGCTTGAGGGCATTCCACTGCTTAGGGTTGTGCGATGCGGTCAGAATGATACCTCCGTCTGCCTGCTCGAACACAACAGCCATCTCGGTTGTCGGAGTAGAAGCAAAACCGGCCTTTACAACGTCAACGCCGCAAGCTATAAGAGTTCCGCATACAAGCTGCTCTACCATATCGCCCGAAAGACGTGCATCTTTACCGACAACGACTTTATACCTCTCGCCGTCAGCCTTTGGACGACGCTCGCGCATCTTCTCGCAGTAAGCGTAAGTAAACTTTACGATGTCAAGCGGAGAGAGCCCCTCACCCGGAGCACCTCCTATAGTTCCGCGAATTCCTGAAATAGATTTAATCAGTGTCATATAGTACTTTGATAAACTGTTAATTATCATCCCATTGCAGCACTCACCCGCATCAGTAGTTCTGTTTGAGAAACAGAAGTGCATAGCAGTCTGAATCATGCAAATATATCATTTTATGGCGGGTTTTACAAATTAAGTATTACTTTTGCAGGCTAAATTTATCAAGAGATGAAAGCAATCTGGACAATACTCCTTCTGATCACATCAAACCTGTTCATGACATTCGCATGGTATGGCCACCTGAAACTCCAGGAAATGAAAATTTCCAACAGCTGGCCACTGATTGTCGTAATCCTGTTTTCATGGGGCGTGGCACTCTTCGAATACATCGCCCAAGTTCCAGCAAACCGTATTGGATTCGAAGGCAACGGCGGGCCGTTCACGCTCATGCAACTCAAGGTCATCCAGGAGGTCATCTCTCTGACGGTATTCACCATCATGGTAACCGTAATGTTCAAGGGGCAGGCCCTCCAGTGGAACCACCTGGTCGCTTTTATCTGCCTTATCATGGCCGTTTTCTTTGTATTTTTGAAATAATTCTGCAAAAAAGCGAAGAAAAATTTGGAGATTCAGAAAAAAGTCGTACCTTTGCAATCCCAATCGAGAAATGGTCGGTTCGTATAACGGTTAGTACTCAAGATTCTCAATCTTGCAATAGGGGTTCGATTCCCCTACCGACTACCAGAAATCAGCAGTTCTTCCGGACTGCTGATTTTCGTTTTTACCCAGCCCTACCACCTCAAATCCGGCATATAGCCATTGCGAACACGGATGTGCCACAGAAGGCGCAGAATGACGATTGACGTTTGCAATGGCGTACCGTGCCAGGCCATTGCGAACACGGATGTGCCACAGAAGCCGCAGAATGACGATTGACGTTCGCGATGGCATGCAGCGACAGGCCGTTGCGGACACGGATGCGCCACAGAAGGCACAGAATGACGATTGACGTTCGCAATGGCATGCAGCGACAGGCCATTGCGAACACGAATGTGCCACAGAAGCCACAGAATGACTATTGACGTTCGCGATGGATTCAAGGCAAGTCGGTCACAAAGCCCGACAGCTCTACCGGAACAATAAGGCGAGATCATCATCAATAGCCTCGGAAGCGATATCGGACGGAATGAAACGCCAATATCCTATAACAGAAGGATCGTTTATGAGATCTGGGGTAACTGCACCGTATTCGACGAAATAGTCATACAGCATCTGCCGGATCTCCGGATAGCGGGCCACAACACGCCCACTTATGGCATCAGCAGCAATACCGGCACCCTGCGAAAGATGTCCTCCACCGCCATTTGCACGATAAGAGGTCATTGCGACATTATAGTACGCATCCATATCGAAGGCAGAGCCGTCAGCCATAGACTTCACTGTGACACGCTCGCCAAACGCCCTGGTAACGTCCACCTCATATACGAGTCCTCCAGCAGAGTCAAAATTGTAGAACTTGCCTGTAAAGGACCATCCGGTCTGACCTGTACGCGGATCCGGAACATTGGCAATCTTGAGGACATGCCCTCCTGCCCCGCAAAAAGTATTTATCCAGCCATCATACGAATATTCCAGATAATCAACAATCTCACGGCCGGTCATCTTCAAGACAAAGAGTTGATTCTCATACGGATATATAGTGAACAAATCATTATAAACCACCACGCCGGATGGCACTTCACCAGCAAAGGTCAACGGAGCAGCAAACGAAATCTGAGCAGGAGAACACCGCAGAGCAAGCGTATGAAGCAGATTGAGATATCCGGACATGCCTCCATAAGCATCCACAGTACGCAACGGCATTTCCAACGAGCCGACCTCCCGCATTGTAAACGACTTTACCGCCTCATAGTCCGCAGCAAAAGCCTCACGCATCCGCTCGTCAGCCTTATCTGCAGAGAGCGGGACAAGTGAAGCATCCACCGACTTCTCAACCACACGTCCACCCGAAACCTTCACCCGCACAATTCCCTGACCAAGATATCTGCAATGGCTTCCGGAATTGACCAGGGCGACCGAATCCGCATCATGCACCACAGGTCTATGGTCATGAGCACACAACACAAGATCCACTCCACGGAGACTCTCGAACAAAGCAAAACCAGGATTCTCAACATCAGACAGGGCGCCGTCTCCTGTTCCACCGTGTACCGCAACTATCACAATGTCAGGCTTTTCAGCAGACTCCACCCTATCCACGACCTCCTGCGCATAAGGCAACAGCTCACGAAACTCCATACCGGACCAGAGCTCCGGAGCGAGCCAACCCGGAATGCCGGGATTCGTGAAACCTATGACAGCAATCTTCAATCCATGCCTCCTGATCAAAGCATACTCCTGAAAATAAGGTTTGCCAGTCTGAACCGAAATCGCATTGGCAGCAAGAAAAGGAACTTTCATCTCACGACACAGGCGGTCATATACAGAATGACCGGTCTCGATATCATGATTGCCTACTACAACGGCATCATAACCCATATAAGCAGCCATACGAGGATACAGATGAGCAGAAAGCGTATCAACAAAATTGAAATAATATGCGGCATTATCCCCCTGCAGGCAGTCGCCGACATCTATCAGAATAACATTCTCGCGTCCAGACTCATGACGCACGCTGTCCACCGCCCATGAAGCAGAAACAAGGGCGTTCCGCAGACTGCCAGCGACATAGGTCGAATCAAAATAACGACCATGTACATCATTGGTCGTCAACACTTTGAATACATATTCACCATCTCTTGGAGAACATGCTGTCAGGAGTAGAATCAGGAGTGTATAAAACTTTTTCATATTGTTATAGATTGCCACGCTTCGCTCGCAATGACGTTAAGGGCAGGTGCAATGATGTGATGAATCTCATTCGCAATAACGTGAAAACTTCGCTCGCAATGATGTGAATGCTTCGCTCGCAATGACGTTAAGGGCAGATGCAATGACGTGAAAGCTTCTTTCGCAATGACGTTAAGGGCAGATGCAATGATGTGAGGAATCTCATTCGCAATGACGTGAACGCTTCGCTCGCAATGACGTTAAGGGCAGGTGCAATGACGTGAGGGACCTATTTATTGATATGGTTCAAACATTTTTCAAGATTGAACTTCAGACCGACCATCTGCTGGCAGCCCGAATAGCGCGAGCCATTGAAATGAAACAGAGCCGACACCTTCAAAGACAGGAAATCAGCAATCTGAGGCTCGTAATAAACCTCCAGCCTGTCATAGAAACCTGCACCTGTCTTTCCATTGTCATGAACACGATAGAACGGATCGCCAAAATAAAGATCCGGCCCATACTTGAATCCGCCCTCATCGACATTATTATAATAAGGCATCATGTCATGACCGAAGAACATCCTGTTATGGATGCCGACATTCCAGTTACGCACATGCTGATCGAACTCGCCTCCAAAAGGAAACACAAATGCACCACCGAACTTTCTGTCGCGCTGAATGGCCTGAAGCCAGCCCAGACGGAAGGAAAACTCCTGCATACCAGTGTACTGCCCTATCCCGAAACATGCATACGGATTGACAAGGAAATTATCGACCAAACCCTTGACCTGCTGCGAATTAGCATAATGAAGCATATATCCCGCATATCCAAGAGACATGAACGGAAGCACCTCACCCTGACCAGCCGTAAAGATCATGAACTTCTCTCGTCTTGCTCTCCCGTACTGCCCCATCCAGTCACATCCTACCTCAAAATATGCCTTCTCACGCCTGAATTTAAGAAGCAGGCCCTCAAGATTATTGTCGTAGAACACCAGCGAATCGGAAGACATAGCCGGCGACCACGAACCCTCCATTGTCCTGCGAGGGAAGACACCCGCAAAAATCTCCATATCCGTCCGTGCGAACCTCTTATGTAAACGATAATATAAGGTCATCTCACGGAACATAGCGAGATTGTCAAGCCTGCTGGAGGTCTCATCTGTCTTTCCTCCTGCAAGCAGTTCCGAAACCGGAGATGCTCCAAAATCCTTCATAGCATCGATTCCGACCATCAGACGATGCTCCGCGCCACCACGCTCATTCAGGGCAAGACCTATCTGTGGCGACAGACGTGCACCGAAAATGGTCATCGACGGAGTGAAGGAGCTTTTCGCAAACTCCCTGTTGTCAAAACGCATCTCGAAATCCAGATCATAGACAAAGGACGGTTTCGGTTTTTCATTTGCATATGCAACTGCAGCCGTAAATACAAGCAGTATCAATAATATACGTTTCATGCTTCAAAGGTAATACTTTTATTGTATTTTTGCATCCATGAAACTACTCACACCAGTAGCCGACGAGAAATGCAAGGTCGGCATATCATACAGGAGCAAGATAACCATGCTCGGAAGCTGCTTCACAGACAACATAGGAAGGATGCTGGCCGATTACGGTTTTGATGTGCTCGTAAACCCGTTCGGGACGCTCTACAACCCAATTTCCATAAAGCAAAGCATCCGGACATTGCTTTATGACAAGCTGTTTACGGAAGAAGACTGCGTCATGATGGGAGCGGGAGCAGACCTTATATGTTCATTCTCGCACCACACATCGTTTGCGCGCAGAAGCAGGGAAGAATTCCTTGAAAGCGCAAACAGACAGCTGCAGGAAGCAAGAAGACACTTTCTTGATAGCGACAAGGTCATCATAACCCTCGGAACCAGCTGGTGTTACACACACATGAGTTCCGGAAAGGTAGTATCCAACTGCCTGAAAAGACCGGCCACAGAATTCATCAGGGAAAGACTCGACATCGAAACCATAAAGAATGCCATTCTGGACATCATGGAGCAGTGCGACAAGACCTCCGGATGCAAGAAAAAGGAATTCATATTTACAGTCAGTCCCATCCGCCACTTCAGGGATGGCGCACACGGAAACCAAATCAGCAAGGCAGCGCTGCTGGTAGCCATTGACGATGTCATCAACACCATCTCCAATCCGGAAAAAGCAACCGGAAGCATCATCTCCGGCAATCAGGAAACTGCCGCCGTGAACATCCGTGCCGACTACTTCCCCGCATACGAAATAATGATGGACGAACTGCGCGACTATCGTTTCTACGCGGAAGACATGTGCCATCCGAGCCAGCAGGCGGTAGATTACATAGGAGAGCGTTTTCTCGGATGGGCACTGGCACCTGAAGACGAGCCGACCCTGCAGGAAAACATAAGACGCTTCAAACGAAGCCGGCACATTGACATGCACTGAAAAGGCAGGATCTGACTAAATCTTACCGTCTGAATCACGATACTGCCTAGGGGAGCAGCCTACAATCTTCACAAACTGCCTGTGGAAATTAGAGCGGTCACTGAAACCAGCCATTTCTCCGGCAAGATTAGTTGATATCTTCTTATCCTTAAGGAGAAGTCTCTTTGCCTCTTCAATACGCAGTTCTGTCCGCCACGTCTTGAAATCCATGCCCATGCGTGTGGTAAAATAAAGATGGAGCATTTCACGAGTCGTGTTCATTTCTCTTGCCACATCCTCTCTGCTCTTGTCATATTCCACATACTTCTTCTGCTTCACCCACTGTTCGATGGCGCGCTCAATCTTCCTGAATTCAATTTCTGTAGGATTTTCCACCTTGTCCGAGGCCTTGGTACTCTTGCGCTTTGCTCCAAGCGGACGGATTTCCTGCCCCGAAAGCGCCTTGTAAGCGAAGGCATCCAAAGCAAGCTTGTGACTGCCGAGGAATGAAATGAAATTGGCGGTAAAATACAACATGAACAGTGAATACCAGACATTATAGATCTTCATGAATCCGGTAGGGAACAGTCTGTAAACAAGGATGAACATCTGCGTCAGCATCATGATCACATAGCAGAAATGAATCCATTTGAGTTTCTGGTCCTCATCTTCATCATAATAACGCTCCAACTTCTTCAATCCTTCCTTATATCTCTTCCTGAATGCTACGATATGGCTTACACACTGTAGAATGAATACTGCAACATAAACAGCCTGTATCACAACCCGCAACCAATCGCCCTTCTCCATCCAGAAACTACGCATGAACACTATACTCAATATCACCACGAAACCGATATTAAGATAGAACCGGTCATTCTCAATGAACTTTTCATCCAGAAGATTGATAAGCGAAAACGAAAGGACGACAGACGACATGCAAGTGATGACAAACATCATCATGGACGCGAACTCATCAAAACTTCCGCCGTTCAGAAGCGGTGACCCGGAATATCTTAAACAAGTGAAAAACAGGGCAGAACAAATAAGATAGCAGGTCGCGATGGTATTCTTTGTCTGTGCAATCTTTCTTGAATATTCGGTCTTGGGAACTTTGATCAGGAACAGCAGAAAAGCGAACATGAATGCGCTTATCACATCTATTCCAAGGGCTAATTCAACATTAAAGACGACTTCGTGCAGTCCGTTCATTGGTGGTAAGAATATTATTCGTTTAATCAGACCGCGAAAATACGGATTTTTTCGCTATTTTTGCAATCGTTTTACGAAACTGCTGAAAATTTTGTCATTTAAAAAGTCAATTTTCAGCAAAATATGAAAAAGTTTCTCAGAGATTCAGATAAAATGTTTGAAAACAGCATCATAGAACAGTTCGACAAGATCGCGACTCCGTTCTACTATTACGATATGGACCTTCTCCGCATGACCGTTGACCATGTGGCTCAACTGGCGGAACGATATGACATAAAGGTTCATTATGCGGTAAAGGCGAACGTAGAAAGAAGGCTTCTTGAATACATCAGTTCAAAAGGCTTCGGTGCAGACTGCGTCAGCGGCAATGAGGTACTCCATGCACATTCCTGCGGTTTCCCTGCAGACAAGATAGTCTATGCAGGAGTCGGTAAGACAGACAAGGAAATCTACGACGCGCTCACCCTCGGAATTGAGGCCTTCAACTGTGAGTCGCTTCAGGAAATATATGTCATCAATGAGATGGCACACCGTTATGGGATCCAGGCAAACATCTCAGTCAGAATCAACCCTGATATCGACGCTCATACCCACAAATACGTAACAACAGGACTTTATGAGAACAAGTTCGGTATATCGCAGCACGAGTTCGAGAAACTCATAGAGATCGTGCAGAAGAGCGAATATATCAACTTCTTCGGCCTTCATTTCCACATCGGATCACAGATCACACGAGTGGAAGAGGTCTATGCACTGGAATGTAAAAGAGTTAACGAAATCGTAAAATACTTTGAGCGTCAGGGACTTACCGTAAAGAACATCAACCTCGGAGGTGGACTCGGAGTCGATTATGATGACCCTGACGGAGGTGCCATCGCAGACTTTGACACATGGTTCAGGACCATCGCAGAGAACATTGAAAGGCGTCCTGACCAGAATGTACACGTCGAGCCGGGACGTTCGCTTGTAGCACAGTGCGCATCGCTGATTTCCCGCGTACTTTTCGTCAAGAGCGGAGAGACAAAGAACTTCCTGATCATGGACGCAGGTATGAACGACCTGATCAGACCTGCCCTCTACGGAGCATACCACAAGATCGAGAACCTGTCGGCCGAACAGAGAACCTTCTTCCCTACCCACCAGGCATATGACATCGTCGGACCTGTATGCGAGTCCAGCGACGTATGGGGAGCAGGCAGACTTCTGCCACTCAGCGTAAGAGGCGACCTCATGGCCATAAGGAGCACAGGAGCATACGGACAGGTGATGGCCAGCAGATACAACATGAAGGACCTTGCACCGTCGGTATTCAGCGACCAGCTCGACAAGGCACCAATGGTTCAGAACTACTTTGAATAAGATTGCCACGGCTCTGCGAGCCTCGCAATGACGTACACAAACGTCATCATAATGAAGTACACAAACGTCATCATGAGGAGCGAAGCGACGTGATGATCTACAAAAATACAAGACAGACCATGTTTGAAAATTTAAGTGAAAGATTAGAGAGATCGTTCAAGATCCTCAAAGGTGAAGGAAAGATAACCGAGATCAACATCTCGGAAGCTATGAAGGACATCCGCCGTGCCCTGCTTGACGCCGACGTAAGCTACAAGATAGCGAAGCAGTTCTGCGACGAAGTCAAGAAAAAGGCAATAGGCCAGAACGTCCTCACTGCTGTGAAGCCTCAGCAGATGATCGTGAAGATTGTTCACGACGAACTGGCTGCCCTGATGGGAAGCGAATACTCGGACATCAATATCAAAGGCTCCCCTGCAGTCGTACTCGTAGCCGGTCTGAACGGTTCCGGTAAGACAACATTCTCCGGCAAGCTCGCCCTCAACATAAAGAGCAAGAGAGGAATGAAGGTCCTGCTTGCAGCCTGCGACTACTTCCGTCCGGCTGCCATCGACCAGTTGAAAGTCCTCGGAGAGCAGATCGGTGTGGAGGTATATGCAGAACCTGGCGTACAGAACCCTATCCAGATTGCTCAGAACGCAGTAAAGAAGGCCAAGTCTGAAGGATACTCGGTAGTCATCGTCGATACAGCCGGCCGTCTTGCAGTTGACCAGGAACTCATGGATGAGATTTCCGCACTCAAAGACGCCCTCAACCCTACCGAGACACTCTTCGTTGTAGATGCGATGACCGGTCAGGATGCTGTCGAAACAGCCAAGGCATTCAACGACAGGCTCGACTTCGACGGAGTGGTACTCACAAAGATGGACGGTGACACCCGTGGTGGTGCGGCCCTCTCGATCAAGGCAGTAGTCGGCAAGCCGATCAAATTCGTCAGCTCAGGTGAAAAGATGGAAGCCCTGGACGTATTCCATCCTAACCGTATCGCAGACCGTATCCTCGGCATGGGTGACGTCGTATCCCTCGTGGAAAAGGCACAGGAGCAGTTTGACGAAGCACAGGCACGCGAACTGAAAAAGAAACTCGCAAAGGACCAGTTCACCCTCTGGGACTTCTACAACCAGATCCAGCAGGTCAAGAAGATGGGTAACATCAAGGACCTCGCATCGATGATTCCTGGCGTCGGAAAGGCCCTGAAGGACGTAGATATGGACAACGACTCATTCAAGGGAATCGAGGCCATCATCCTCTCGATGACTCCATACGAAAGAGAGCATCCCGAATGCCTCAACGGAAGTCGTCGCAAGAGAATCGCAGACGGATCCGGCACCTCACTTCCTGAAGTCAACAAACTCATCAAGCAGTTCGAAGGCACGCGCAAGATGATGAAGAGCGTCATGGGTGCAAACATGGGCAATATGATGAAAAACGCAATGCGTAGAAAAAGATAAATATGAACATCAATGACATACGGTCAGCAACAGTCGTGTCATTGATATTCTCAATGTTGCTTTGCTGTCTGCCTGTCACTGCATTTTCGCAGCAGGCAGACAGCAGTATTTTTGCCAAGCCCATCAACCTGGAAGCATCTGTAAAGTCGGAAAGGGTCCCGCGTTCAGAGCAGAAAGGCGATACACTAATATTCAGCGCAGCCGCATATCAGGTTGCAGAAAATGCTGATTCCGAACGCCTTCTGTCGAAGATGCCCGGAATATCCGTTACAGATACCGGAGTGGAAACAGGAGGCAAGGAAGTAAGAAGGATTCTTCTGGACGGTCAGGAATTCTTCGGCAGCGATGTTCTTACAGCCCTCCGCAACGTCCCTGCAGACATGGTCAAGCAGATCGAAGTGATCAACAGACTGAGCGACGAGGCCCAGCTTACCGGAGTCGATGACGGAAACAGCTACAAAGCCATCAACATTATCACCAAGCGCAAGAAAGGCACCGGACTCACCACGGGACGCCTGTACGGCAGTTATGGTATCTCCGACAGCGACAGTCACAGGCACAACTACATTGCTGGTGGAAATATGACACGCTTCAGCGACAAGAACACCATATCGCTGATCGGAATGAGCAACAACATAAACAAATTCAACTTCACCAGTTCAGACATCATCTCAGGAGTGACAGGTCTTGACGCAGGAGGCAATAAATCATTCAACATCAAGGCATTATCCGGAATGTCCGACGTACATGCCCTTGGATTCAACTACACATCAAAGAACTGCAACTTCACCTACTTCTTCAACGACATATCCAACACCAACCATCCCACAAGCAACAAGGTCTCTCTCACATCACAGGAAGGAAGAGACCTCATCACCCATTATGAGAACCATGACAGGGCTCATAACATGACCCACAAATTCAACGGAAAGTTCACTCTGTCACCGGCAAAGAACCATACATTCGTAATCACTCCGTCAATAACATTCGAGGACCTTTACAACAATCGGAACAATTACAGTCTATACAGATATTCATACGCCGACCCATCTATGGAGGACAGTTTTGTCAGAAAGCAGCGCAATATCAGCAACAATGACAGATGGACCATCAGGGCAAGCACAGACCTGACATACAGATACAGATTCAGCAGCAAAAGAAGAAGAACCCTCTCTGCTTATGCAAGATATTATATATACAGACACTCTGCTCTGGACAGTTCCTGGGAATACAGATGGAACAAGCCCGAAGCTGACACAACCGATTTCACCACCACAAATTATCAGTATATACAACGCAAGGACAGGGTATCACTCCAGCAGCAAGGCACAGGCAAGATAACATTCACCGAGCCCATTACAAAGCGCTCGCTGATTTCTGCAGAATACACATTCTACACAATAAACACACAGGAAGACAACCTGATTTTCCCGTTCACTGACGGGGCCTACGCCACAGACCCCAAAACCAGATCTTCATCAGTCAGCACGACTAACTTCCACCACAACCGTCTTGGACTGAGGTACAACTATGGCTTCAAGAAAATCTCAATAACAGCATCTGCAACATACCAGAACACTATTTTTGACGCCATATCCCGACTTCCGGCAGAGGGAACAAACAGAAAGACATACCACCATCCCATATACGTGTTGATTGCAAATCTGCCTTTCAACAAATCCAACACACTTCGGATTGAAGCAAAAAGCAGGACACAGAACCCTTCGAACTACATGATACAGGACATCGTGGACCGCAGCAGCTCAAGCAACGTCCGCGCAGGTAATCCTGATATCGCACCGGCATACCTTCACACTGCCGACATCAACTACATCAACACCAACAAGAAAGCCGGAACGACATTCTCCCTGTCCGTAAACTACACCGGCAGTGCCAACTACTTCTGCGACTCGCTGGTCATCAACCAGCCGGGATATGTAGTCGATATTGATGAGAACGGAAAAGAAATCAAACTTGGAGCCGGCGACCAGTTCGTCAAGCCCATCAACCTGAGCGGCTACCACAAACTCATGGTAAAGAGTTCATTCGCCATGCCTCTGGACTTCCTACGATGCAACTTCCGACTCGGAGCACAAGCATCCGTACAGAGACTGCCAGGCATGATCAACGGCGAATATGTGCCCATCAACCGTAACTGGTTCCAGCTGTCAGGCAGGCTTGACAGCAACATCAGCAAGAAAATTGACTTTTCAGTCAGTTACCAGGCAAGATACGTAATGAATGAATATACCGGCAAGAAGAAAGTCGGAAATGACTATGTAGCACATAAAGTAGAGAACAACTACATATTCCACCGCCTCGGAGCAGATTTGAAAATCGTATTCCTGAAGAACTTCACCTTCACCGGAGCATTCGTATATAAAAAGAACGCCAGCACTGCTGGTTTGTACGACGAGAACTTCTACCTGTGCGACCTGTTCCTTGGACACCGTTTCCTGAAAAGCCGCAGACTTGAAGTGAGTGTGGGAGTCAATGACCTGCTGAACAACAATGTACGTTCATATTGGCATAGCGTAAGCGCATCAGGACGCACAGACGGCATCAACCTGGGTCTTGGCCGCTACTTCAGCGCACAGGTCATCTGGCACTTCCGGGCAGGCACCAAACCCAAAAACATCGTGAAATAGCACACATCATTGCCAGCATAGCCCTGCACCTCATTGCGACGAGTGCTGCACGTCATTGCAAGAAGCGCTGCACGCCATTGTCAGCGTAGCGATGCACGTCATTGCGAGGAGCGTAGCGACGTGGCAATCTACTTCTGTTCCTCCAACTTTTTCCTATACGCCTCCATACGCTTCTTCCACGCCCTCTGCCTTGCACGCTCCTCACTGGCCTGCTTCGCCTGAGCACGAGCACGCATATCCTCAAACTTCTTTTCCAGATAATTGTCTGCCATTACTTTACAAAATCCTTTATCCTCTGTTCTTCAGACAGCTTGCAGATCAGCATCCTGCCCTCACGCTCAACCACAATACAGTCCTCAAGACCCTGAAGAACGACACTTGAAGCACCCGGAGCATGAACAATACATCCCTTGCATTCGGTAAGATGAACATTCTCACCCACAACGGCATTACCTTCATCATCATGTGGCAGAAGCGTCCAAAGCGAGCCCCATGTCCCCACATCGCTCCATCCGAAATCTCCAGGAATCGTATAGATATAATCAGCCTTCTCCATCACCGCATAGTCAATCGAAATCTTCTCGCATGTCGGGAAAACGCGTTCGATCGTTTCAGCCTCGGATGATGTACCGAAAGCCTCCGCCATCATATCCATCTTGACCGCCAGATCCGGGTTGAAAGTGCGGATTGACTCGGTAATCGTATCAATATTCCACACGAATATACCTGCATTCCACAGATAATTTCCCGCCCTCAGATACTCCTGGGCCACTTCCAAGGCAGGCTTTTCGCGGAACGAGTCCACCTTGCGGATAGGGCCGGCAGTTTCTGACGATGCTGCGATATACCCATATCCGGTCTCCGGTCTTGTAGGAGTGATACCGACCGTAACAATCCTCCGGCCCGCCACAGTAAAATCCAGCGCCTGGCCTATGACCTTGCGGAACTCATTCACATCCTGCACCAGAGCATCAGCCGGAGTCACAACCACATTGGCATACGGATCCTGCCCCTTGATCTTCCAGCAGGCATATGCGATGCACGGGGCCGTATTGCGCATGGCCGGCTCCGGCAGAATATTCTCCACGGGAATCTGTGGCAGCTGCTGCCGGACGATCGGAACATACTCCCGACTTGTCACCACCCATATATTCTGCGGCGGACAGAGAGGCGCAAACCTCTCCACCGTCATCTGTATCATCGTCTTGCCTACCCCGAGCACATCCACAAACTGCTTAGGATACTCCGGCGTGCTCATAGGCCAGAACCTGCTGCCTATGCCGCCTGCCATTATTACTATATGGTTCATTATCTATAATATTTACTATACCACCTCGCAAAAGCCCTCAAACCGTCACGCAGCGAAGTCGAAGGACGGAAGCCGAAATCCCTCTCCAAGGCTGATGTATCAGCATAAGTCACCGGCACATCCCCTGGCTGCATCGGAACAAGCTGCTTATGCGCCTGAAAGTCATAGTCATCCGGCAACACCCCGGCTGCCACAAGCTCCTCCTGCAGAATCTGTACAAAATCCATCAGACTCTCCGGTGCGCCATTGCCGATATTATACAAAGCATAGGGCGGCACAGGAAGTCCATCCTCCCCGGTACTCCTCTGCGGCGGCCTCTGCATTACCCGCAACACACCTTCTACAATATCATCGATATATGTAAAATCACGTCTACAGTCGCCGTAATTGAATATCTGGATCTTCTCTCCCTTGACAAGCTGCTCGGTAAACTTGAAATACGCCATATCAGGTCTTCCTGCCGGTCCATACACCGTGAAGAAACGCAGACCGGTACAAGGAATATCATAAAGCTTGCTGTACGCATGAGCCATCAGCTCGTTGCTTTTCTTGGTTGCCGCATAAAGTGACACAGGGGCATCAACATTATCATCGACAGAATACGGAATCTTGGAATTGGCCCCATAAACAGAAGACGAGGAAGCATATACCAGATGGCGGACCGGATATTTCCTGCAGGCCTCTAGAACATTGAAGAAACCGTTTATGTTAGTACTGATATATTCCTCCGGATGCAGAACACTATGGCGGACACCCACCTTGGCTGCGAAATTAAGAACATACTCCGGACAATATCTGTCAAAAATCTTATCTACTGAATCCTTGTCGGCAATATCACCCCTGAAAAACATAAAACGGGAATTTTCCTGCAGCTCCCTCAGACGCTCATTCTTCAACTGCGGATCATAGTAGGCATCCAAACAGTCCACTCCTATAACCATGGCATCAGAAAACCGAGCCAGAAGTGCCTTGACCACATTACTACCTATGAACCCGGCAACACCAGTTATCAGTACCTTCATCTAATCCCTCTTGAAAATATCCCTCGTATAAACCTTACCTGCCACATCGTCCAGACATGACTCATATCTGTTAGCAACAATCACATCTGACAGCCGCTTGAACTCATCAAGATCATTCACCACACGGCTTCCGAAAAACGTAGCTCCATCCTCCATAGTCGGCTCATATACAATCACTTCCGCACCCTTTGCCTTCACCCTCTTCATGATGCCCTGGATCGAGCTCTGTCTGAAATTGTCCGACCCTGCCTTCATAGTAAGTCTGTAAATACCTATGACACAGGACTTTTCATACGCAGCATTATACTCCGGACCCTCGCTGTATGAATAATAACCCGCCAACTGCAGGACACGGTCGGCGATGTAATCCTTGCGGGTGCGGTTGCTCTCGACGATCGCCTGGATCAGGTTCTGCGGCACATGGTCATAGTTTGCCAGCAACTGCTTGGAATCCTTCGGAAGGCAGTATCCGCCATAGCCGAAGGAAGGATTGTTGTAACTGTCGCCTATACGGGGATCCAGACTCACACCCTTGATAATCGCCTCAGTATCAAGTCCCTTCATCTCCGCATAAGTATCGAGTTCATTAAAATATGAAACGCGCAGCGCCAGATAAGTATTTGCAAAAAGCTTCACAGCCTCCGCCTCGGTAAGACCCATGAACAGAACATCAATATCCGGTTTCAGAGCGCCTTCCTGCAACAGTCCTGCAAATATCCTTGCAGCATCTGCCTGCTTCGGGTCGGACATATCAGCGCCTACAATAATGCGTGACGGATAAAGATTGTCATAAAGAGCCTTCGACTCACGCAGGAACTCCGGCGAAAAGAGTATGTTCGATGTGTTGTACTTCTCACGGACCGAAGCGGTATACCCCACCGGCACAGTGGACTTTATGACCATCACAGCTTCGGGATTGACCTTCAGAACCGTCTCAATGACATTTTCAACCGCGCTGGTGTCAAAGAAATTCTTCTTGGGATCATAGTTGGTCGGCGCGGCAATGATTATCATGTCCGCATCCGCGTACGCCGACTCTGCATCAAGAGTAGCAGTCAGGTCCAGATCCTTCTGCTCAAAATACTTCTCGATATACTCATCCTGGATCGGAGACTCACGGCGGTTTATCTTCTCCACCTTCTCGGGCACAATATCCACAGCCACCACCCGGTGGTTCTGCGCAATCAGCGTCGCCATCGACATACCCACGTATCCTGTACCTGCTACAGCAATCTTCATAACCTTACTAGTTCTTTCATTCATCCACCACGTCATTTTCGTTCAATCACCCACCACGCCATTTTCGTTCATTCATCCACCACGTCATTGCGAGTAGCGTAGCTACGTGGCAATCTTAAAACGTACAAATTTAACAATTTTACTGTCATCTCAAGCGTATAAAAGAAATCTTTTCTATTTAGGTTTATTTTATGTAAGTTTGCAGACTATTACGAACTACAATATGCTCAAGATATCACAACGAGGCATCGACATGCCTTCATCCCCTATCCGAAAACTCACACCCCTTGCAAACGCAGCAAAGGAGCGTGGCGTCAAAGTCTACCACCTGAACATCGGCCAGCCCGACCTTCCAACCCCCAAAAAGGCATTGGAGGCACTCAAAAATGTAGACCGAAGCGTCCTTGAGTACAGCCCGAGCCAGGGCTTCCTTTCGCTCAGGGAGAAACTTGTGAAATACTACGGCAAGTTCAACATCAACCTTACCCCGGACGACATCATAGTAACCAGCGGCGGCTCGGAGGCAGTGCTCTTCGCCTTCCTCGCATGCCTCAACCCTGGAGATGAGATCATCGTACCGGAGCCGGCATACGCCAACTACATGGCATTCGCAGTCTCTGCCGGAGCAGTCATCAAGACAGTCACATCTACAATTGAAACCGGCTTCGCACTGCCCCCGGTCGAGAAATTCGAAGAACTCATCACAGAGCGAACCAAGGCCATCCTCATCTGCAACCCGAACAACCCGACCGGTTACCTCTACTCAAGAGCAGAGATGAACCAGCTTCGCGACATCGTGAAGAAGCACAACCTCTACCTCTTCTCCGACGAAGTCTACAGAGAGTTCATCTACACCGGCTCGCCATACATATCAGCTTGCCACCTCAAAGGCATCGAAGAGAACGTCGTCCTCATCGATTCTGTATCAAAGAGATATTCCGAGTGCGGTATCCGTATCGGAGCCCTCGTAACCAAGAACGAAGAACTCCGCAAAGCCGTCATGAAATTCTGCCAGGCACGTCTCAGTCCGCCACTGATAGGACAGATCGTTGCGGAAGCATCCATCGAAGGCATCGAAGAATATGAGGCTGACGTATATGAAGAATATGTAGAGCGCAGAAAATGCCTCGTGGACGGCCTCAACAAGATTCCGGGAGTATATTCACCTATCCCGATGGGCGCATTCTACACCGTGGCCAGCCTTCCGGTCGAAGACGCCGACGACTTCTGCGCATGGTGCCTGTCCGACTTCGAATATGAGGGTGAAACCGTCATGATGGCCCCTGCAAGCGGATTCTACTCGACCCCAGGCCAAGGACGCAACGAAGTCCGCATCGCCTACGTGCTTTGCAAAGAAGACCTCCAGCGCGCACTCTTCATCCTCGAAAAAGCCCTGGAAGCATATAATCGCAGATAAAAGAATAGAGGCCGATCAGCCTCAATTTCTTTTTTCCTCACGGTACAGACGTATCTCCTCATCAATCTCCTCCATCGACATATCTGCAATGCCGTTGGCTACCGCCGAAGCACGCATACGCTCAACAGACTCCCAGGCACGACACATCGTCTCTGACAAATAGACACCTGACCTCTCGTTTAAGACATCTCTCTTTCCATCTTCCGCCAGATGCACAATACTTATCATATCAAATGGTGATAATATTCGAGGTTCAGATGGAAAATGGCGCAAATTACCAGTAACCAGATAAGAATCCGGTCGCATCAGATATGTTTCATAGAATATCACATCATTCATATCGACAAAATCCCTGCCTATGCTTTCAGGAATAAAAATTTCGCCTGCTGTATCAAACAAACGAAGTATATTATCAATATCTTCCGAAGCGAAACGGAACTTACTTCGGGATAGAACTTCTTTATATTCCTCCATAATATCAGCATTGATCATAGGCACAACAACCTTATCACGAACTGCGACAAGCATCTCCTTTGTAGGAGAAAGGGAATTGCGGGTCAACATTGACGACACAATAACATTCGTATCTATAACTGCATATATTCTCATTTCTTCGCCTCCTCAATTCTCCTCTGCCTTTTTTCCTCACGGTACTGACGTATCTCCTCATCGATCTCCTCCATTGACATATCTGCAATGCCGTTGGCTACCGCCGAAGCACGCATACGCTCAAAAGACTCCCAGGCACGCTGGATACGGGCCATCTTTTCTGACTCGACATCAAACGGCAGCCTTTCCTGCTTTATCACAGCACGAGCAAACATATTGAACGCCGTGTTGGCACTCATACCAAAATCTTTACAAAGGTCATCAAACTTTTTCTTGACATCCGCATCCATGCGGACTGTAAACGCTGTCTGTCCCATAACTAAATGTTTTGATGCAAAGATAATCACATTTCGAAAATATACAACCGTATTAACACCAAAATGCAACCATTATAACACCTATATCGACAAATATGACATAAAAAAGCCAGTCTGATCTGACTGGCATCGATTGTATTTAATCCGCTTCGAATTTCTGGCCCCGCAGAATCGGCAGGAACTTGTCCCACACAAAACCCACAGCACTCTGCCCGAGGAACTCCTTCGGCTTCCACGCAGCCCTGATGATGCGCCGCACACTATGCAGACGCTCTGCGATGATATTCTTCTGATGAATCTGCTCATACGGACGGAAGAGGTCATCAATGAAACGCTCCACGACTTGCTGCTTGAGACCCGGCATTTCAGCACGTATACACTCCGGAACATCATCCATAGAAAGCCCCAGATGGTCAACAGACACCTTGGACATCACAGCGGCAAACTTCAGGACTCCGTGCTCTCTCAGCGAACTTATAACCTTCTGATCCGTAGTCAGAAGTTCTTTTTCACGGCGGAGGAAGTATATCCAGTCCACCAGGAACTTGAACGAAATACCCTCATAAATGAAATGCGACATCGCATGATGCAGATTGAAAATCAGGGAGAAATGAGCATCCGGATAATACAGTCCCGGCCCCTCAAACGACTCCAGATGAGCCAAAGCCATACGCTTCAGATCCCCATCCAGGATACGAAGCCGCTCCCTTCCACGCACATCCAGCAGACAATGATGGTTCTCCACCAGCACCCCGCCGAGACTCATATGCGAATGTCTGTAGAACTCCGTATCCACCTCAACCCCCTTGGCAACAAACGCATCATCGATCTTATGCGAATCCTCAGGAGAATACAGATCTATATCCAGGAACTTCCTCGACTGCGGCCTCGGATAATACTCCGCCAACGACAGTCCCTTCAGCAGCAGACACTTCACCCCACACTCAGCCACCTCCTGGGCAATCTTATCCGACAGTCCCTTCAACCTGGCATACGACTGCTCCGCCTTCATGTTCGCCGAAATAAACTTCAGAAGCACATCCTTCGACGGCCTTGAAGTCTGAGGCAACTTCTCTATGGCAGAATACGCGAATGCACCTAACCCATGCATAGACAAAGTCTTGAATGCCCAATCCCAATCCTGCGGCGTGACATTGGACAAACCATCTCCACAAGAGAGATCTTCGCCCAAAGCAAGCTTTAAAATCTCATATACCAGTTCGCGTTTCTTCATTGGATAATTGCATAGATTAAACAGGTCGCAAACCTACATAAAATAGCGTCAATATCCAAATATTCGCACCCGCGTAGTATCAAAATCAGCCTTAAGAATATCCCGATCAGCATCATACCAATCGGTGGTAATCCCACTCAGGCCCAAAAGCATATGAGGCAGATCGTCTGACATGAACTTGCGACCCTGCGCAGCGATGATTCTTTCAACCACCTGCGGATTGGACTGTTTATAAACATCGCTTACATAAATCATAAACGGCACCTGAAACTGATACTTGATCGCCTCGGGAGTTGGATCATCCTCATGCGATCGCCCCAGAAATTCCCGATAATCATGCACCTCCTCCCCATGGTCAGACAGATAAACAACCATTGCACTCCTCCCCTGATACCATCTCATAATGCTCGAGACCACATAATCATTAAACAAAGTAGCATTATCATAATCAGCCACCTCCTGCACCTGACGGACATCCATAGATATCTTATGAGGCAGATAATCAGAAGGTTGAAACACAGAAAAACGCTCATGAGGGAAATTGTATGCAGCATAGATATGCTGCCCTTTCAGATGCAGTATCGTCAGTTCACGGGAGTTATCACATATGCTCGAAATACTCTCCAACTCATTCAGAATGCCTTCATCATACCTATACATATCGTGATTACGATAATCAAAGCACCTTTGTTCCACGGCCTTATTCTGAAAGAAAAAACTCTGTCGGGCTCTTCTGTTGGTAGAGGGAACCTGATTACTGACGAAAGACACATAGTAACCGGCATCCTTGAAAATCTGGGGCCACAGCGGATATGACGACCACGGCATAGGCGAATCAACACTATGGACGGACAACAGCTCCTTCAGCATCATATGTGTCTTGTTATATGGGGCCATGACATCATAAAAAGGATAGAGATTGCCAGTAGCCTTCAACGCTTCCAGAGAAGGATTGGTCCGTTTCTCATAACCATACAGGCTTGAATGATGCTTTGAAAATGCCTCACCAATCACAAGAACTATCGCCTGCGTATCCGCCGGTACCGAGCGAACCTTTGTATCTGCACATATATCACGCTCCTGATGCCTTGACTGGCAATATCCATATGATGACACAACCAGACGGGAGACAGAAGTGTATGGATAGGACGGAAAGACCAATGCGAATATAAGGCTAAGTATTGCAGACGCCCTTAATAACGACAGAGGCACAACTCTTCGTGGCAAGAAGATATTCGCGCACCAAACCAGAACGCTTGCAAGCAACAAAACCCCCACATACAGCACAAACCTCTTATTTGTCAGATAAGCATGAACAAAACCGTGACTTTCACTCACATCGGTCTGAAGCAGAAATGTCAATATACTTGGCGTAAATCCTGACCCGACAAACAGACACAAGAAACACTCGATAGCAGTCACCACAGCATACAACGCAAAGACAACTCTAAATGGCACGAAACCCCACCTCCAGCGTCGTCCTGCCCATTTTCTGCAGTTCGAATATATTGTGGCCATCAGAACAAAAAACGGCAACTGCGCCAATGTCATTAAAAAGACACCGGACGCAGTCGCCGAATGAGTCAAATTGTAGCATACGGCACCGCCAATCAAGACAAGTAAAAAAGTCCTCATGGCTCTGCCCGATACCACAAATCGTGCTATATCTTAAAATGACACACCATTTGCCGTTATCGGCAAGAATTACTATCACTTTGCAAGTGATTCCGGCAGAAAACTTGCCGATAGAAAAGAATGAACAAGGGGAAGCTTACACTGTCAACTTAACAAGCAATATATTGTCAATCTTCATAAACCGAAGCTATAAGAAAATTACAATCTACCTATTGCATTTCAAACGAAAACATCTACCTTTGCGCTCAAGGAAGTAAAACGTAGCAAGGAAGGGGGATTAAGCCTAAGTACAAAGTCCCGTCATCTGCCCCTGCGAAAGCAATTCCACTACGAATCCCCGGGCAAACCTACAAGCAGTCTCAATGAGACTGCTTTGTTTTTATGGTACTTCGATAGCAGTAATACAATACTGAACCTTAGCTCCATCATTGCTATCCATCCATTGATAATAGAACTGCCTGATCAAGCGATTCCTTTCCCTTCGTTCTTCAGTAGTATCCCCCACCGGCAGATAAAGATATAATATTTTTGGCAATATTTTTGGTTATTGCCAAATTGTTTATAACTCTGTCACGCCATGACTAACGCTGATATCATACTTCATTTCGCACGATCTCACGATAATAATATTGTGAGAAAAGAGTTTATGGCTTGGTATTCACATGAATTCCCTAACAGTTCTCTCGGAAGTATCGATATTACACTACAGAATTTGGTCAAGAATGGCACCCTGGTAAGGTCGGGATACGGAATATTCCAGATTTCTGGTTCTGTGAAGCCTGATTTTAGATATACCGTTTCCGAAACTGAGGCAAGATTATTCAGCCAAATCAAGGAGCTATATCCATACACGAGACTTTGTATATGGAATGCACAGGCACTCTCCCCATTTATGCAGCATGTTCCTGATGTAGATACAATAATAATTGAGACCGAAAGAATTGCGACGGAGCCTATCTACGAGGATATCAGAAGAATGGCTAAAGATAGGACTACTTTACTCAAGCCCAAAGAACGAGAATATCACCTATATGCAGCTGGAGAGCGCGCAATTATCATTAAAGACTTGATTTCAGAGTCGCCAGTCACCATTATTGACGACATAACCACACCATGTCTTGAAAAAATCCTTGTAGATGCCACAATAGCAGCCGAACTTGAATTTGCTCGTGGCTCAGAGATATACCCCATCTATGAGAACGCAGCTGAGATGTACAGAATTAATAAAAAGATGATGTTACGCTACGCCACAAGAAGATGCAAAAAAGAAGAAATTGAAAACCTTATAAATTCCACAATGCTTGCACACAACGTCTATCAGTAGACATCGATATCGTATGCCCTCCAGGTACCAAATCGAGAAATTATTAACCCAACAATAAAGCACAAGCCCTCTACTCAGCACATTACTGAATATAGAGGGCTTGAGCTTTTCTACTAATCACCTTTCTTTGATTGCAGCACTTTAAATGTACCAACCATATCACTTTCAAATGTACCGGGTATATCAGAATGATTTGTACCATCCGTATCAGTTTGAAATGTACCGTCTGTGGCTGTCTTTAGACCTTAAGCAATTTTAAAGATAGACAACCTTTTTCTTTTTCCAATTTCACTGTAGAACTCAGGTCTCAACCCCACTTGGCGACTCTTATTTTCTGAAATCAGTAGGTTCCTTAATTTCTGAAAACTGTAGGATTAACTTTTCTGAAAATTGTAGGTTTTGATTTTTCTGAAATCTGCTGAAGCAAAGTTACTGCTTACACCATCAAAAACTTTATTCCAGAGATTTTTGACTTTCGATATCAGCGACCGACTTGAATATCAGGCAGAAAATTTGTATATTTGCCAGAGTTAAAACGATTTGAGATGCCAAAGATTTACGAATACTTCGGATTTATATTCTTTTTCTACTCCAACGAACACGAGCCTATACACGTGCACGTGATTAAAGGAGGATGTCAGACTGTATTCGAACTAATCCTGATGGATGGAGAGCTTCAAGAAATCCGCACAAGAACAGAAGCCGGATACCCTACACTTAGCGAAAAGGAATCAGCAGCAGCCGAAGACTTCATCAGGGCATATTACAAGAACATCGTTGAAAAGTGGATGAACTTCTTTGTATTTAAGAAGAGAGTTCGCTGCACACAAATAACTAAAAAAGTAAAATAGCAATGGAAACCACAAGACTTTACATCGTACGAGCCGAATATGCAGGAGACGTGAGCCTTCACATCTTCTTCAGCGACGGCACGTCCCAAACTGTGGATTTCAAGCCATTCATCCTTGCACATCCACACCCGCAGTACAACCGCTACATCGAGCCAAAGAACTTCAAAAAGTTCACCATCGAACACGGCAACGTAGTCTGGGGCAAGAACTGGGACATGATCTTCCCAATCGAGCAACTTTATCGAGGCTTTGTTGCATAGGATATGACGCATTTCGGGCCAGCAACCTTAGGGAAGGTGCTAGCCCGAAAACGCTTATAACTGCCTTATGACCTATAAGGGGCTATAGCAGTTCGCTAGTTTGCATTCATCCGCTCTAATGCTGGAGCATACTCTTCTCTTAGTCGGTCATACGCCAACGATATTTCTTCCTTAGTCACTTCGATATGCTTTCTATGTTTATAAACATATTCTATAATTGTATCATCTACATCATACTCCAGACATTTTGTATGATGGTAAAAGTCTCCCTCATCCTCATACCTACGAACAAAAGGACAGACCATAATTGGATAATCTAATCCAAAGTCACCAAATGTAAACTCGCGCCATACATCTTGTACCTCAAGGACAGAATATCTTTGAGGGCATGGCATTGTTCCCCTAGCATAATATTTCCATTTATAACTTTGTAGCCACGCTAGTCTAGCCTCGTCAGAATCCTCAATTTCTATGAGCGGACTCCCATTTGTTATATTGATCGCTTCTTTTGTAAAAATAAATCTATTGTAATTCTGTCCCAGCATCATATACAGGAAAGTAATCTCATCCCTACTTGGTTTATTTGAGTAATTAGGAAATTTATACGATATGATTCCCGCATCTGAGTTCATAAAAAACTCCAAATGCTCATAATAATCATAGTACTTTTTTATTGACTCTGCAGATAGTAGTTTCTTGACCGAAATCTGGACTTCGTTTTTATCATTATCAAAAACCGTCAGCATATGAGATTCCCAATCTGCAGGAAATTTGTATTCTGGAGATATTTTACTCAATATCAATCCCTTATTCCAATTAAGGTACATGGAAACATACTTCTTAAGTTCTTCGTCAAATTCAAAATAATTGTGAATTAAGAATTTAGATAGAGACAACGCTATTTTTTCTCTCAATTCACTGATCTTATCATCACGAACATTATCTCGACTCAATGTCAATAGTTCATTTGCCTTACCTGTCATAATGTTGACATCTGCACATATGAACATTACGCCTGACTTGAATGACCGCAGGTATTGATTTCTATAAAACAATTTGGATGTATTTTTCCCTAAACTTATCTGCAAACCCGTTTCAGCATCATAAAACTCAAATTTCGGTTTTGCCTTAGCAAACACATGAGAATCGTCGTTAAACTTAAGATGCACATCAATCAACGATGCATCGGAAAACATTGATATTTCGTCCAATATCTTTCCAACCCTTACATCAAGAGATTCATCTTTAGTAAAATCATAGGTATTTATGAAAGCCATAGCATATACTTGCGTAGAATTCACACTCCACCCAATACGACGAGATTCTTTGATAGTAAACGCAAGAGAAGTTCCAACCGGTCTATCTGAATTATGAACGGTCTTTAGGAGAATGCTTCCATCAGAAGATCCTGATGGATTATTCAAGACCATTTCATACGCATCTCCTGAATTATATTTCTTTGTTGATAGTTTAACCGAATCCGTAACAAGGAAAACGCTTTGAAAACCAATACCGAATATACCGGAAGGTTTCATCCAATCTGGCATAGATTCAACAAGTTTCTGCTTTGCCTTATTTTTCCCAGAGCTACCAGTACGACAAAGAAAACCTAAATCACTCTTATCCATACCGAGCCCTGAATCGGAAATCTCAACGTCCCAATATGAATACTCCTCATCTGTACGAGTCTTACGAATAACCACCTCAATACGGTATGATTTGCATATCTCTACAAATTCATCGAGTGACGAAATATTAGGATTCTCGCGGTAGATTCTCAAGTAGGTTGCATCAACACAATTCTGCAATAACTCACGAATGCACTGAGCTGGATTATCGTATAATCCCGCACCTTGCAGCAATTCTATCGCTTTTGCAGTATCAATTTGAAATGAAGGTCGCACCTTTCCATCGATTGTATCATATCCTTCCAATCTAACATCTAACGCTCCTACTGACGGAAGATATCCATACGATATGTCCGGAACAATATCTCTCCACCGACTTACCACATAAGTCATTTCCTCGTTCAGCCACTTAAGCCAACTAGTCATGAGATCATACACTTCATATGTCTTGCAGACAGCTTGAACTTCCACATAGGCTTCGTCTATCTGCAAATGGGTAATTGAACGATTCGTATCATTATAATACAAAGAATCTAGCGGAATACTACCCAAGGTACTCAACAAAACATCTGAGACACGATTACTATCCATATCAAGCAAATCCCCAAGACGAAGAAGAACTGATATATAACGAGGATGACAATCCTCTGTACCGCATCCGGAACATTCAACTCGGGGAAGTTCCAGAACAGCATAACATGGCTTCGTGTGAGTTTCACAGATATCTCCTAAAAGACGAATAATCCTTTCTGGAATAGGACTACCAGGTAAATGAAGCGAGGACGTTGCTCCAATCAAATCAACTGATCTTGATGCATGTTTTGGTCTGACATAATCAGCCATTAGGAATCTGACTGCCTCAGAAGACTTTACAGAAAGTTGCATATCTGAATAATACAACTTTCCCTCTTTGACTGTCAACAGATCTGCAAATTCCTTCATAGGAGAAGACGCATCATTCTGTTTCTCCTCTACATAATTAACAAAACCAGCATCAAACTCAAGTATTCTTTCCTTATCTTCAGCAAACAGCACCATACCACAATCGTGATAATATGCAGCGGTCAATAGCAACCATAAATCCACTACCGATAGTTTATCAATCGTCTGCTTTCCAATAATTCTGACAATATTGTTCAATATTGTTTCAGAATGACTAGCATCATGTAAACTATAATGAGGAAACACATGAGAAATTGTATTCAACAACTGTGGCATATATTGTTTTGCCAACATCCACTGACGATAGTAAATTTCTCCTTCCGAATGGTGTTCTGCCTTCTCCTTAAGTTTTGATTCAATATAATTCATAATAACGCGACTTTCTTGATTAGGTCTGGACCTTTGGATTTCTTCTCTCAAAGTTACAACTATTTCAGTTCTTTTTGATGTCTTTCATCAGTTCTTTAATTTCATCATTAGCTTTTTCTATCTTATCATCAAAGAGTTTTGAAATCTCCTCTAAACCTACTATTTCAGCATCAGACAAAATTGTATTAGACTCAATATATGAGTACTGACCTCCTACTTTAAATCTTGATATAAAAGCTCCGCTGGACATTGAAAGGTTATATGATTGTTTACCTTCAAAAAGCTCCTCAAAATAGCCATTACCCATTGTGGTTTCATATCTTACAGGTTTTGTATTCGTCGTATAACACATAAAGTCATAAAGGAACACCCTTGATATTGAATCCGACATGAAAACATAGCACACTGCCATGCGATCATAAATCGATAGCAGGTGAGCTTGATCTACCAACTGCTGCTCCGCTTTTCTATCTATGTATTGAAAATGAATCAGGTTATATATAGCTTCGCTTTGTTTTTCATTTGCAAGCAAAGACTCCTTATATGAATTGTACAGTTCTGTTTGCTTATACAGTTCAATAGTATCTTGTCCTATATAATTATCAACAAACTCTTGAGAATATGGTTCTGTAATCAAATCTCCTGTTCTCAATCGCACATCCTCATCCATCAGAAGTACAGGTAGAGGATCGATTGCCAGGCGGTATACCCCAACAGCACCAATTGCAGTCTTCAATGTGGAAACAAAATCCTCCTGAATCCTTTTCAATGGTTCTTGAGCTTTGGGATCGGAACTGATTATGCGTTTTGTTGAATAGAACGAATTATAGCCTTGTTTGTGTACATATTTATTAGTTTTCAACTGTATATCTCGTACCTTTTTGAAAAAAGGAGACATAATATCTGTCATTTCCTTAAAAACAGGTTCTTTCTGCTTTAGATATGCGACCATCGTACCTGACTCAAACCCAGGCTGATACTTACACCAATCCTTCATCTTATCAGGATTAGCAGTCAGATATAAAGTTCCTATTGACGTTTCGATAGACTATCGAAGCGAATAGAACGCAGCATCAAAATACCCTAATTTAAAGAGTTGAACCGAATTAGCTATTAACTGACACGCCTCCTCAAAGAAAGTATTAGACCCATAAGCATCAAACGCACCAACCATAGCCATCGATATATTATCTATATCATATAAATATTCATCTGAATTCGGCAATTCTAATGGTCGTACTCCCCATCGGTGAGTAGCATAATCATATTCATCAAGCGTCATAACTCAAATTCTATTTTCTGCAATATAGGCAAGACTTTGCACCTCTGCAATTCCTAATCATCGGATTATAAGTCTTTTATAAATCAGTTTCGGGCCAGCAACGCTGACCCGATCTTTATTCATATAAAATCACTAAGGCTGATACACCAAAGGAGCACAAATCCTTCTAATCATACTTGGAAGTTCATTATGTTCCTCGTACCAAATAACATGGACACCCAGCTCCTCAAGTTGAGACTCTATTGTATTAAAATGAATCTTGTTCTTTCCGACCTCCTCAGCTCTAAACATATCATTACGGCGCAGAAAAGCATAATGGTGACATTCATTATCCGTATCACTTCTTGATATATCTAACAGTCTTCTTAGATTTGGATCTGTCATCGACATACCAATAAAGAAACAAGTATTTCTATCTAAAGCATGTAATTGTTCAATGTTCGACCAATGAAAGGACTCCTTATATATTTTATGATAATCAAGCTCACTTAAAATAGGTCGAGTAAGTCTATTCTGCTTGTCACGAGGTATTAACCCATGGACATGATAAACAGGGAACTCCTGCCTATAATTCTTCGCCTTAGCTGAGATTCGGGCCACACTAGCTCCTCTCTTTTCAAGAGCCATTTCGACTAAATCATCATAATTATAAGTGATTATACTATCAAGATGATGAGATTCAACCACATTTTCATCATCTCTGCCGAGCACAGCATCACAAATAGAGTTTATCAAATCTGATTCCTCTAACTTTATATTCTTATATAGAACATATCTCTTCAAATACTGAGAAACGGCATCAATTGAATCATCAGAAGCAACATATCGACCTAGGATAATCGGAGACATGCCACACCAAGAATAAACCTTTTTGAACTCGCCCTTCTTATTTAGCCTTTTAAAGCGACGCATTACTTTCCGTAAAAGTGTTTCCCACGAAGGTCCTCCTGCAGCCATACTGACACCAGCACCTAAGAAGAAAGTGGACTTAGTCTCACGAAAAGAACATCGCGCAGACTCAAGTAGTATTTCGCGTCTATCTTTCCAATCCTTTTCAAACTGGTCCACAGCACCCTGTACTTTGATAACAGTGGTAATAGATTTCAAGAACTCATCTACTTGAACTATTTTGATATATTTTTCTTTCTTTGCTTGAGCTAAAATATGTTTATAGCAGTCATCACACTCATGATAAATAAGATAAACACCTGAATCAGGATACTTCAGTTTATGACGCTTCGCAAACTCCGTAATACGATATACAGTGTCTGTTGCTATCCTTTCCTTGTAATCGAAACAGCTATGAGGTCGTATTTTTAACTTTGATATACCAGACTTAGTATATAAATCAAACTGATACTGAGACTCCAAGATATGTTCTGGGTTTACAAAGTCGACATGTTCGAGTTCCTTAATTGCCCTTAGGTTTAACTCTATATAGATCCTTCCGATAGACATGCGTCTTCGTACAGCAGATGATCCTCCGTGAGAGTCAATCTGCTTTGATAAGTCGTCAAACTTACCTCTCACCAATTCATTCAAATCATGTTTATCTATCATGGCTTACAGAAAACGATATGAAAACATTAATTCAATTATATACTCTCTCCCCCGCAGCAGTCGGAGGGCGTATAATCAATCCTTCTTACTCTTCCCTCCCCACCGTGGCCAGAAGAGATATGAGCAGAACAGTAACAACTCGCACAACCAACACGCGAACCTACATCGACAAAATGTCAGCCGGACCAATCGGCTCATACGCCCCATCCTTCATCTCCAGGATCACTGTGCCGGACTCTAGGGCCCGAAGGGTATGCCACTGACCTGCGGGGATGTTCAGCGCACATGCCACAGGCACGTCATTGCGAGGAGCGAATTCCAAAACGTCATTGCGAGGAGCGATGTCCCTAACGTCATTGCGAGGAGCGTCAGCGACGTGGCAATCTCCCAACACAAAAGACTCGACCAACAAACACGCTCAAGATCATCATAATACTCCTCAACCTCGACAACTCCTTCGCCTGATCTGTCAACTTATCAAGCAATATATTATCAATCTTCATAAACCGAAGCTATTGCTATTTCATAGAAAAACCATACCTTTGCAGTGAGATTTTAGACACAGCAAGGATGGGGTAATTCGTTCAGTGCAAAGCCCTCGACCCGAGCCCCACCATCAGGTAAACATCCCCTGTGCTTTCTTGAGGCAAATCATAGGGATGCCGCAAGGCATCCTTTTATATTTCTAAGGCTGTAATACAGTACTGTACCTTTTCATGGGTCCTTCGTCTGACCCCAACGGTCATCTTAACCACACCAATCCCTACACAATCATACTTCATGATTATCATCTTCTCGAATGGCTTCTGATTTCCATTTTCCTTACTCTTAACAGTGGATACAATTCGAGCATTAGTCAATATAGCATCCAATTGCAAAACTGCTAAAGTTGAAAGATAACTCCTTGACGCATGGACACACGTTTCAGTAATAGACACGAAGCGGATATTAATATACTCTTTCAACGACAGATTAAATTTCCTCAATGACAGATTGCGCAACTTCCAGTCATGATAGAATTTTGATATAATCTTACGTCTTGCTTCAATATCCTCTGCAGAATCCCCCACCGGCACATCCTCCGGTCGAATATCAGCAGCCAGATCCAAAGACTCCTTATGAAACTCCGTAACCGGTAATTCATAAACATCCGGCTCATCCACATACCCCACCAACAATGCCAACGGGACATCAAACACCTTTGAAGCTCTAGCTATTATCTCAAGATTGTTCGTCTTAAAGAGCGCATTCACATTCTGACGCTGAATCCCGCCCCGACAATAAAAGACATCGAGTTCTCCCCAATGCTCTTTCTTATATTATCCAATAATTCCCTGGTCTGTTTCATTGCTACAAATACACTATTTAAAAATCCGTATTCAGAAGATTTCAGGATACAAAGACATAACAACAATTAGAATAATCTTTCTCGTACTCTGCATTAACAGGATGGCTCCAACAATCCATTGATAAGTGAAGGCAAATCAATAAATTCTTCATACCAAATTACATTCACTCCCATCTTATAGAAAATTTCCTCTGCTTTTAACGGTTCATGGTATTCCCTCCTACGTAGAAATGCATAATGTTCCGGGGTCCTACTTCCTCTTTCATTTACAACATCCATAAGTCTACGAAGGTTTGGATCCATCATAGAAAGACCGATAAAGAAGCATGTTGTCCGTGCTAGAGCATGCAACTGCTCAAGGTTAGCCCAATGAAACGCATCATTATACAATGAATGGTATTCATCTTCAGCCAGTACCACATTATTATCAAACGAAACATCTTTCTCCCTGGGGACAAAGCCATGAACATGAAATATCGGCATATAGCCAGGAGTCGGACGACTTTGCATATCTAAAGTAGAATAGGAGAAGTCACCTTTATCCAAAGCTCTTTCAAGTAGATCATCATAGTTATAAGTAATAACTTCGGATACATTTCCTGTCTGTATTGCATTAACCAAAGCATTTATCAGTGGTGAATACTTTACCTTTCTTCGGTAAAGAGCAGTTCTCAACAAGTCAACTAAAGAAATATCTCTTTCATTACACAAATGCTTCAAATATCTGGCTTTCAAAAGAAAGGACTTTCCTGCATCATATTCAATTGCCGCAGACTCATTGATACTTATTTCTTTCAAAGAATGGAGTTGATCCACCATTTCATTCAACAATGTATCCCAACCGCTTAATCCTGCATCTTGACTTACCCCAGCGCCCAAAAATAAAGAAATGCGCCCAAAAGAGAAAATATGCTTTGCCTTATTCAGTAGTTCAGCACGTCTTTGTCTCCATTGTTTATCGTCCTCAAAAACTACTATCCCATATTTATCGATACTATTTTTTAAGCTATCAAAATCAACAACACTAAAGTTATCTGACTTATCTTCAGATGACTTCAGGGGGATTGCTTCAGTTTTGATATTGTGACTAAAAAGGCAGAATCTATTGATCCCAAACTTCTCAGATAGTTGTTTCGACTTTTTCCTGGCATGGAAAGTTATACCTGATGTCAGATTCTCTCTGACAATGATAGCTGTCTTGGAAGGGTAATTCAATCGACGACTCCCTAGAGGCAAAAAGAAGTCCACAATATAATCGCCAAAAACCTTATCAATTTCAAGCGCTTCCTGACTATACAATGATTGTTTCAGAAAATTCTCAACCTCGTCTTTATAGAAAAAGAAGAAAAACATTGGTCTCTATTTTACTCTTTCAACAACATACAGCCATCCTCCAGAACAAACTCCGCAGTCTTGTTTCCCTCGGCATCATAAAATTCCTCTCGATCCTTTCCACGACACACAATCACCGTCTCCGACGTATCATTATGCCGATGGGGCGGTATCACAATAAAATCATTTTTAGATCATCAATAACCCGATCCAAGTCCTCACACCCTTCCTGCAATACAGACAGAAGAATTTCCGACTTAAATGACACTCCCGAGCGATAGCATAAGAACTCACCAATATATGATATAAGGTCAAACACATTATGCCCTCTCACATATAGATACGCATTATCGACCGTCAGTCTGGAATGTTCCAGAGGCATCGCATCAGGATCAAAAGACGGCCAAAGAGGATGATTCTGACACAACTGCATAAGTTTTTGTGACAAATCACAGCAAAAAGCTTCACCGTTATTTTCCAGTTGTCTCACAGATGCCTGCTTGGGGAGCAATATATTAAACTGGTATTCAAAATCTTCCGCCAGACCTTTACTCTTTAAATAAAGCAAAAACAGAAACGGGATATATACCACATTAGAATAGCCCTTCAAGAACACTCGAAAATCAAATCTTTCCGAAGCCGACAAACATCTTTGAGCAAAAGCCTTCTGAAGACGCTCAGCAAAACAATAATGATTTTCCCACGAATATGTATAGGTCTGAGCTATGTGATCAGCAGCAGACATCCCCGGCTGCTTCAACAGATGTCTCAAATCACTATCAAGACAAATAAAGAACTTACTGTTCAGATAGTCTCTGTACTGCAGGCACTGCTCACATCCTCGAGTATCATTCCCGGACTTGCTCTTGCTATACGATATATAATCATACCGGCCAGGATTTACCTTCTGTAACACGGTATCCCAAAACCTCACATCTTCCGCATCCTCCAAATGAATCGCCGCTATGTATCCGAAATAATGTCTGTTCTGAAAATCAATAGCCTGCTCCGCAATAAAATCTCGCTCTACCATATCCAAACATCAACTATTTAACTATACTACTCATCTGCACAACTTTATCTCCCCAGCCTCTGCTGATAATACTTGGAGAATGAGTCGCAATGATCAGCTGGCAATTAGGGTTCAAACGTCTCAAATTGTCTATCAGCACCTGTTGCCATGAAATATGTAAAGACACTTCCGGTTCATCGGCAAATAAAATAGAAGGTTGGTTATCCTGCAAAAAGACCGTAAGAAGGAGTAACAGAAGCTGTTTTTCACCGGATGACAAATCTTCAACTTTCAAGACAAGTTCCCTCTGCCTGAACACAAGCTCACTATCTTTAGAAATCTCCACCGTCTTGCCTGTATCAGCAAACATTTCATTAATAACATCAAACAAAACAGAAATATTCTTCTGAATTTCCTCTGAACGAGATGGCTCATTCAATATTTTCATTCTATAATTAAAGAATGAAAATCCATCTTTATTCTGGTATAAAACATAGTTAAGTTCCTGCAGCAAACGACTTTCATTCTTACGTCTGTCATTTGCCGGAGTATCAAAAGAACGGACAAAATAGATAGGATTAGGAAGTAAAGCATTCTCAAAACAAACTTTTCTACTCTGACTCTTATCCATTTTATACTTTTTGAGAACAGTAGAATCTTCATTTAATAAAGCATACAACACATTCAGGAAAGTAGTCTTTCCTGAACCGTTGATACCAACCAGAATATTCACTTGAGGATCTATCTCCTTCCATTCAAAATCTTTATTTCCCCAAACGCCATCAAGGCGAACATATGTCAAATATCCGTTCTGCATATAATTTTCGATTCGTTCTAATGTCTGCAAATGTAATTAATTATCCTTTAAATTCCACATTATCACACCCGCTTATCACAAAAAATGGAGCCCACTGTAAGAATGTCGCCGCGCGTGAGCCATCTGTGCGGTAGGTCGAGCGAGTCTGTTGTGAAGCTGGAGTGCAAGCGAAGCGGAAGCGGAAGCTTTGCAACAGTCTCGCCGGTGCGGTGGGAAATAGAGCGGAAGTCAGCTGGCGCAAAGTGCCAGGTGGCTGCAGCACAAGCCTTCTGTACTCAGCACACCTGCTGAGATCAGAGGGCTTGACCGTTTTATAAATCAAAAAACCGCCTGCGCATTAAGCTACAAGCGGTTCTCTGACAAAGATAGTCCGAACTAACAGACAAGATGCATCTGTGACCATGTCACACAATGGGGTTCTTCTTACAGCACTTCACTAAGCTGCAGAACGAACACTCTTGACCTCTAAGCGAAACATTCCACCATTCTTGCGGTAGATTCGCTTTCCATTTCGGGTGATCCATGGTCTATAGATCACAGTACACCCAGGTCTCGTAGCAACGTCATTATTCATGGCATTTCCTCCGAAAAATTGGTTTTGCCTTCATTAACCCATTCTGGCATCGGGCGAACCCATTTGGAAATTTGCCGCATACAAACTATATTTGTCGCACGAACAGATGCTTGGCGGCCAAGGTTTATACCTTGATTCTATTCGTGAAAACGGAGTGGGTTCAATCCTGCTCCATTCTTTTTCTAGACGGTCATAAAAGCACTTCGCTACTTCCTTAACCCAATTTCCAAAGGCAAAGATATGCTAATTTTAGCATTCCGCATGAGAAACTTATTAACAATACACTAAATAACCTGTTAACTCATTAACGCACAGCCATTTAAATCAGAATCAAAAGTAGAAAGACGCTCCTACTCACGAAGATTTCCGACAACAAAGGTATATTAAATTTTCCTTGTATGCAAGAGAATAAGCATTTTACTTATTATCTATAACTGATAATTTTATATTATTGCAAATATCATATTTATATCGTACCTTTGCACTCGATTTTCAGGACTTGGTCTAACTTTTATTCAAAACACCTGTATTATGAAATCACAATCTGCCTTTACTACCATTCATCCAGGAGACGTTTTACGTGAAGAACTTGATGCACGAGGAATAAAGCAGAAGGATTTCGCTTCTACGATTAGCATGCCGGCATCTGTTCTGAACGATATAGTTAAAGGGAAACGCAGCGTAACTCCTGACATAGCTATTCTTCTTGAGGCTGCTCTCGGAAAAGACGCTAGTTCTTGGCTTCGCCTACAAGCCGAAAGAGATCTCGAAGTAGCAAGAAAAAAGGAGGAATTCATTCAAAAGCAGAAAGACATCGAAACATGGCAGTCAATCCAGTCATGCTGTAATGTAAAGTACCTTGAAAAATATATCTCCGGAGGACTTGGCAAGACAATTCAAGATAAGATACATGCCGTGCTCAATTTCTTCAATGTCAAGACAGTTGACGCACTGCGACAAGCTTTTGTCAAAGATGTTGATCCAGCATACTTTAGAAAGTCTGATAAATTTAAGTATGATCCTGTCAACATTTTCACATGGAAATACATGGCCTTTAATAAATGCGACAACGTTGAACGTCCTAAAAAATTCTCTACAGAATCTCTCAACGGATTGCTGGAAGGACTTAAGACTATTTTGTATGAGAATGAGGACACAATGAACAGAATTGCTCAGCTTTTAAGAGAATATGGAATCCGTTTCTTTACTCTTGATAACGAGAAAGGGACGCACATTGATGGGTTTTCATTTTGGAAAGGTGCATATCCTACAATTACACTAACCCTTAGATATAAGAAGATTGATATTTTGGCCTTCACTCTCATGCATGAAATAGGACACGTATTCAATCATCTTAGCCCTGAAGCGAAATCAAAGACCTGCCTCACTCTGAGTGATATCAAGGATAACATTGAAGAGCAGGAAGCTGATATGTTTGCCAATAATAATCTCATTCCAGCGAAAGAATGGCAACTATTTAAAGAGCGTAATAGAGATGTAAATCCGTATGCAATCACCTCAAAACTAAGAGAGTTTGCCCACCAATATCAGATTCATCCAGCGATTGTACTTGGTAGGTACCAACATGATTTCAATATCTATGATAACGGACGAGGCTTCGACCGTTCAATAAACTAAGAAAATGGGTTAGCAACTCAAACAGAAGCTAACCCATTGTCTTTTGAACCAATCCAAGCCGTCTTATATAAATCCTTCTTCCTCTTCCCTCCCCACCGTGGCCAGAAGAGATATGAGCAGAACTGTAACAACTCGCACAACCAACCCCGCGAACCTACATCGACAAAATGTCAGCCGGACCAATCGGCTCATACGCCCCATCCTTCATCTCCAGGATCACCGTGCCGCTCTCAAGAGCCCTCAACGTATGCCACTGGCCAGCTGGAATATTCAGCGCACATGCCACAGGCACGTCATTGCGAGGAGCGAAGTCCAAAACGTCATTGCGAGGAGCGTCAGCGACGTGGCAATCTCCCAACACAAAAGACTCGACCAACACTCCCGCTTTATCATAATACTCCTCCACCACACGACCACGCAACACAACCACAGTCTCGGAAGTCTTCTGATGCCTATGAATCGGCACCACCGACCCCGGCTCAATCGCATTCAACATCCTCTGCGACGAATCCGCATCCGAATTTCGCAGGTCCATATTCATCCTCAACCTCGGCGACGCCTGAGCCAGAGCAGTCAACTTGTCAAGCAATATATTATCAATAATCATCGTAAAAATCACTCTGAATATAAAACATTATTCTCCTCGCACAACCACCAACGCAGCCCCAATCTCCTCCAGCGACACTGCCCTCCCCACATACGGAAAACAACTGGTTATCGCATCACAGATATTAGTTCAGAACAATACCCTGATTGAGAAAAATCAACATCAGGTTGGATATAACTATACATGCCGCCACATGATAACGTCGGAACATTTAGCCGACAATCAGCATCTATCACATTCACGCCGTGAGCCCCTTTGATAACATTATACTCATTCAAATCACCCACATACAGTTCATTGGTTCTATAATTCAAATGCATCCCATAATCCATACCGGCACCTGTAAATCCCATAGACATCATAAACAACTCTCGTTCATCCTCAGAAACCACATCCCCTTCAATATAATTCTGCCGAACGATGACAACAAATTGGCCACATTCGTCTCTTCCAAACCCTAGAACAACAAGAGCCGTCTCCGGAAACAGTGCATTATGAATTATAATGCGATCAAGGGCTAGGCGTAAGACATTGTAATGTTTCAATGAAATCAACTTGTAAACTGCCCTACCATTTATATCAAAGAAAACGACACTTTCGGTGCCGTTATCTACAATGACGCCTTCTGTGCCGTCATTCTGCATTTTGCAAATATTTACCAGTTCCTGCTCGGGAAAATCAAACCAATAGCCAACTATCCTAGCCCAATTCTCAACTAGAATTTCTTGGATTTTACCTTCGCCGATGAGATCATCCGCATCGTAGATCTCCCGAACCTCCGACTCTGTGCGAGGACATCCTCTACAGATAACGGACGCCGAGCACAAGACTTTTGATCCTTTAGACAAGCCTGACTGTTGAGCCTGTGGAATTCGTTCAAATACTGTTGTTCCATTTTTAATATCCTCCGCTATTTTATTTAAATCTTCCAGATTCTGTAAGGTAAATCCTTCACACCATACTCTCTGGTTAATGTCATTTAATCTTTTGTACGAATCCATACTTGACAAAAACTTTACCACATTCACTCTTACCCCTTACCCATGAATCCCTACAAAGTTAGAAAAACTTTTCAATATAGTCATCATATACTTCAAAATCTCACATAATATTCCCCTCCCCGATCGGCTCATACGCCCCGTCCTTCATCTCCAGGATCACAGTGCCGCTCTCAAGAGCCCTCAACGTGTGCCACCGACCAGCTGGAACATTCAGCGCACATGCCACAGGCACGTCATTGCGAGGAGCGAAGTCCAAAACGTCATTGCGAGGAGCGTCAGCGACGTGGCAATCTCCCAACACAAAAGACTCGACCAACACTCCCGCGTCATCATAATACTCCTCAACCACACGCCCACGCAACACAACCACAGTCTCTGAAGTCTTCTGATGCCTATGAACCGGCACCACAGAACCAGGCTCAATCGCATTCAACATCCTCTGCGACGAATCCCCTTCTGAATTCCTCAAATCCATATTCATGCGAAGACGAGGCGACATCTGAGCCTGAGCGCTCAACTTATCAAGCAATATATTATCAATCTTCATAAAGACTTAATCAAAATCACTTCATCAAGAAATCCTCCGTCCCCTCCGGATCATACGCCCTATCCTTCGCCTCGAAAATCACGCTGCCATCCTCCAGGCACACCAGCGTATGGTACTGCCCTATTGGCACTTGAATGCCCGGGCACTCCCCGCCGGCCTGAAGCACAAACTCCGCAGTCTTGTTTCCATCGGCATCATAGAACTCCTCCCGCACCTTCCCGCGGCACACAACCACCGTCTCCGAAGTCTCCGTATGGCGATGAATCGGAATCACGGTATCCGTCATCAGCACATTCAACATCCGCTGCGACTGGTCCTTCCACTCATAACCACCAATCCCCACCGGCGGCTGCGCCTGCGTACGCAGATCAAAATTCATCCTCCTACGCGGCGACTCTTGCGCACGAAGGAGGATTTCATCAAATAGTTTATTGTCAAGTATCATAATCTATTTCATAATCTTTACAAGTCCCTTATATGCGTACGCAATAAAACAACGAATCGCCTTAAAGAGAGCAAGATGTTCAACATTACGATATATATTCCACTGCCACCGCGCAGCTTTAAACTTATCTGCTGATACCGATCCTTCCCTCACTCTATATAAAGCCTGAACATCACAAGTATTCACTCCGACAAACCCTTTCTTCAATATTTCCAGCCACATTGCATAGTCTTCATGACCTATTTGTCTCATATAAACCTTGCCGACCTTTTCCGTATCATACATTCCTGTCAGACAGGCGATTACATTTCCATATAGAAGATTATTATATGTAATCCTGGGCGGTGATGTCACAACTTTGCCACTCCTGACACCAGTTTCAGATATTTTCTCATAATAAGAATACACGAGCACCGCATCTTCGTTTATCGCAAAGATATCCAATTGTCTCTCAAGCTTATCCGGCAGCCACAAGTCATCGCTATCAAGAAATGCAATATACCTTCCTCGGGCATTCTCTATTCCGACATTACGCGGTTTTGTGGGCGAACCTGAAGAATTTTCTGTTTTTAAATATCTGATCCGTTCATCTTTCCGCGTGTACTCCAATATAATATCAGCAGAACCATCCGTCGAACAGTCATCCACAATCAGCATCTCCCAATCCTGACAAGTCTGGGAGAGCACAGACTCTATAGTCTGGGACAGATACTCTTCGGCATTATAACAAGGGGTGATTATACTTACCATTCCCAATCAAATCTTTATATATCTTCCTCTATCAATTGGTTTCCAGTCTGGACCTCTATCAGTGTCAGATCCGTAGTCGCCTTGATAGCATAAAATGTTCCATATGTATATTCAGGATATCTCCTCACTGAACAGTCATCCTCTGACCGTCAAGGACAAATTCGCCCAAACCGTCTACGATGGTCCACACCTCACTCCTATGGTGATGTATCTGATAGCTGATGCTCTTTCCCGCCTTGATAGTCAAGGATTTGGTCAGAGGCTTAGCTCCATATGGATAGGTTGCGCTATCCAGCACACGATAGGTTCCCCAACGTCTTTCTTCATACATCGGACGAGCATGCATCTGCTCCACATAGTCCTTTATACTTTCGCTATGCTCCTTTGCGCATACCAGGATTCCGTCAGGACTCGCCGCAACCACCACATCCTGCAGTCCCTCACAGAACAACGGAAGCTCCAATTCATTGATCACCTGAGCGTTGCATTTATCCTTACCCATATGGACGTTGCCTATGTGATCGGACGGCAATTCTTCGCAGAGGACATGCCATGTACCCAGGTCCTTCCATTTTCCTTCATATGGTATGAATGAAACCGACTCTGCCTTTTCCACCACCTCATAGTCAAAGCTTATCTTAGGCAGCTGAGAATATCTGCTGACAATATTCATTATGTAGCCAAGCCTGAAGGCAAAGACACCTCCATTCCAGTATGCCCCCTCTTCAAGAAGTTTCTCTGCATGATTCAGATCAGGTTTCTCGATAAATCTGCTTACCCCGCTTGAAAGGGCACCCGACTTCTCCCCCGAAGGAATGATATATCCATACTTATCACTTGGACAAGTCGGTCTTACTCCCATCAAGACAAGCTCAGCCTCCTGGCTCTGGGCGGCTGAAGCCATCCTAGCTATCGCATCAAAATATCCGTTCTCGGTAAAGACATCACACGGCATCACCACGACAACCGCATCATCTGCAAAACCTTTTTCCTTCGACAGGAAGTCAGTTGCGAGAGCAATGGACGGGAAAGTATCTCTTCTCTGCGGATCTATTACAATATTGACATTATCTCCTATCCGATTGATGATACCATCTCTTTGAGTCAAAGTACTTGCAAAGGTAATCTCAGCCTGAGGAAGGATTCTCCTTATCTGCCTTACAACTCTCTGCACCATAGACTCCATTTCTCCAGAGGGAGACTCAAACGGATGCAGGAACTGCTTGCTTCGGGCATCATTGCTCAAAGGCCACAACATCTTTCCTGATCCACCTGACAATAGAACTAACTGCATATATAAATATCTATATCAAGGTTCTTATGATGGTTTTACACGCTGACAACAGTCGGGTCATATAAAATGAAAATTTATAAGCAGACGGACGTATGAAATATACAGCTGTACAATAAGAGCAAAATTTCAGCCTATGCATGATTATCTTCCATTTTCCGTTCTCAGAATAAATGGCGCTGCCTTCTCTATGACGTCTATAATATACGGCTGAGCTTGAAGTATAATCCACATATTTAAACAGATCAGAAATCAGGAACATAAATAGTGTATCTTCGCAGTTGCTGAGCCTTTTATCATAACGGCGCACTCCTATAATATCCTTATGTATAAGTTTCATACATGGTCCTGAAAAATATTTTCTAGACTTTTCATAAGGTTGTCTGCCGGAAACAGATAATTTCTCGTACACTCTGTTGAGCTGACTGGCAACCTGTCCTCTTGTACCGTCCATAAATTCATATGGATAACTCAATGCTATTGTTTCTGGAGTTGCATGAGCATAAAGTTCAGAAAGATATTCTTCAGAAACGTAATCGTCATCGTCGATGAAAGTAATATATTCTCCCACAGCTTGATCCAAGGCAACATTACGTGCATTGGATACTCCTGGCGTATCTGTCTGGATATATTTCACATTATATCCTGTAAGATTCTCATCGATATAGTTCTTTATCAATGAATTATACGGTTCACAACATCCGTTAAGCACCAAAACTATTTCGAACTCCGACTTATCCAACGTCTGTTTTCTCAGAGAATCCAAGCATTCCCAGATATAATCTCCAGGCCTATATGTGGGTATAATGACTGATATATTCATATCCTTACTATTTTAGGTCGCACGCATCCGATTCATTATCATATGAATAGAGCATATCTATAACCTTGCGCATCTGAGTTACCGAGTTCTTCTTGCTGATAACAAAGTCCCTTCCTCTGGCGGAAATTTCATTTCTTGTAGCCATATCAGTGTCAAGAACTTTGACAAGACACTCCGCCAGAGATTCGACACTCTCATTTTCAGGTACAAATACATATTTGTAATACTCTTGAGGTATACCTGGAAGACGATTGATAACTGCGCTCTTGCCTGAGAGGAGGTATTCCATCGTTTTAGATGGAAAGGAATATCTGGTATATTTTCCTTCGCTTGTCCTGGGATTGACAAGTATAGTTGCCTGGCGTTGCTTTCGCAGTGCCTCCTGACTGTCAACCATGCCCCAGAACTTGATCCTCGCGTCTTCCTTTGCTGCAGCTTCAATGTCTTCCTTGGCATCTCCGGATCCGCATATCCAAAGTTCCACATCTTGTCTTTCAATCTTTCTGAACGCCTCGACAAGGTTCATCACCCCGAATATCTTTCTTATGGTACCGGTATATAGAATCACCTCCTTATCCCCTGCAAGATACTCCAGACCCTTATCCATAGTGCTCAGATCGACGAGTCCCTCAACGACCACATGAGGGATAGGCCTTTCAAAGAAATCAGTCATATCCTCAGTCAACAGAACCAGTCCTTCACTTCTGGAAGTCATCTTCATTGCAATTCTGTCCATTGCATTGACAATGAAATGCTTGATAGGATTCATACCGGCATCCATTTCTGTAAGCACAGACGGAACATCCGGTATTATCACAGTCTGGGTCATTTTCCTCGGCAGAAAGAAACGTGCTATAGATACAGCTCGTAAAAGACGGTTATCCGGAGTGTTCACTATTATATCCACCTTGATCTCCCTGCACAGTCTTACCCTTCTTATTAGTTTTGCCGCCAAAGACAAGATTGACCATATCTCCTTGACAAGCGGAAGGTTTACAAATGAAATCGACTCGACAGCGGCACCTTTATATTCATAAGACTCTCTTTTAGTATGGAAGCGCTTATTATTATACGGATATGAATATACTCCTGGAATGGTAATGCAGCGCAGATTGATATCATCCTGAGCACAAAGACCGTTTATGATAGACATCTCAAAGTTGTGATTGGACATGCCCATCTTGTTCTTGCTGTCAGCAATAACACTCCCTCCCAGCTTCTCAGGAAAGAATCTACCTATAAATATCACGTCTCTCATACTCAAAACTTCAATCTCGATTTATTGACGACACTGACAGTCATACCCCACAGGAACATAAGAAATGCAAAAAAGAGCATGGAGCCTTCAATCACCGGTTCGACAAAAGACGCCAGCAACATTGCCACATTCATTGAAATAAGCAGCAGTGCAAGATTTGAATATGGCAGACGAATAAGGCTCCATAATCGTTTGAAATACAAGAAGGTAGCCAACATGAACGGCACAAAAGCAAACCACCCTCCTATTTTTGCCATATCTAGCCATATATTATGAGCATAGCCATGCTGCTCCCAACCTAAAGGACTGACCAACAGTTCACCTAAGGCTTCAAGCCAAAGTTCTGTTCGTCCTCCTGCTGTAGACAAGCCCATTCCTCGTTCAGCTTCACGCTTCTGATAGGCATCCAATAATTCAGGATCAATCAATCCTGAAGCATAAAATGCAAAACCGATCAATGCCAGAATAGTGGCGAGAAGAAGAATCTTGAAGACTTTGAAATTTTCTCTATACAGTATGGTAAAAAAGAGACATACAACAGCGACCACCAATCCTGTTCTATTGATAAGATGGACTATAGCAAGCAAAGACATTACCACTACTACAAACGAGATTATTCTCTGGAACACTCCAATCTTTCTTGCCAACAGCACTCCCAGCATACCGATACCTACTGAGGACATCAATCCATACAAGGTAGCTGCCAAGGCATCGTCATCTGCCGAATGACCAAGCAATGCTCTGTCTTCATTAACAATACCCACTATGGACATATCCACAATCGTCAGGACAAACACGTTGAGAAGATATGCAAATGCCATGAACATGATCAATCTGATTCTTGGCTTTTCCTCAACATCCTCATCCATCATAAAGCACCCGTATCTATATAAGGAAATAGGAGTTATCAGGTATGACAGGGTCATGAAACCACTCTTGAACTCTCCTCCGAGGACAACCATTATCGTATAGAACAATGAAAACAGTATAATGGCTATCGCAATCTGATCCCAGTACTTCTTTAACGGAAGAAGCAGGAATCCCGACATCGAAAGCAATATCAGCAAGTATATATTCTGTGGGAAAAGAGATGTCAGCAGAACTGCAAACAACAATACCAACAGTATCAGTTTTTTAAATTTCATCTGTATCGGAAATTATAGAATTATAAATATCAAGCAATCGTCGAGAATTAGTCGTCCTGTCATGACGTTCAGACGCGACCTTTACCATTGATAGCTGAGCCTCGCCATCATTAAAGATTTTGCACACTTTCCCAGCTAAAGCGTCCACATCCTCAAAATCATAAAGATTATCCTCATTCTCCTTCATCATATCCGCCACTCCGCCGACCCGACTTGCAACACATGGCACCCCCAGAATCTGAGCTTCAGCTAAAGAATTAGGACTGTTTTCAATAGATGACGGGCATACAAAGACATTAGAGAGAAGATACTCACGCTTCATCTGCTCTGCATTGAGATTGCCCGTAAAAATCACCTTCCCCTCAAGATTCAGCTTTCGTACAAGCCTTTTTATATATTTTCCATAACCGCTCAAACGGATAAAGTCATGGAAGGTATCGCATTTGGTAATATCTGCACCGGCTACGCGTATCCTTGCATCCGGGAACTCCTTCAAAATCCCAGGCATTGCCCTCAAGACCTGATGAAGTCCCTTTATCGGATATCCAGCCTGACTGAGAAAAATCGTATGCCTCGCACATTTTGAATAATCCCATACCGCTCCATCATAAAAGGTGTCCCTCAAGGTTTCATTGCAGAAATGATAATGCACCCGGGGATTGATGGCGGTAGATACCGTCTTGTCCCATGACGTACGGCCTATCACATGAGCTGACATCGAAATCATTTCGCGCTCATATTCTGCACTTGTCCTGAAGCGGCTCTGTTCCTTGAGGATCGATCCTCTGAGCATATCCCTCAAAGTGAAATTTCTTAGAACCTCTCCCTTAGTAAGACCTGCCAGATAATGCTCGCATATTTCCGATTTCAAACCTTGAAGAGAAATGACTACATCGTCGAAACCACATGCCTTCAAATAAGCATGGCCATGGGAAAACTCTGTACCATGTATGTGCACGACATCTGGCGAGAGCTCCTCTTTTATCTGAATCCAAAATTTCTGATATTCTGAGTTTTCTCTTAAATTTCCCTTTCCATATGGAATGATATAGTATCTGATCTTCTCGCAATCTATACGTGTCAATTCTTTTACCAAGTGTGATACTGTAGCAACATTTAACAATATATCTGACTTTTCGATTAGTGCATTTGCTGCACCTAACATCCATCCTCCTGAAGATTTTAACTCACTATTATTTGAAAGTTTTGACTCCGCTTCAGGAAAGAGTATATTTGTTATCCAAAGAACCTTCATTACATTGTTTACAGCATTACTGTCCGGCAAAAGTTCCGGATGATTATTATAAAGTTCAACAATTAAAACAAACTTGGTTCGGTAGAACCATCCAGTTCATTGACAATATTGTAGTTAGGTTTTGCAAAGAGGTCTTTAAGGTTGGTAGTATCTGTTAATGAGATACTTACAATCTGCATCATCTCGTAGATAGAGCGTTCAATGTTCATCTTTTTCTGCACTATAGCCATCATACAGTAGGCTATGATCGCAGAGTAGATCTGAATGCGGACTGCATTTTCTGAGGTACCCTAGAACTTTTTTATCTTCAGATGTTGCTTGATCCACTTGGAGAACAGCTCGATCTGCCACCTGTTGTGATAGAGTTCAGCAACCATTACTGAACTGATAGTCAGAGCATTGGTGAAGAATGTGAACTTCTTTTTGCTCTCTTTGTCGAAGTAGATGACTATTCGGATCTTGTCAGGGTACTTCTCCTGAATCAGTTAACCTGCCATGTAGCCGATTGCATCTGACAGGACACCTGATTCAGGAGGAAAACGGCGCTTCCACTTCATCGGTTTGAAGTCATTGTTGGTCTTTCCTCGGATGACGAAGTAGGCTCCAATGCTTTCAATGTTATGAAGACGTTTGAAGTCGTTGTAACCCCTGTCGCAGATGTAGAACGAGTTCTCTTCATATGGAATGACATCCATTGCTTTTGTTTCATGGACCCTTGCTGGCGTTATGTGAAAGAATGTTGGAATCTGTGTTTCCAGATCATACAATGTATGCATCTTGATACCACCTTTCTTCTTCCTGAACAGAGCCCATTCAAAGGTGCTCAGACATAAGTCAACTGTCGTAGAATCAAAGACATAGACGTTTCCATTCAGCTTAAAAATGTCAACGATTCTGCATCGTTGAGCTTCGGCGATGACCTTATAGGCAAACTCATCGAAGATGCGATAATCGCGCTTGGTGTTGGCATCCGCAAGAGTATTACTCTTGGCAGCGTGCTTACCAAATCCAAGGTGATAGGCTTTGGATGCATGAGCCTGAGTTGCCAGGACAACTTCACGAAGACTTTCACGGTTGGAAAGTGGACCGAACATCAATACGCAAAGTTGGTTATAGCAGGTGAACTGCTTGACATATTTGTCACCACCGTATTTCCTTGCGAGATAGTTGAAATCGTTGCGATCGAGGAAGTCTAAAAGCTGAGAGAACACGTATTTTCCTTTATGCATATGCCATTCTACGTTAGTCTGGCAAAGATAAATTCAAATCGGTTGACTCGAAAAA
>JBGVQP010000042.1:0-12938 GCA_045127685.1 Candidatus Cryptobacteroides sp.
CCTGACATTTCGTCGAAGGCGATTGAAGGAACGTACTTCATAGTTTTAAGGTTTAAGGAATTTAACAATATATAGTATCGCGAACACTATCAATATGATGAGGATTCCGAGGAACCAGCCACCCATCTTCATCTTGAAGGATTGCCAGCCGGTCAACTCTTTCTCCACTTCTACGGTTTCATACACGACTACGTCTTTGAAAATCACGCTGTCACGATAAACAATCTTGGTCTGCACTTCCACAGGTTTCTGAACAGGTTTCGTTTCCAGCGAGTGAGAAAGCAATCCTTCTGACACGGAAGCTGCACTCTTGGCAAACTCATTCTCGAGCACTGACACAGTATCTTTCGTAACGATTCTTTCCACGATCTGAGGAACTTCCAAGAACACAGTATCCGTCTGAAAGACTGTTTCAACCCTCGTTTCTGTCACTATCTTTTCTGTTGGTGTGACCTGCCTTATAGAAGAACAGGCCACAGCAACAAAGGAGAAAAGAACGAGTATAAAGTTTTTCATAGGTTAGGTGTCTTGATTATTCGTGTCGGTCTGCCTTCTTAAGCAGCTCTGCTTCAAACTTGTGGAACTTGATGTCATAGGATGCCTTCACACCGAGGATCGCACCACAGAGAACCAGGAGTTCGCTCACAATCGAGATCGCAGAGTATGTAATCTCTCCAAGCGGTTCAATCCAGAACAGGCACACCATCGCAATCAGGACTCCGCAGCTGAAACTCGCCACTGCAAGACCGCCCTGCAGACGTGTGATTTCTATGTGGGACATCTTTGGCATAATTCACTACTCTACTGATTTATCTCTAATGCATACCGCATACAGGAAGTTATCTCTTGGCATTCCGCCCCAGCCAAATACGATATTCTTCACTGTGAGAATGCCATTCTTGATGGTCGCCTGAAGCATATCAACGCCATACGTCTGCCTACTATTACTATTGTCCCCGATGAACGGAAGCTCAATATCAACGTCATTCGGAAATCCTCCCAGTTCAACGATGTCATCGTACGGATCTATCTCACTATTGTAAGCCGAAGTCATCAAGGCGATTGTACACCAATTCTCATCTACATAGCAATGTTGATGGTATCCATAGTTGTTGTTTGAGGTCGTGTTATTCAGAGTCAGTCTTGTCTCCTTTCCCAACTCAAACACACCCCTCTGACCTTTTGGCACATATAAGCTCAGGAGGTAGATTGTGTATTCATCAGTCTGATCAGACCAGTAGTCCAGCTTTTCAATGCAGAGAGTGTTACGGTTCTTTACCCAAGTCTTGAGAGTCGTTCCGTAGAACTTACCCTCTGACTCAAACATTATATAACATCCGCTCATTCCGCTCTTCGGGATTGAGAGTTCCGGCAGATAAATCTCCAGAACCGAAGCTGAAAGGAATGCTTCAGTCTTATTGTTGAATGAGAACTTTCCATTAAGCACGACAAGTTTCTCATTCTGGTAATCTTTCAGCGAGATCTGACCCGCTCCGAAATTATTTCCTATTGCTGTAATCATAGTCGTCAATCATTAGTATTCAATACAAGGTCCTGAGCCGAATACCTCTACGAACTCATTTTCATACTGTCCGCCTCGATGAGCGAATGTACCTTCAGTTTCTTTCTGCCATGTGTGAATCCAGATAGCAAACAGATTTGGTCTTGCCATATAATTCCTATCCGGATTAGAACATCTTGCAAGAGCCCATGCACGAAGATCAGGAAGGGTCTTGTTGGTTTTCTTGAGAACAAATTGACCAGAAGCAACTCCTGTATTATTTGAGTATGTCGCATCTACTGACAAAATTGTAGAGCCGTGTGAAAGTTCAATATCTAAGCTCTCGAATCCTTCACTGTCGGCCACCTCATTCAAGGTTACACGTGCACGTGGAGTGTATTCCTGATTATAAGCTGTGGACCCAGCCTTGCAGATTGCAGATATCCACATGCTTTCTCCCGTAAATCCTGTTTCGGTATCAAGCCACCAACATTCCAGATAATACTTGAGTCCTTCCTGCGGAGCCACACCGATAGTCTCTGTGAAAAGCTTTGTGATATTCGCCTCGCCCCAGTCATCGACAATACCCGGAGCCACGATCACAGTCTTACTCCAGCCCGAAGAAGTTCCAGGACTCTGAGCTGGAGACATCTTCACAACGAGTCTGTAAGTATCTGACGGAACCTCAAGACCGGTAAACACGATCATGTCAGGAGAAATCCAAAGATCTTCGTATAGAACCTCAGGAACATCAGCCAAATACACCGGAGCCTCTTCAAGCGGAGGCATGCCGACCATTGCACGGTTGGAGTTTATACGGACGAATGCATTGTGAGCAGTCAGGCTTGCTGCCTGGCCGAATGTGGATATTCCCTTAAGATGACCAGCCAAGACCTCCCACTGGTTAATTTGGGAATCGGAGAGCTGTCGGAATGTGCGGGAGATCTTGGATAGTCGGTTTCTTGAGACCGCCTGAGCGGGCGTAACTATCTTGGAATGCTGGGCACGTGAAGAGAGGATGTTGCGACCCTTGACATTGCGGGCGGTGACATCCTTCGCTGTGCCGGCGAAGTCATTGAAGGCTATTGAGGGTTTTACGATCATAAGGCTACGGTGCAGCCCCCTCAATTCCAAAGGCAAAGATAAGGATTTATTTAATATGTTGTGCAATAACAATTTAAGATTTTGTAACTAAAGTTTCGCTTTATGTAAAACATAAAGATTTTTCACGAACTTTGCATCACCTAAACTTCAAGACTATGCCGAAATACATCCCTAACACACTATTCTCTGACTGTTATGCTTCAGTCGGAAATATCACTTTCTTTCACCGAGACGGAGAATGCTACTTCCGCACCAAAGCAAATCCCATATTTCCCGGTACAGCTGGCCAGCAGGTCCAACTCTCCATCCATCAACGCGGACTCAAGGAGTGGAGAAACCTCAGCCACAACGAGCAGCTGGAATGGAACGCACTGGCCAAGACCGTAAGATCCAAACGACTCCCCGCAGACGGATCATGTCACATCAGCGGATACAACCTATTCATGTCAGCCTACCACGGGCTAGCCTGCATCGGAGACGAACGCATCCCAGAACCAAAACCACTCCCTAGTTTCCCAGTCATTCAGCTTGACAATCCATCGGCAACAAGAATCAATGCTGCACATCTGCAGATAACCTTCAAAATCATCGGTGATCAGATTCCGGATACTCAAATGATAGTCGCCAAAATCCAGCTAACTCCACTAGGGTTCAAAAGTCATCGAGGAAGATTCAGGAACTACATTGGCACCAGTACTGACGACAACCACGTCAGCTTCATCATCCACGACTACCGCACAGTCTCCGGATTAGACCTCAACGAGTACCAGGTACACCTCAAACACTTCCTGATCGATGCCGACAGCGGACACAGATCCAAGGAAATTAGCCAGGCACTCAAGGTAAGAATTTAGGACCTAATACCTATAATAAGTCTTAAGCACATAGGAAGCAGACCAGGATCACAGCTGCTGATTCACTACCATAGATATTATACACCATTGCTTCATTCGGGCGGGGCACGACGGTGATGCCAGCACCGATGCGGAAGCGTCCGTCAGTTCTCTCTGGCCTATGGTGTTTGACGGCGGTTTTCGCGTCCGCGACAGCGGATGCGGAAACTGACGGCAAATGCCATAGGAGGCAAGGACGTTAGTCCGCGGCAGGTGGCGGACGGAAAAAGGTTGAGACGGGAGATAAGGGTCTTTCCGCCACAGGCACAAACTGTCACTAAGAACCACCAACGCCTCAACGCTGATGCGAGTGTCAGGCGAGTCTGTGGGATTTGTGGAGCGAAGCGGAACAAAGCACACAGTCTCGCCATTGGGCGCGAAGCGGCCAACTCTGCCCGCCCTCGGAAGATTTGGAAGACTTGGAGCAAAGCGGAAAGGCTTTCAAGTCTGGAGAGGAGAAAGCGGGCAGTATTAAACTCATCGGCAGAGCCGATACCTTGCCTACGGAAGGCTTTTATGACTGACTGAGCTTGCGAAGGAAGTGATAAAAGACTGGAGAAGGCCCGCGGCTGCGCCGCTAAGGCTGGCAATTCATCTTTGGACTTTTGGCCCTCAAAGAAGTGATGACCTTCCTAAACACATTGAGGTAGAATAGAGCATCGACATTCCGCATACCTCGCCAAAAGTCCTGAGCCTCCCGACGGACTTGGAGGCCGTTAGTCCCTGAGGGAGGCTCACTATTGCCAGCCGCCTCGACTGAGCGGGCAAAAGTGATGCGTAACTTATTGGCACTAAGGGAGATAGTTAACATAATCGAAATCGGAACGTTCCGATTTGGATTAAAACAGGAACCTAAGATTTAAAGGAACCTATAGTAGAACCTATTGTTTGATAGGTGGTTACATCTACTATAAGTTCCTATTTCTTTTAGAACAAGTCCTGGAGTTTATTGATAGTTTTCGGCCATGAAGGCTTTACATTTTGAGCAGTAGTTGACTCTATTTTCTTGATGGCAGTTTCCGTCATTGACACTGTCACTCCCAAGTAGTCCATTGTAGTTTCTACGCTTTCGTGCCCGAGCATCTTGCTGATTTGGAAGACATTCATGCCATCCTCAAGCAGATGAGTAGCCATTGAGTGCCTGAACTGATGAGAGTGAACATTATCTGGTACTCCACTGCACGACTTACGTGCTTGTTCAGCATATACTTTCAACTGTTTATTCACCCCACGAGAGGATGATTTTCTAAAGATGTCCCCTGATCTGGAGTAAAAGAGGTAAGCCTCTGGATTCGGCATCTTACCATGTTCACGGACAATATAGGTTCTCAGAGTTTTTAAGACGGCTTTCATAAAGTATGCAGTACGTGCCTTCCGGCCCTTACCCACAACAATAACATACGGTTTACCCGTATCAAGGGTCATATCCTTTATCTTGATGGATAGTACCTCGTCCATACGTAGAGCCATAGTATATAACATTGCGATTAACAAAGTATATCGTAGCCCTGTAGCAGTATCTACACCTGGAGTATTTATCAAAGCCTCTATGGCATTTTTCGGTAGAGGTTCCACTATCTTTACTCGATTTTCAGTGATATAGCGTTCTATCTTTTTCAAGGACAAGTAGTATGGCATTACTGATGGATCTCTTGATGCATACTTCAAGAAGGCTCTTAACTGACACAGACGTAGGTTGCATGTTTGAGGAGTTGAGCTCTGTTTATCTTGTAGCCATTCCAGATATCGACTTACGTTTTGTTCGGTAAAGTATGTGATGTCAAAGCGTTGCGGATTAGCTCCCAATCGTTGCTCTGCAAAGATTGCAAAGAGTCTCATAGCAGTTCTGTAACCGGTGAGTGTATAGTTGCTACGTTTACCTGTATGTGTCTCAAGGAACGAAGCGAACAATTTCGCTAAGGCAAGTGCCCCAGTATGATTCTTATCTATATTCATGGCTATATCTCCGGCATTATCTTGTTTATAAAGTCGCCTTCTGCATCCTCGAGAAGATCAGCAAAGCGAGGAACCAGATGGAAGTAGTATTGCGTTGCTCTTATGCTTACATGTCCCATACTGCGACTCAAGGCAACAAGACGCTTATCAGCATTATAGCCATCCTGGTGCCACTTCATTATGTTTTCAATAGCATAGTTATGGCGCAATGCATAGGATACAACCTCTCGTTCTCCTTTTGGTGGGCGCGAGTTATATTTATACCAAAGCTCATTGAAGTTATACCTAAGCCAATACGAACTTCGATATTGACCTTGCAATCCAGGGAATAAAGGACGTGAGTATGGCTGAAGTTTATGTATTTGTGTCCAGTAGGATTTTAACAATTCAAGCATTGATGGATGTAGGGCAAGCATCCTTTCGTGATATCCCTTTGTTCGTCTCAGATAGATAAGCCCTTTATCTAAGTCAACATCCTCGCGGTTAAGCCATCTTACTTCATTGGGTCTCATGCCGGTACTATATTGCAGACGGAAGAGTACCGGAAGTTGAAGTGCTCTCAGATATGCATCAGTATGCTTAGAGCTTGGATTGTATGGTAGCTCATCTACTGCACGAAAGAAGTTGGTTATCTGCTCTTTGTGTATCAATACAGGTTCTCTTACAACCCGTTTCATTGGCTCACTATATAAGGTCAAAGCCTGGTCTGAACGCTGGTTGATATACACAAGGAACTTGTTTATGTAAGCCACTCGAGAACTATGAGATATTTCATTTTCTGTAGAACGTCTCCCTCTCCAGATATCAAGCATCTCCTGAGTGAGATAAGGATTCTCTGGATAAGTTTTATTGCACCAATTAAGGAAGCAGCGAATGAAGTTATAAGAAGCATTCTTATATCCATAGGCTTCACGATAGTCTTGGTAGTCCGCGTACCATTCTTCGCGGGTCAACTGTTTACTCATGGCTGTATAGTTTATGGGTTACTGGATATGACTCTATGCTCAGAGCGCATGCTCTCAGTTGATCAATATTGGACGACATATATCCCAATGAGGTGTTGGGGCTAAGATGCCCAAGAGTCTTGGCTACCATAGTGACATCATTTCCTTCATTGATCATTTCATCTGCTAGGCTATGACGAAGAAGATGAGTCCCTTGTCTTTCATTTCCTAAACGTATGCCAGCAAGGGCATAGATTCTATTGGTGGCAGTGGCAATGGAACAACTGCCATATCTTCCAGAGTGAGCCTCATGTGAGAGAAAGAGTCTCTGTTCCGAGCATTTGGGACGCTCATTGATGATGTAGTCATAGATGGCATTACCTACCACCGGACGAAGTGGCAAGGTGAGGCTGCCGAGTGTCTTACTTTGTTTGAACCGGATAACATTATTGGACCAGTCTATGTCTGACACCATAAGATTCGCGACATCTTTAGAGCGCATTCCGGAGTAAAGCATCAATACAACAATAGCTCTGTCACGCTTAGATACTAAAGTGTTCTCTGATAGTAGGAAGTTTTCTAACTTGACTCGCTCTTCATGTGTTAGTGCTGGATAGATTTTGGAGGTCCTATTCTCCTTAGGGAAGTAGTGTATGATAGATATGATGCTCTGATCATCAGTGTGGTACATATAACGACGAAGAAAGACTGATATACGATACAGTATCATTGGACCACAATGACCCGACCTAGTGTAGTTCCTCACTAAGCACTCTGTAAGTAAGGCTAAGGTGTCAACTTTGGATCTGATCAAATAACAAAAGAACGAGGATACCATGGATGCTTCTACGCTGATGGTGGTATCTTGTATTCCCGTGCTTTGTGCGACTCTCATACCCGAGTCTATAATAGAACGATAGTAAGGGGTTAGTTTATAATAGTTTGACTCAGCATGTATCCTCTTGAACGTTGGTAGCATGTCGTAAAAGTCATATAATAACCATAGGTATATGAAGGTTCGCTCTTTTGGATACTTCTTGAGTATGACGTTGTATTTACCAAGATCTTTCTGTGCATTATGCTCAAGTATGACCTTATACATGACATCCATGTGCTTGGAGTAACGCGATTCAAAAGCTTTCTCTTTGAGATACTTCATAAGCAAATGAGCCTTGCTTTCCAAAGATACCTGAGACAGTGGTAGTGTAGGATCCTTCAATTCGAAGCCTGAGGAAGTAATCAGAAGCCTTCCTTCAGGATAATCAGGGTTGATTCTATCTGTATACATATGACAATAAGTTTTTTGAACCGCTATATACGGTTCGGTTACTGCCATAAAATAGCACATTATAGAATAAGAAATAGGAACCTAATTCGGGCGCCCACTAGTTTCTAATAAGGACATTAAAGAGTGGTTCCTATTTCTTTTAGGTTCCTGTTTTAATCCATATTGTGTAATCTGACGCTTGCAGGGCGTTTCTACGTGTCTCAAACCTTCTTAATTTGAGGTTGTTGGGGCGAGTGATGACGGTGGAAGTCTGTTACACAATAAACACTTGGATTATGTTAATCTAGCGGGCCACGGAGTGCTGACGGTCCACTCCGCACTACGGTAGCGAAGGCGATCATTCTTCCCCTGTGGGGACTGAGGGGCATAGACCAGCTGGAGTCTTTTGGCTTTTGGGGGAGGAAATTTTGCATAAAGAACGTAGAGATTTTGTCCGTAGGCAAAATCGCGGAGTTCGCAAAATTTGCCGGAGGAAAAAGACGAAAGTCTCCAGACCGTATTAGTTAATACGAGCGGAGCGAGTTGTTGGGGCGTGGGCCCATAGAGAGTTTGAGGGCTTTGGGAGCGGATGCGGACAAAGACATCAATCTCTCTGTGAGTGTGCGGCGGGGATTAGATGGTCGTCTTCTGTGGCTTTCGTAGAAAGACATAGAGGACGAGTGCCGCTTTTTATTGATGTGCGGCCTTTGGCCGGACATCGCGGGATGACGGTTGGTGTCAACGAGAGTAGGTTTGCGACGAGGGCGTGGGCTTGTGGGGAGAGAGTCAGGTATCCAACGATTTTCCCAAAATCGTTGATAAGATACCTGATGAACGAAGGTTGAATCGTGGCAAACCGGGGCTGAATTGAAATGCTGGAGTCTTTCAACGAGCTGGCCGACTACCAACCTTCACTAAGCACATTGACGTTCGAGGGCGGCGACTTGCACTGGCGACTACTGCACTGAGGTCGCCGCCCATGCACCGGAGGCACGCCTTGAAGGCGAATCTCTTGACTTTCGTAGAAAGGCTAGAGTTTCGCGGCGGGCCGGAGTTATAGATGGTTGCCGACTGACCGTAAGGGAAGTGGGCAAGTGCCGCTTTATATGTGTGTCGGATTCTCAGTCGAGCCGGGGATGATATAAGAATCTAGATGGGATGGCATTGGGGTCGGGCATGACTGGTGGTTGGAAATTTGGGCGTGAGGGTGTAAAGTCTAATGGAATATGTATTGTAAATTGAAAATTTTCAATAATTTTGCATCTTTATTTTTGACAGGTATATAGAGTGATGATAGGTAGGTTTGCACATAGCACAATGAATAGCTTCTTTGGAAACATGGAGGCGGGTATGTGCGCAACCGTTACCCCCCCTATAAAAATCCTGTAAATCAAATAGTTGACCGCAATAGTACGGTCAATAAATTAGTTTCGGCGTTACACTTGGCAGATCGGCTGCCTTGTCTGTAATGCCTTTTTCTGTGTTAATTATTAAGCAATAAATTTATAAACAATAAGTATTGATACTATGAAGAAGAGTTTGTTTTATTTGTTTATGTTGATGGCAGTCGTAGCGATGCCGTTGACATCTTGTGAGAAGGATCCTCAGAAGGAGGATGGTCAGCATGACCCTAAGTCTGATTCTGACCTTACAGAGATTACAGCATACAACTCGTTGACTTGGATGCAGGGTAGCCTCGTTGTGGTTAATAAGAATGGTGAAATTGTCAGAAGAATCTACGGTGAGCCTCTTGATGAGTCTCAGCCTGATGTGCTTTCGGCACCTGTTGCCAGCTATGCGACAGCTGAGAAGGTCTTCCTCAGCTGGGTGGCACCTGGCAAGAGTGCAACAAAGGTTGATGGAGGTTATGACTACAACCTTACTGATGAAGAGGGCAAGGCTCAGGGTAGCGTATCATTCCGTGCCGTAGAGGACGGAGGTCGTGTTGTTGCACGTATGACTGTGGCAGAAGGTACTGAGCTTGCGGAGGTAAGTGAGGTTAATTTTATCAACTCGAAGCTTTGGCCAGAGAATGCTGCTCCTTGGGTAGAGGTTAAGGAAGGAGAAGTCGTTACTAGGGCTGATGGTATATTAACATGGGAAGATGGTTTCTATCTTAAATCGGGAAGTATTCCGTACTATACCCTCCAGGGAAATACTGATGGCAAAGTCGGTATCCAGGTGTATCTGTGCCCAGATTCTAATGATTCTGACCTGCATCCGACACCTTCCCACTACACTAGCGAATCTCTACAATATCTCCCATCTGAATGGGAAGCACAGCAGATTCTCGATATCTTTAACAACGATAAAGCCAGATGGGACAAGATGATGGAAACTATGGCTTCTATGGGATATGATTGGTATCCTAAAGCGGGCTGGGAAACTACTGAAAACGCAGAGTTCATGATTAATTCAGCATCGGGCGCGTACATGGGATATAAGCTGAGCTGCTTGGATTTGGATGAGGATGATTCTGATGGTAAAAAAGGTAGTATACGCAGCGTAAACCCTCGCAGTTTGTACAAATACCGCTATATGCGCGTAAAAATCTATCCTCCAGTTGAATAGTAATTCATGACATTGAAGCGTAGATTTACAAATAGGTTTATCATTATTTCCTTCTTCCTCCTCCTTTTTACAGGGTGCAGGAAGGAGGAAATTGGTTTTATTCATAATTACCGAGTGGAAGTGGTCCTTTCACCCGGAGGTGTCGGCGATCAAGGTTATAACGACAAGATCCTGAGAGGATTTCAGGAGGCTGCAATCAAATATGGATTTATGCTGGCCGTGCATGTTCCTGACGAAAAGGAACAGGGCAGACAGATTTATGAAGATTGGCTGAGTACTACGATTGACGATAAATGCGAGCGTTCTCTGTTTGTTTTTTCAGGCAGCGAATACGAGTATCTATTGGAAGAACTCACTCTTCCTGATGATAGCAGACAGGATGTGCTGATGCTTGAAACCGAACGGGAATATGATGGCATATACACCTTCAATGTAGGCTGTTATGCAGCTAGCTACCTAGCTGGAGCGACTTGCGTGCTGGATAATGAAGGAAAGGAACAGAAGGCATTGATAATTGCTGCCAATCCTCACGACAGACAGGTGAAACGTGCCGTCGACGGATATAGGGACGGATACTTGGCTGCTGGTGGCACTGGATGCGACATACATTATCTGAGCGAAGAGCCGGACGGCGGATATCGAATGCAGGACGAAGCATATCAGTTCTGTCTGGAGAATGACGGAGAGTATATGTACTATTTTTCTGCTGCTGGAGCATCCAACAAGGGCGTGTACCGCTTTTCGCGCGAAAGTTACAACTTGGCAGTAGGAATGGATGACAATATGGGTTTCTTCTCATCTATGATTACGATGTCGGTTGTCAAGCATATGGACAAAGTCGTTATCGATGTGCTTGGAGCCTTGCTTGAGAATAGGGAGATTCCATATCATCAGGACTTTACATATTCATCAGGATACGAGGAAATGGTCTATTCAGAAGGAGTTACTGAGGAATGGTTCCTCGACATTTCTGATATCAGGAATCGTATCATAGAAATTGAGCAGAGTTATGAAGAATCTTTACAATAGTATTTGGGTGCTTCTGCTCTGCGTGAGCACTCTTCTGTCGTGCGAGAAAACGCCGATGGAAGACACTGCGGGCTTGAAAGAGGTTAGAATCGCAGTGGTTCTTCCTGAGAAGGACCGTGAAGCCATTTGGAATAACGCTTTGGAATTGGCCGCAGAGAACATCAGGGAAGCATATATTGGCGTAAAGGTCGTATATGAGTGGTATGATGAGGAGTCAGTCAATCTTACCGAGGTCGGTGTATCTCTTTCAAATCGTGAAGAGATCAAGGGTGTCATAGGATGCAGCGTTTCTGCGAACACGAAGAAGCTTGCCCTTGCTTTGGCTAAAAAGAAGACTAATATAAAGCCTTTGTTTACATTCTCGACATCACAGGAGCTGCCGAGAGTCTTCGGACATCGTGGTTTTCTCTGGGGTTTGTGCGAAACGGATGTCTCGCAGAGTGAGATCATTCTTTCTTGTATTTCGCATGAGCACCCTGCTTTAAAGAAGGTGGCTCTGCTTGCGGCTGACGATATGTATGGGCAGACTTTTGTGGACTGGTTCGCATTCCAGGCAGTGGAGCTGAATCTGGAACCTGTCAGCATCGAGACATACAAGGAGTCCCGTGAAATTGAAAGCTGCCTTCAAAGAATCCTTGACAGCGGAGCTGATGCCATTGTGTGTGCACCGGCTGCTGCGGAGGATGTCGTACCTGTACAGGATTATATTGACCATTTCATGTACGAGTCAGAAGGCGGCCGAGGAATTGCCTTGATGTTTACTGACAGGGCGTATAACAAGACTATTCTGGAGGGTGATTACCCGGTTGATTATATTTCTGGTCTAGCCCCTGCCAGTCACCCGAATTCGGGCTTTAGTGTGTCATACGATGCCATATACGGCAGAGTGCCGTTTGCGGGCGAAGCTGAGGCCTACGATGCTGTTCTGATCACTGTTCTTGCTGCTGCTTGGGCTGAAAAGAATGAAGAGGAGGATTTGAATAAGGCTGTGTCTGCTTTGCTTAATGGACAAGCTGATTCTCAGGGAGGCTGGACTGCCGGTATGATTTCCAATTATCATCACGCGATTATGGCCGGCGGTACTCCAGCGATAAGCGGTGCGACGGGCAGATTGGATTTTGATTCGCAGTATTATACTACCATCCGTTCGACATCGTATGCCCGCTGGATCACTTATAAAGGTAAGATGATTATCATTGACTATTACAGTCGAAGCGGTGAGGGGAATTCATCTTCTCCTGTGGCGGCTTGGGAGTGGAAGAAGCAGCATATGCAGGATTTTGGAGAAAGTGGTAATGAGATTGATTATCCTGAACTGAAAGACAATTATGCGGTGTTGGTGGCCGCTTCTGAGGGATGGTATAACTATCGCCATCAGGCGGATGTCCTGGGCTTTTATCAGTATTTGAAAGGAAATGGATATGATGATGATCATATCATTCTGATTATGGCTGATGATATAGCCAATAATGAACTGAATCCGCTGCAGGGTGTGGTCCGTAGAGAGATCGGTGGCAGGAACTTGTATGAGAATGTTTAGCACATGACAATTTTTGAAAATTATCGCTGTATCTTGTTGATTATCAATTAATTAAACTTGCAAAAGACCTCGAAATTTTGTAACTTTATAAGTACCCTTAATACTTATAATCAATGCGTTACAAAACCCGAGG
>JBGVQP010000043.1:0-65212 GCA_045127685.1 Candidatus Cryptobacteroides sp.
AGTACCATTAACGACTTTGCGGATACGGTAGTGAATTCTCTTTCTTCTTTCAATTTTATTCAATGCCATAATCTAGTCCTCCTATTATTTAGCACCTGCTGACTTACCAGCCTTACGACGAAGCTGCTCGCCGACAAACTTGATACCCTTACCCTTATAAGGCTCTGGCTTACGGAGTGAGCGGATCTTTGCTGCTACGTGTCCGATAAGCTGCTTGTCTGCACTCTTGAGACAAAGAACAGGGTTCTGTCCCTTCTTTACAGGCTCAGCTTCAGCCTTGATTTCTGCAGGAAGCATGATCTGAACTTCGTGTGAGAAACCGAGTGACAGGATGAGCAACTGGCCCTGCACGTCAACACGATAACCTACACCGACAAGCTCCTGACGGATAGTATAACCCGTAGAAACACCAGTAACCATGTTGTTGATCAAAGCACGGTAAAGACCGTGAAGTGAACGGTGACGTGGCTGGTCAGTCGGACGGGTCAATTTGATTACATTTCCCTCTACAGTGACAGTGATGTCAGCGTCAACCTTCTGGCTGAGCTCTCCGAGAGGTCCTTTAACCTTTACAACGTTACCTGGAAGCAACTCTACAGTCACTCCGGCAGGAAGGTTTACAGGCAATTTACCAATTCTTGACATTATTCGTTCTGTTTTAGATTAATATACATAACATATAACCTCACCACCAACATTCAGCTCACGAGCCTCTTTGTCTGTGATGACACCCTTTGATGTAGAAAGGATTGCGATACCGAGTCCGTTAAGAACGCGTGGCATGTTCTCTACATCAGTATATCTACGGAGACCTGGCTTAGACACACGCTCAATCTTCTTGATTGCGGCAGTCTTGGTCTGCGGATGATACTTGAGAGCGATTTTGATTGTGTTGAAAGGAGCGCCTTCAACTACCTTGTAGCTGAGGATGTATCCCTTCTCGCAAAGGATCTTTGTGAGAGCAACCTTCATCTTTGATGATGGAATCTCAACGACCTTCTTTCCTGCAGCGTACGCGTTACGTACTCTGGTGAGGAAGTCTGCAATTGGATCAGTCATTTCTTTAATTGTTTTTGTTGAAATCGGTGCATTGCACCCGATATCCAAATTGTTAATAAATAATAATGTATTGTTTCCGTCGCACGACGGCTTTTTTCGGTTATATGTTACCAGCTTGCCTTCTTAACGCCTGGGATCAGACCGTTGCTTGCCATCTCACGGAACTGGATACGGCTGATGCCGAACATACGCATGTAACCCTTTGGACGTCCAGTGAGAGAACAGCGGTTGTGCATACGGCATGCAGCTGAGTTCTTAGGGAGCTTGTCGAGAGCAGCCCAGTCACCTGCTTCCTTGAGAGCCTGTCTCTTAGCGGCGTACTTTGCAACCAATTTCGCGCGTTTTACTTCGCGGGCTTTCATTGATTCTTTTGCCATCTTGTTCTCGTTTAATTAGTTGTTATTCTTTTTGAAAGGCAGACCGAATGCCTTGAGAAGCGCGTGAGCCTCTGCGTCGGTCTTAGCTGTAGTCACGAAAGTGATCTCCATTCCGAGGATCTTGCTGATCTTGTCGATATCGATCTCAGGGAAGATGATCTGCTCCTTGATACCGAGAGTGTAGTTACCCTTTCCGTCCATCTTCTCAGAGATACCGTTGAAGTCTCTGATTCGTGGAAGAGAAACACGGATAAGTCTCTCAAGGAACTCATACATCTTCACGTCGCGAAGTGTAACCTTTGTTCCGATAGGCATACCTCTACGAAGTTTGAAGTTAGAGATATCCTTTCTTGAGTGAGTTACCACTGCCTTCTGGCCAGTGATGATAGAAAGCTCCTGTGCTGCTGTCTCTACAAGCTTCTTGTCGCCAGTTGCATCGCCTACACCCTCGTTGATAGTGATCTTGACGAGCTTAGGGCACTGCATCACTGTAGTATAACCGAACTGCTTCATGAGCTCAGGAACGATCTGCTCCTTATATACGGTCTTAAGAGACGGTACGTATGTAGCAGGCACTGCCTGGGCTGCTGCTGTTGTATTCTTCTTTGCCATTACTTAATCTCCTCTCCAGATTTTTTAGCATAACGTACGAGCTTGCCATCTACCACCTTGCGGCCGATCTTTGTAGGAGCTCCTGTCTTAGGATCCACAACCTGAAGGTTTGAGATGTGAACGCCTGCTTCCTGTTTAACAATACCACCCTGAGGATGCTTAGGGCTTGGTTTAGTATGCTTGCTTACGATGTTTACTCCCTCAACGATAGCACGATCCTTTGATGGGATAACCTCAAGCACCTTACCGGTCTTTCCTTTGTCATTACCGGCGTTTACATAGACTGTGTCGCCTTTCTTGATATGTAACTTCTTCATGATGTCTGAAAATTAAAGGACCTCTGGTGCCAGTGAAACAATCTTCATGTAGTTCTCGCGAAGCTCTCTTGCAACAGGGCCGAAGATACGAGTACCTTTAACCTCACCTGCATTGTTGAGAAGTACGCAAGCATTGTCATCGAAGCGGATGTAAGATCCATCTGCGCGACGGATTTCCTTCTTAGTGCGGACTACGACAGCCTTTGATACTGAGCCCTTCTTAGCGTCACCGCCAGGGATTGCGCTCTTTACTGCAACGACGATCTTGTCGCCCACTCTAGCATAACGGCGGCGGGTACCACCCAGAACACGGATACAAAGAACCTCCTTTGCACCGCTGTTGTCTGCCACCTGTAAACGTGATTCCTGCTGTATCATTGTTACTTAACTTTTTCTACGATTTCTACTAATCTCCAGTTCTTTGTCTTGCTGAGCGGACGAGTCTCCATGATGCGTACTGTATCACCTACGCTGCACTCGTTCTTCTCATCGTGAGCTACGAACTTTGTGGTCTTCTTTACGAACTTGCCGTACATAGGGTGTTTCTCTTTTCTTTCAACGGCAACTACGATAGACTTGTCCATCTTGTTGCTGACCACAACACCTATTCTTTCTTTACGAAGATTTCTTTCCATGAGAATTCAATTTTTAGTTCTGTGACTCTTTTTCAGCAAGGATAGTCATCATACGGGCGATGTCCCTTCTTGCCTTTGCAACTTTTGAAGTGTCCTCTAATGGAGAGATAGTGTGATTGATCTTCATAGTGTCGAGATTTGCCTTCTCGAGCTCGATACGCTCACGGATGTCAGCGACCGACATTTCACGAATTTCTGATGCTTTCATTGTCTTTCTCCATTAAATTATTCTACATAATCTCTACGTACCACGAACTTCGTAGTCACAGGAAGTTTCTGAGCTCCCAGACGAAGTGCCTCTCTTGCGATATCGAGTGCAACACCCTCCACCTCAATGAGGATACGACCTGGAGTCACAGGGCATACGAATCCCTCCGGATTACCCTTACCTTTACCCATACGAACTTCGGCCGGCTTCTTAGTGTAAGGCTTGTCAGGGAAGATTCTGATCCAGATCTTACCCTCACGCTTCATGTAACGTGATACAGCCTGACGTGCAGCCTCGATCTGACGGCCTGTAAGCCAGCAGTTCTCAAGGGTCTTGATGCCGAAAGAGCCAAATGCAAGCTGGTTTCCTCTCTGTGAGAGACCTTTCATGCGGCCTTTCTGCTGCCTTCTGAATTTTGTTTTCTTTGGTTGTAACATTGCTTTATTACTTTATAAATTTTTCGTAATTCCGTTAACTTATTGAGTATCAGCTGGTTGGGCAGAGTGGTCCTCAATTAACGGGTTGCAAAGGTAGTAAAAATTTTTGAATTGCAAACACTTTTTGCAAAAATTTCACACATTTTCGACCGTAGTTTTTGAATGCTAAATAGCGTGTTTTCATGCAGTTAAGAAACCTGTTGAAAAATTCTTTCGTTCATTTTGGACATTTGCATTTCGGGAGTAAATGACGACCGGATTTCTGCTCTTCTTATGTCGTTGCGGGCCCCTGGAACGGTTATCGTTTACTGTCCATGAAAAGAGGCAATTTGATGGACAGAAACAGATATTCCGGCACCCCATCCACAGAAAGGACCGTTTTCATGGACGGAGGGCAGACTTTGAAGGTCCCGTCCACAAAAAGGGGCAGTTTCGTTGATGAACCGGCATTTTTGTGAGCGCCGTCCACAAAATTGCGGGTTTTCGTGGACAGGCAAGGCATTTTGCTGTCACCATCCACGAAAAGGGGTGGTTTCATGGACGGAGGGCAGATTTTGAAGGTCCCGTCCACAAAAAGGGGAAGTTTCGTGGATGAACCGGCATTTTTGTGAGCGCCGTCCACGAAATCGCTGGTTTTCGTGGACAGGCAAGGCATTTTGCCGTCACCATCCACGAAAAGGGGTGGTTTCATGGACGGAGGGCAGATTTTGAAGGTCCCGTCCACAAAATCGCGGGTTTTCGTGGATGGGACAAAGATTATTGGACGGAAAGGGTTGTCAGACAGGATAAAGTTAGTATATTTGAGCGTCTATGAACGGGTTCTGTTCGGCAGGTCGAGGGGCAGACGGGATTGCAGGGACGCCAAAACACGACATATATGAAGAAGGATTATTGCGCTCTGAGTTTTTCGGAGAAAGAGAGGGATTGCGAAAGAACGTTTGAGGAGAACGGGCCATACTGGCACCTTTACACAGACGGGACCCGGATGCAGGACATATTCTGCTGCGAGGAGGATTTCGCAACAGGAATGTGGACACTTGCAGGAGCGGCACACCAGCAGAAAGATGTGCGGATTCTGACTTTCCAAATAATGAATAATCACCTGCATAAGATATTAGCAGGAAGCAAGGAAGGCGGAATAGAAATGTTCGCATCGTTCGAAGCAAGGCTCCGGCGTTCTCTCGCAAAAACAGGCCGGGCTATAGACTGGAGCCGTTTCAAGATGGAGATTCTACCCATAAACGACCTGAAAGCGCTCCGTAACGAAATCATATATGTAAATCGTAACGCTTTTGTAGCCAATGCCGCGTACACCCCGGAATCTTACCCATGGGGCGGCGGATGCGCATATTTCAACGCATGGACGGGCCACCTGCGCACATCACGATTAGGCGACCTGAAAGTTGCGACACAAAGAGAACTTCTACACTTGAGAGATGTTGCACCATACGCCGAACTGCGCGAAATCGACATGATGCCTTTCATTCCGTCCTTCTGCGACATACGGCTCGGTGAAAACATGTTCCGAGACGCACGCAGTTACTTCAATTCACTCACACGCAATGCAGAAGCATTCAGCCAGATAGCATCCCGGCTAAAGGACACCGTTTTTCTGACCGACGAAGAACTGTTCGCCGTGATGAGCGTATATATCAATAAGGAATACTCCATCAAGAGTTCCGCCCAGTTGAACGGAGAACAGAAAATCTCCGTCGCCCGTCATCTGCACTTTGGCTATAACGCCTCCAACCAGCAACTCAGGCGACTTCTTCGCCTGGACCCCACAATTCTGGAAGAACTTTTCCCGCAAGGATAGTCCGGCCATCTTTCACTAGCGTCCCGTCCACAAAAAGGGCATGTTTCGTGGACGGAGATCGGGGATCGCGTGCTTCATCCACAAAAAGAGCTGTTTTCATGGATGACAGGTGCATTCTGATAAGTCTGTCCACAAAAAGACACGATTTCGTGGACAGAAACAGAGGTTTGGGCAACCCGTCCACAGAAACTGGGGTTTTTATGGATGGCGGGCCTATTTGATGAACACCACGAAATCGAATACATTAATTTCGTTTCGACTCATCAATAAGCATGAATATTTCAGAAAAGCGCTGATGAAGTTTTGTCCACTTGTTGGCTGCCATTGTATATGACAACGTGGACTTGTTTGTGTAAACAACCACTGTCGGTGCCTGATCTGCAGTCATCGCCGATTTGACCGCCTGATACGGGAAAGGGCAATCACAACGATGTGCCCAAAGTTTTTTATCTTTTTCTTTATAAATCGAAGCGACATCATCACAAAGGAATCGCTTTCCATTAGAGACAAGGGCTACAGAGTCAACACGGACTAATGTCGTTTCATATATGGTCATCTTGACAGAGGCGGTATCCTTTGTCGAAAGATGCGTGATGTCATAACTAAGTTCTGCCTTACTGTCGGCAGAAGAAAACTGAATCGGGCGGATAAAATACAGATATCCCTCCGAACTATGGCGCATAACATACATATCTTCTGTTTTTTGCGCAAACACAGAAGTAACCGATAAGATACAGAATACACCTACAAGAATTCGTTTCATGGGAATAAAAAAGAGGGTGACTAAAAAGCCAAAACAACTCATTAGTCACCCTCTGATATGTTTAGAAATTAGTTGCCGTATACGGTATAAGTTGTTGTAGTATAGAGACCGAGGATGCTCCAAACCTTCTTGTCAACATGGCTGATCTTAGTAATACCAGCATTCTTAGCAGCTTTCTGAACACCTGCATCACCAAGTGCTACAGCGCCGAGGTAATTAACGATTGTTGCCTCACCAACCTTAGAACCGAGTGAGTTTGATGTTACCTGACTTGGCTCTACGGTATCATTGTAGAGCATACCAGAACCGAGAACACCACAGCTTGACACACCCATAGTGAGTGCAAGCGCACATGCTACAGAGAAAAATAATCTTTTCATAATATAAATAATTAAGTGGTTTATAATGAGAGCAAATATACTACACTCTTTCATAAAAACAAAAGTTTTGTGTTTTTTTATTCTCTATACCAAAACTTCAAACACCCCGCCTATCAGACCGAAGTGGGACATATATATTCCTTAGATTGTGTATCTTTGCGTCTCAAAACTCACAAACTATGTGGCTTATATTCGCATTCGTATCCGCGACTTTTCTCGGATTTTATGATACTTCAAAGAAGGCTGCCCTAAGGGACAACGCCGTGCTGCCGGTGCTATTTCTCAACACTGTGTTCTCTACACTGATATTCTCTCCGTTCCTGATAGACCACCTGACAGGCGGCGCATGGTTTGGCGGCACCTCACTAGATACAACACCATTTGACTGCAGTAAACAAATATCTGACATCCAGAAATTCACTGCAATCAATAACTTAAGCGCTGTACACCCAAATCTGTGCGCCCACCTGCTTATGATCCTGAAGGCCTTCATCGTACTATCCTCATGGATTTTCGGATATTTCGGTCTGAAGCATCTGCCGCTGACTCTGGTGGGGCCTATCAACGCGACCCGTCCCGTACTGATACTTGTAGGAGCGATGCTGATCTTCGGAGAAAGACTGAACGCGTGGCAATGGACCGGAGTCCTGCTGGCGATACTTTCGATATATATGATGAGCCGGGCGGGAAAGAAGGAGAATATAGACTTCAAAAGCAACAAGTGGGTATGGTGCGTTGCCGGTGCAACAATCATGGGTGCAGTAAGCGGACTCTATGACAAGTACATCATGAAGTCGTTAAGTCCGATGTTCGTACAAAGCTGGTTCAACTTCTATCAAATGGTCATCATGTGCATAATCTGTGGCGCACTGTGGTATCCGAAACGCCACCAGAGCACTCCTTTCAGGTGGAACTGGGCCATTCCGCTCATATCCATATTCATCTGCATCGGCGACTTTGCATACTTCAAATCGCTTAATGACCCCGAATCAATGATTTCTGTTGTTTCGCTCGTGCGACGCAGTTCCGTGATTGTGTCATTCGCCTGCGCAGCCTTCATCTTCAAGGAGCGCAACCTGAAGGCCAAAGCCATAGACCTCGCCCTCGTCCTTCTCGGAATGGCATTCATATGGATAGGAACGGTAAAATGATTATATTTGCGCCGTTCATATATAATATAGTATGGAAGTAAGAGCAAAAAAGGCCCTGGGCCAGCACTTTTTGACGGACCTGTCAATCGCACAGAGGATTGCAGATGCATTGCTGGTTCCCAGCCATGACGAAAAAGAAGGGCTTCACGGAGCAGCTGATCCGGTACCACAGGCATACATGGAGACATTGAAAAACCAGCCGAATCCCCTGCCGGCACTGGAAATCGGCCCAGGCATGGGCGTTCTGACACAGTATCTGCTGCAAAGACCGGAAGTGGATTTGAGAATGGTGGAGATCGACACGGAATCTGTAAACTATCTTCTGGTGCATTTCCCTCAGGTGCAGGGAAAACTGATGGAGGCAGACTTCCTGAAGCTCAAGCTGGAGAGATTCTTCAGCGGACAGTTCGCTGTTGTAGGAAACTTCCCTTACAACATATCCTCGCAGATTTTCTTCAAGATACTTGACTATAAGGAACAGGTGCCGCAGGTGGTGTGCATGATCCAGAAGGAGGTAGCTGAGCGTATCGCTGAAAAGCCGGGCACAAAGACATACGGCATCCTGTCGGTGCTGCTGCAGGCGTGGTATGATATCGAATATCTTTTCACTGTCGGTGAAGGAGCATTCAACCCGCCGCCAAAAGTAAAGTCTGCTGTCATCAGACTTGTACGCAACTCCCGTACTGAACTGGGATGCGACGAGGCATTGTTCAAGACAGTCGTAAAGACCGGATTCAACCAGAGGCGAAAGACCCTGCGCAACTCTCTCAAGCCGCTTATCCGCGCAAAGGCAGACCGCGAGGGATGGTCGGAAGAGCAACTGGCGGAATTTGTAGCAGATCCGGTGTTCGAACTTCGCCCTGAGCGCCTCAGCGTGGAAGACTTCATTGCATTGACATTAAAATTAGCATAAATATGAAAGTACTACTGGTCAACGGTGGCCCGCACAAGGAAGGCTGCACATACACTGCCCTGAAGGAGGTTGAAAAGGAACTGATTAACTCGGGAATCGAAACTGAAATCTTCTGGCTCGGCGCAAAACCGGTTTCCGGCTGCCTTGGATGCGCTCAGTGCATCAAAAGAGGACCTGATGGGGAGCCCGCATCGCTCAGATGCTTCATGAACGACAGCGTTAACGAATTCCTTGACAAGGCTGAAAAGGCCGACGGATTCATCTTCGGAAGTCCTGTTCATTTCGCATCCATCTCCGGAGCCCTCAGCTCATTCATGGACCGTGTATTCTACGGCAAGGGAAAAATCTTCCGCTACAAGCCGGCAGCAGGCATCGTCAGCGCCCGCCGCGCAGGAACAACCGCAGCACTTGACCAGATAAACAAGTATTTCAACTACTGCTCCATGCCGGTTGTTTCATCAAAATACTGGAACATGGTGCACGGAACCAATCCTGATCAGGTAAAGCAGGACGAAGAAGGCATGCAGATCATGCGTGAACTCGGCCGCAACATGGCATGGCTCCTCAAATGCATTGAAGCCGGACGCGCAGCAGGCGTGCCTGACCCAATCAAGGAGAAGCCGGTGATGACAAACTTCATCAGATAGGCATTCTTTCAAAAACGAACATCGTCCCGCAGAAATCAAGCGATTCTTGCGGGACGATGTCTTTATAACCTTATGTATTAGAGAGATGTCTCGAACTCCTTGAGGAAGCGGAGGTCATTCTCGAAGTAATTACGAAGGTCACGTACCTGCCATTTGAGCATCGCGATACGCTCTACGCCCATTCCGAAAGCAAAACCGCTGTACTTCTTGCTGTCGATACCTGATGCCTCAAGGACATTAGGGTCAACCATACCGCAACCCATGATCTCAAGCCAGCCTGTGCCCTTGCAAATGTTACAACCCTTGCCGCCGCAGATGTTGCAGCTCACATCGATCTCTGCAGATGGTTCAGTGAACGGGAAGTATGACGGACGCATACGGATCTGACTCTGCGCGCCGAACATCTCGCGTGCGAAGAGCAGAATTGCCTGCTTCATGTCTGCAAATGTCACATTCTCATCTATATAGAGTCCCTCAACCTGGTGGAAGATACAGTGAGCGCGGGCAGAGATAGCCTCGTTACGGAACACACGGCCAGGACATACGATTCGGATAGGGAGAGGCATCTTCTCCATTGCACGCACCTGTACGCTGGATGTGTGGGTCCTTAAAAGAACAGGATTGTCGCTGTCACTGATGAAGAATGTGTCCTGCATCTCGCGCGCAGGGTGCTCTGGCGGAAAGTTAAGCGCCTCGAATACATGCCAGTCATCCTCAACCTCCGGACCCTCTGCAACATCATATCCGAACTTGCGGAAGATGTTCACAATCTCCTCACGGGCAATCGAAACCGGATGGCGCGAACCAAGGTTCACCGGGTCACCAGGCATTGTATAGTCAAACGAAGCCGCACCTGCAGCAGGCGACTCTGCGGCAGCCTCCTTCAAGGCCTCGATCTTTGCCGCAGCCGTGTTCTTCAACACATTAAGTTTCTGGCCGTACTCCCTCTTAAGTTCCGGAGCCACAGTCCTGAACTCCTCGAAAAGAGCCGTTACGGATCCCTTCTTTCCAAGAAGACGCACACGTGCCTCCTCAATTTCCTGCTCACTTTTGCAGCTGAGCGCTTCAATTTCAGCCATCAGGGCTTCAATCCTTTCCTTCATATCTTTATTTTTATATTGAGCCTGCAAAGTTAGCGAATTTTTGTTCGTATCAATGAAATTCTTTAGTTTCTCTTAACCAAACTCATCACCGTCCTGACAATATCCGCCACAACAAGCACTGGAGAAGTCAGAAGGATAATCCAGAGCCAGTCAGAAACGCTGAGTCTCGAGACGTTGAATGCAGGGCCGGCCAAAGAAACGATAAGAATCTGTCCGAGAACTATGACAAGGGCTATCCATATGAATCCACGGCCGAACGACCCCTTTACAACGGATGGATTACGGAATCTGTCAATAATATCGAGAATGAGGCTGCGGTCTGTGTGGAAATATTTGGCGTTAAAGAGGTTCCAGAACTGCATCATCACAAAGAATGTGAAGAACAGACCCATATCCTCTCCGCTCATGTGTGATTTGGAGTGAGTCATGTCAAAGAATCCCGTAAAGAACAACTTTATAGAATCCCAGGACATAAGCTCGCTCATGGAACCGGCATCAGTATGCCATAGCAGCTGCCAGAAGCCAGCCAAAAGGAAGAAAAAGAGCAGTCCGACGCCCACTATCCGTTTCAGCATATGTCTGTTCACGATATGACTGTTCCATTTTCTTGGTCTCTCATTGAGAACTCCTTTGTCGGCTGGTAGCGAAGACAGAGCCATTGCAGCAAACGTATCCATAATGAGATTCACCCAGAGCATCTGCGTAACGGTAAGAGGAGAGTCCAGTCCGGTAAATGAACCTAGCAGGACAATCAGACATGCACACAGGTTGATGGTCATCTGAAATATTATGAAACGCTGGATGTTGAGGTAAAGCGAGCGACCCCACATAATAGCCTTATTTATGCTCGAGAACGAGTTGTCGATAATTGTGATATCACTCGCCTCCTTGGCGCGGGATGTCCCGTCTCCCATTGAAAGACCGACATGTGCCTTGCTCAATGCCGGAGCATCGTTTGTTCCATCTCCAGTGACAGCAACAACCTCCTTGTTTGTCTGCAGAAGAGTCACCAGACGGGCCTTGTCGTCAGGGCGCGCACGGGATATGATCTTGAAGTCCGGGCTTGCCACAAGACGCAATGCCTGCGCATCACTCATTGCCGCGAACTCCGGTCCTGTGACTGTCTGGTCCGGTTCGTCCGGGCCAATGAGTCCGATCTGGCGTCCTATTTCATTTGCTGTACCTGGAGTGTCTCCGGTCACAATGATAACTCTTACCCCTGCTCGATTCATGCATGTTTCTATCGCCTCCTTAACGTCATCACGGATAGGGTCAGCAATGCCGACGATCCCCATGAACATCATCCGGGCTGACGGAGACTTGCGACACGCGAATCCAAGGGTCCTCATAGCCTTTGACTGATATGCCTTGAGAGTATCCAGAACATGCTCTCTGGAAACATTTCCCGCAATGCCGTCACACATATCCATAAGTATCTCCGGAGCTCCTTTTATGAGTACTACTTCACCGGATTTCCCCTCAACAACAGTTTCCATGTATTTGGTTTCTGTCGAAAACGGAATCTGTCGGACAACTACTGTTTCCTCTCTGTATTCTACAAAATCATATCCGGAAACACGCAGCCATTTCAGCAAAGCAGCTTCTGTCGGATTTCCTATAGACTTCAATTTATCATCTTCAACAGTAATCTCGGCAGTGGAATTGACTGCCATATTGAGGCGTACAAGTTCCACATCGTCCTCCCCGCCAAAGAAATCTGTTTCCATTACGGTCATTTCGTTCTTGGTCAGCGTTCCTGTCTTGTCGGTACATACTACAGTAGCTGCACCCATAGTCTCGCACGCATGCAGCTTCCTCACAAGATTGTTCTCCTTAAGCATTCTTCTCATGCTCAGAGCAAGGCTGACTGTCACACTCATCGGAAGACCTTCAGGCACGGCCACTACAATCAATGTCACGGCGATCATGATGGATGCCAGAATGAACTCAGCAATCTCAACAAAACTTACTCCCCCATCGAAACCGCCGGTAGCGGCGAAATAAATAAGACGACCTATGACTATCAGAGATGCTATGACAAAACTTGCCGTTGAAATCATTCGTCCCAGTTGTGCCAGTTGCCGGTTCAATGGTGTTTCCTCATCACTACCCTCGCGGGTTATGGCAACCCCTTTACCTTCTTCAGTATCCATACCTATCGCCGAAACACAACAGATAGCATTTCCTTCTATGACAGTCGAGCCTCGAAGAAGAAAATCTGACGGGTACGTCGCGTCCTTGTCAAAATCCTCCTTTACTGTAGTCTTTACGGCGTATAGCTCACCTGTGAAGTTGGACTCGTCGACCCTGAGAGAGGCAGATTGAAGAAGACAGGCATCTGCCGGCACCTCATCGCCACTCTCAAGTTTTATTATGTCTCCTACCACTATATCCTGCTTTGGAACGGTCAGTAGTCTTGGGTATGAATTGACGCTCTTTCTGCGGTACACTTTTACGGGACGCGAATCCTTGACCTTATTAAGAATTTCAAACTCCTTTTCCGCCTTCAATTCAAAAATGAATCCGACTCCTGTCGCCAGGAGAAGTGCAGCCAGAATACCTGACGGTTCTATGAAAATCGACCAGCCCTTGTCCATCCAGAAAGCCTCATATGTTGCCACAGCAATGGAGAAGACAAATACAACAAGAAGCACTATTATTATAGGGTCCCTGAATTTTTCAAAATATAATTTCCACAAAGACTCTTTCTCCGGAGGAAGGATCACATTCTTACCAACTCCGTTTCTGACTGCATCTGAATCTGCCCAAAGGGATGATTTGAGAAATTGATTACGCTTAGACATAGCTTTCCACTTTAATGCTGTCTGCAAAAGTGTTCAAAAACCATGACAAAAAGATATAAAATCCAAACGTTTGGATTCGTGACGAAAAACTACGAAGCGTTCAGACAGACAATCTGTTCCAAAAGTCACTTTCCGTCAAACAGACAACCCTTCCGTTTTCTTCTATATAAATGAGGGAGACATCAACGGACAGCTGGTACGACCTCGTATCATTATTAAAGCTGACACAATACTTATCCTTGTCCAGAAGATGAATTACTGATGAAAAACCTCCGGAAATATAGTTCTTCAGAGCGCTACGCTGCTTTATTATTGTGTAGATATAATTCAGGAAGCCTTCCTTCTCAGGATCTTTCGTGGATACCTGAGCATAAATCTTCATTATGTCAGCTATCAGGCGGGTTGCCCGAGTGCCGGTGGCTGCGAGCCTGTTCATGAATGCAAGATAATTCCAGGCCGTTTCACCAAACACCTCCTTGCTGGCATCCAGGTATTTCAAGGCTTCATCAAAGCACTCCTGTGAAACCCCGCTCACGCCATAACGCAACAATAGAAGATATAGAGTCTTAGCCTGTGGCGCAGACTCGAAACATAACTTCTGGTTTCCCGCATCCGTAAGATAAAAGCCGAACTGCCCATCTATGAAAATCCTGCTGGCAACGGATGATGCAGACATCAGATGGTCATACAGCAGACGGTAATATCCATCATAAGAGAGTCTTTCCCCCGGAGCATCCAGCAGGTTCACAAAATGGGCGACCCGGTCCTTGAGTCCAGAACTTACATCCATGCAGATAAAGTCCATGCTTCTGGTCAAAGCCCCTTCGTCATTAAGCACCTCTCCTTCCTGAAGTTTAAGCATAAGAAAGGCATCAAAACCGACACTCCCTGGTGAAAGGCGATATGTGGAACAGAATGCTCCGAACAAAGACATGGAATCAACGGAGTCCAGATCCGCAACAGAGGACCGACTACCCGTCGGAAGAATATAATCCATCGATTTGCATAGAAGGCCCACATCGATAACCTTCTTTACGCGTGGCAGATAGAACAATTGCAGCCCCACATCATTCAGAGCTTTGGCAAGGAGAAGATTATTGAAGTCATCGTCCAGAATCTTCCTGCTGCTGTCACACCTTCTCTTTTCAAGATAGATTATCTGACTTGAAGAGCAATCTGTTTCAACCCCGGAGACAGACAGAATTCTTGTCCATTGTCTTGAGTTCTCTGAAAGAGCCATTCTTATTGCCGACAACAGAATCCTCTCTCTGACATCCACATCCACATCTGCCTCTATAATGCTCTCGAACATCTGGATGACTCCTTCCTTGACATGATCCTCCAGACCATCCAGAACAGCGATACACTCCTGGAATGACATATAATGAATCATTTCCAGCTCATCATCCTTCATTCCAAGTTTCTTTTGAAAATCGTTGAGAAGAGACACCTCGCCTGCATGAATCTGCCTGTCGGCCTTGGCCAGGTCAACCGCAAGATGCATGATTGCACGTTTCTGAATGGGTGTGAAAGTCATATCTATTCCTCAGGATATCCTATTGCTACAGCGCAATACGGTTTCAGACCGTCCTTGATGCCAAGAAGTTCAGTTACATAGTCATTTGATTTCGGGCCATCAGGCTGATCCTTGAAAACCAGGCGCTCATTGATGTGTATCCAGCAGCTGACCAGGTCCATCGCCGTCACGGCCAACTGGATGAATGTTGCAGAAATAGCGCAATTATCAACCCAAAGGTCGGTCTTCGAAGGGTCTCCCATCACGAGAATCGCCGCCTGGGCATTCTTGAGCGGTGACGCGCCGTAGTCACGCATCTGCGACAGAGCATCGAGGGTATCACGGTCCTCAATAATCATGAAGGCCGAACTCTTGCTGTTACGTGAGGACGGAGCCGTCTGGGCTACCTTTACGATTGCATCGAGAACCGCCTTCTCGACAGGTCTGTCCGAATATTTCCTAAAAGTCTTCCGCTTTTCTATTACCTGTAAAAAATCCATAGTATCTTGTTTTTAGATTCTTTCGCATCCGCTTCAGCGACTTTGTCGATTGGACCACGCTTCGCTCGCAATGACGTGATGAGTTTACTACTTTCCTGCTGCTTTTCGTTTTGCACGAGCCTTCTGAGCCTTGCCTGCGCCGGATTTAAGATACGCAGCCCACTGGGTCTGAGTAAAGATCTTTTTGTATGAGGCATCGATAGTATCCATCCATTTGTCCTGAACAGCAATGTAAAGAGATGTATTTGAAACCTTGGATGCCCTGAGCTTGTCAATCTCATCGGTCAGCTGCTGATAATCATGCTTGAGGGTAGAGTCCACATAGAACACCTGCCAGTCTTCAAGTTCCAGCACCCTTTGGAGTCTGTCGGCTTCCTCTTCGGCGATTTCCCATGGTTCCTTCGGCTTTTCCGGCTCCTGTGCGATGATCGCCGGAGCTGCTGCCAATAAGATAAGCAACGTATGTATCAATTTCATAACTGCGTTATTTTTACTAACTTTGCACTTCGCTCAAAAACGAACAAATTTAGATAAATATAACAAAAGAACAAAATGAGAAGACTTGTAAAAGCCATCTTACTGCTTTCAGGAGCATTTCTTGCGGCCGGAACCATCGAAAGCCAGGCCTGCACAAACGTAATCGTTACCCGTGGGGCCAGCACCGACGGTTCAAACATGATTTCATACGCAGCGGACTCTCATCAGCTGTACGGAGAACTTTACTTCGCGCCTGCCGGCACATGGAACGCCACCGACATGCGCAAGGTTTATGAATGGGACACAGGAAAATATCTCGGAGAAATCCCGCAAGCCCTTCGCACATACCAGAGAGTCGGCAACATGAACGAATATCAGCTCATCATTGCCGAGACCACATACGGCGGACGCTCCGAGCTTGAAGATCCGAAAGGTATAATGGACTACGGCTCACTCATATACATAGCCCTTGAAAGATCCAGGACAGCCCGCGAGGCAATCGATGTCATCGTTGACCTTGCCAACACCTACGGATACTATTCTAGCGGAGAATCATTCTCGATTGCCGACAAGAATGAGGCTTGGGTCATGGATCTCATCGGAAAGGGACCGGACAACAAGGGCATCGTGTGGGTGGCACGCAGGATTCCTGACGGATACATCTGCTCACACGCAAACCAGGCACGCATCAGCACTTTCCCTCAGAATGACCCGGAAAACTGTATTTTCGCTCCGGACGTAATTTCTTTTGCACGTGAAAAAGGCTATTTCACCGGTGAAGACAAGGATTTCAGCTTCTGCGACGCCTACGCTCCGCTTGATTTCAGCGGAATGAGAGCCTGTGAGGCACGTGCATGGTCTGCATTCAACATCCTGTGCGACGGCAAATTCACATTCATTGACGAGAACGGCAAGGAAGTGACCAGAGACGCTTATGACTATATCGACTATGCGATGGGCTACGACAAGACCAAGAGATTTCCGCTTTTCGTAAAGCCTTCACGCAAGATCAGTGTAAAGGACGTTGCAGACGTAATGCGCGACCACTACGAAGGGACCCCCATGGACATGACCACAGACATCGGAGCAGGCGGAAATGCTCTTCCATACCGTTGGAGACCTATGGGCTTTGAGTGGGAAGGCAAGGAATACATCAACGAGAGAGCCATCGCGACCCAGCAGACAGGATTCTGGTTCGTAGGACAGGTCCGCAGCGATCTTCCGGATGAAATCGGAGCAGTGAACTGGTTCGGATGCGACGATGCAGCCACTTCATATCTGACACCTATATATGTAAGCACTTACTCCGTTCCCGAGTGCTTCCGGGTTGGAAACGGAAATATGATAACATACTCTCCGACTTCTGCTTTCTGGATGACAAACCGCGTCGCGAATGCATGCTACAAGGCATACAACATCATGTTCCCTACAGTAGACGCAGAAATAGACGCATGGGAAGAGGCAATGATGGAAGCGGTGAAGCAGGCAGACCAACAGGCGCTGAAAATTTATGAAGCTGCAGCCAAGATGCCTCGCAGAAACATCCGCCGCAACGACAAGGTACGCAAGGTTGTTGACCAGTTCGCCCCTGTCAGGGAATACCTTACTGCTTTCTCTGTCGATAATGCACAGAAGATTTTTGACAAGTGGGTGTCCCTGGAGCAACTGCTTCTTGTCAAATTCATTGATGGAAACGTCAAGGCCCAGAACGAGGACGGCAGCTTCGTTACTAACGAGCACACAGACTGCATTCCTGCAAAGATCACCCAGCCGGGATATACCGGCAAGTGGAAGGAATGCACAGCCAAAGACCACGGAAAGACTGTCCTGGTACATCAGTAAAAAGACGCACCAGGACAATTCCGTCATTCAAGGACATCAGTCCGCTTCTGTTATGAATATCTGTCCGTCGCGGATGTCGATAAGAATATCGCTTTCTCGGCGGACTTTTCCATCCAGAATATTCTTGGCAAGAAGGTTTATCAGTTCCTTCTGCATCAGACGCCTGATCGGACGTGCACCATAAGCAGGCTCATAACCCTTGGAGCTCATATAGTCCTCAAAAGCATTGCTGAACGATACAGAAACCCCATTTTCCGAGAGTTTTTCCCGAAGATCGTTCATCTGCATTCGGAGAATATCCCTAATATCGGTCTGCGAAAGCGGCTCAAACATGATAACCTCATCTATTCGGTTGAGGAATTCCGGACGCACGGTGCGCTTAAGCACTTCCAGAACTTCATTTCTGCAGTCTCTCAGCATCTTCTGGCGATCATCACCTTCAAGCGGAAGATGTTCCATAAAGGTCTGGATAATATCCGCACCGACATTTGAAGTCATGATCAGGATTGTATTCTTAAAGTCCACGGTGCGTCCTTTATTATCTGTCAGACGTCCGTCATCAAGTACCTGCAGAAGGATGTTGAACACATCGGGATGCGCTTTTTCTATCTCATCCAGCAGCACGACAGAATACGGTTTGCGCCGCACGGCCTCTGTAAGCTGTCCGCCCTCATCATAACCCACATATCCCGGAGGCGCTCCCACAAGACGGCTCACAGAATGACGCTCCTGATATTCGCTCATATCTATACGCGTCATCATATTCTCGTCATTAAAGAGGAATTCTGCCAGCGCTTTCGCAAGTTCCGTCTTACCCACACCCGTCGTTCCCATGAAAAGGAACGAGCCGATCGGCCTTTTTTCGTTCTGAAGGCCAGCACGTGAGCGACGTACCGCATCTGCAACTGCCTCAATGGCCGTATTCTGACCAACAACCCTCTTATGAAGAGCATCCTCCATCCTCAGAAGTTTTTCTCTTTCGCTCTCCAGCATCCTCTTCACAGGGATTCCGGTCCATTTGGCCACGACCTCGGCAATATCTTCCGGCGTCACAGCCTCTGTGATGATCGGGTCCTTTATCGCAGCCTGACGGGCTGTCAGTTCTTCTATCTTCTTCTGAGCCTCGGCCATTTTTCCGTAGCGTATTTCAGCCACCTTGCCGTAATCACCTGTTCTCTCCGCATTGTGCGCCTCTATCTTATAATCCTCTATCTTCTGACGGGTGGCCTGAAGTTCTGAGAGAATTCCCTTTTCCTCATCCCAACGTTTTCTAAGGACATCTCTTTCTGCTGTAAGTTCCTTTAGTTCTGCCTTTATCCTGTCTGTTTTAAGCGAGGCCCCTTCCCGTCTGACAGCCTCCTTCTCGATTTCCAACTGACGGATGCGACTGTCCAGTTCCGCAATCGGCTCCGGAACGGAATTCATCTCGAGGCGGAGTTTCGATGCCGCTTCGTCCACAAGGTCAATCGCCTTGTCGGGAAGGAAACGGTTTGTTATGTATCTGTGGGACAGCTCCACTGCTGCAATGAGCGCATCGTCTTCAATGCGTACCTTATGATGATTCTCATAACGTTCCTTCAATCCTCGCATTATAGAAATGGACGCAGCCGGAGATGGCTCGTCCACCATCACCATCTGGAAACGCCTTTCAAGAGCCTTGTCCGCTTCAAAATACTTCTGATATTCGTCCAAAGTCGTCGAGCCTATCGTACGGAGTTCACCGCGTGCAAGAGCGGGCTTGAGGATATTGGATGCGTCCATTGCACCGGACGAGCGTCCCGCCCCGACAAGGGTGTGGATTTCATCTATGAACAGTATCACCTCCCCGTCACTGTCTATCACTTCCTTGACCACTCCTTTCAGACGCTCTTCAAATTCTCCCTGATACTTGGCTCCCGCAATCAGAGCACCCAGGTCAAGAGAATATATCTTGCGGCTCTTGAGGTTTTCAGGAACATCGCCATCAACTATCTTCTGTGCGATACCTTCTGAAATGGCGGTCTTTCCCACACCGGGTTCTCCCACCAGAATAGGATTGTTCTTTGTCCTCCTGCTGAGGATCTGCAATACTCTTCTAATCTCTTCATCCCGACCGATAACCGGGTCGAGTTTGCCTTGTGATGCCCTCTCGTTTAAGTTAAGGGCAAACCTGCTTAAGTTTTCAAATCTGTTCTCTGCCATAATCTTCTTGTTTTAGTGACGGCAGTATGCAATAATAGCCGTCAGCTCATTGAACTGACGGCTAAGAGTCAAATTGTATTCCAAACGCCTTATGCTGACAAAATGTCAGTCGGCCTGTTTCTCACAATTATTTAAGCGAGTCTACTGCTTCAACAGCAGGAGCATCGGCCTCTGTCATCTCGATAACAGCCTCTGTCTCAACTCCTTCTGCATAATCCTTGTCCTCTGCCTTGTTGCCTACTGCAAAAGTAGTGACTACTGAAACGGCAAAGATGAAAGCAACGAGTCCCCAAGTGATCTTCTCAAGGATGTCCGCTGTCTGACGTACGCCGAATGTCTGGTTACCTGCCACGAAATTGCTTGCAAGTCCGCCACCTTTGCCGTTCTGAAGGAGAACGATAAGAGTGATGAAAATGCTGGCAATCAGCACCAGGATTGTCAAAACTGTAAAAAGTGCGCTCATATTATTCTAATTTAATTCGTCCAATTTTTGAATAAGGGCTGCAAAGTAAGCATTTTTTTCTGGATATGCCAAAATTAGTTTGGAATATATGTCCTTCGCCTGCTCGTAATACCCTTGTTCCGCATATATCTGTGCCAATGTTTCGGTAAAAAGGTCGAAAACCGGCTCTTTCGGCTCACTGACAACCTCGGGCCGCGAATTCCGCGCCTTAGCCGCATATCGTGAAAATACATTATCTTCATCATTGCGGACCTGATCGTACTCTTCCTGGGAGAAATAGTCGCCGACGCCTGCATATACCTTCCTCACCGCAACTTCCTGGCGTTTCTGCTGCTGATGGTAATCCCTTACGAGATCATCGACATCCGCATCCGCCCAGTCCTTATCCACAGCCAGCCTCACTATGTCCGCGAGGGCCCTTCTTGAAGGAATGTGCATTGCCGCATCCGCAAACTGACGGTCAGACGAAGCGTCCCTGTCCAGTTTGCTCATCCTGGCACACAACTCAAGCCTCGCCCCGCTGTACCATGGATACAGATTGACAACCCCCACCAGTTCTTCAAGAGTCAGTTTCCTTATATCTATATGTCCGTCCATAATTACCAGTTAGCTACTGTTGCGTTGAATATGTCCTCGCAAAGTTTTTCTATGATCTCCTCGCAGAGGGTCGACTCCACAGCATCAAGCTGCTGCATTGCGTCGAAATCCGCGTATGCAGAAAACGACTTGTTCTCAAAACTGTTTTCAGGATATTTCCTGTCAATGAAAGCAATCTTCACATTGACCGTCAGGCGGTTCTGCGCCGCCTGCTCATTTGCCGTAATCGCTGTCGCCTTCACATCATAACCGGTTACCTCTCCTATGATCTCCAGATCACCGTCCATATCCACCTGCTCGAGCTTGGTCATCTTGGTAAATTTATCCTTCAAAGCCTCTGTAATCGAGTTGCTGAGATTCGGATTCACTTTCAGTGCCTTATACTCGAAGTAGTTGATTGTTATGGTCTTCACATCCGGCTGGATAGACGTTCCTGTGAAAGAATAGATTCCACACGACTGCACGACAAATGCCGTTACAGCCAATAACAAAACCGTCAATATGCTGTTTGTCTTCATTCGAACTATTTCTTGAGTTTTCTATATAATGTCCTTTCGGAAATTCCAAGTTCCTTTGCCGCCCCCTTGCGATTTCCTCCGTGCTTTTTCAAAACCTTTTCTATCAGTTCGGCACTAAGCGACTTTAACGACAGCGGAGCAGACTGTTCCTCCGGTTCAAAATCAAGTTCCTGTTCTTCCGGAGCCTCCCTTTGTGCCTGAAATTCAGTATCATGGTTTCCGATCTGAGGCAGTTCCTGCGGAGCCATAGAGCCGATAATCTTCTTCAAGTAATCAACCTCCTGCCTCAACTGCAACAACATCCTGACAATGGTGGTCTTCTCCGACTCATCCATCTTTTCCTGGACCTGAACTGTGGCCGGAAGAAGATCGGGTTCTTCTCGCGGTATGTACTTCAAAAGGGTTTCCACATTCACAAGACACTTGTCACCTCCGGCAGACAATGCCATGGATTCAAGCACGGAAACCTTCTCTGCCACATTCTTGAGTTGACGGATGTTACCCGGCCAGCGATATTTTCTGAGCATTATGGATGCATCTTCCGACAGTGACACCTTTGCTGTTCCGTATCTGGCCGAAAAATCCGATGCGAACTTGCGGAAAAGGATGTTGATGTCACCAGGACGCTCTCTCAATGCCGGCATCTTGATTGTCACCGTCTCAAGACGATAATATAGGTCCTCACGGAACTTACCTTTGGCCACGGCATGCAGCAGATTGACATTTGTCGCAGCAATCACACGCACGTCGGTCTTGAGCACCTTTGACGAACCTACCCTGATAAACTCACCGTCTTGCAATACCCTGAGCAGCTTTGCCTGCGAAGCAAGCGGAAGTTCAGCAATCTCATCAAGAAACAACGTTCCTCCATCAGCCTCCTCAAAATAACCCTTGCGCATCTCGGTAGCTCCGGTAAATGCCCCCTTCTCATGGCCGAAAAGTTCAGAATCCACAGTTCCCTCAGGAATCGCTCCGCAATTGATTGCAAAATACTTGGCCCGCTTTCTGGGACTGTTCTGATGTATGATCTTAGGGATGTTCTCCTTTCCGACACCGCTTTCTCCGATTACGAGCACAGTCATGTCAGTAGGAGCAACCTTGACAGCATTCACCAGGGCCTCATTCAAGGCCGGATCATTGCCGATAATGTCGTACTTATTCTTTAAACTCTGTAATTCCTGATTCGTCATAACGGGTGCAAAGTTACTAAAAGGTAGCGAAATTCGCACTTGCTTATATAAAAAATATAAAATTTATGCTATCTTTGCGCGGAATACGCATTTTTGTGAACTTGACCGAATTTCAGAATAGATATCATAAACCAATTAACACACATTCACAATGAAGAAATCAATCAAATTAATGGCTGCTGCTATCCTCGGTTTCGCTGCAATCGCTTGTAGCTCACCAGAGAAGATGGCTGAGCAGGCAGAAAACGTACTTGTAAAGTGCGAACCTGCTGTTCTTGAGGTAGTTGCTGGAGAGATCAACGCATCTGTTTCAGTAACATACCCTGCAGATTACTTCCATCCAAAGGCTATCCTCGAGGTTACTCCAGTAATCGTATTTGACGGTGGCGAGGTAAAGATGGAGCCTTTCATGTTCCAGGGCGAGAAGGTAGAGGACAACTACCAGGTAGTTCCTGCTGCAGGTTCTACAGTTACAAAGGATGTAAAGTTCGCTTACGCTCCAGGTATGGAGAACTGCTATCTTGAGCTTCGCGGTGTTGTAAGCCACAAGAAGGACAAGATCGACCTCCCTACAAAGAAGGTTGCTGACGGAGCAAACACTACTTACATGCTTATCTGCAAGAAGGCTAACCTCCCTCTCAAGGCTGACAACTATCAGGAGATCATCAAGCAGACTGAAGAAGGTCAGGTTCTTTACCAGATCAACAGCTCTGTTGTAAGAAACAGTCAGACAAAGTCTCAGTCAATCAAGGATTTCCTTGCTGCCGTAGAGGCTGTAAAGGCTCACGAGCGCAAGACTCTCGTAAGCACTGACGTTGTAGCTTACGCTTCTCCAGACGGAAAGGAAGACCAGAACAACAAGCTCTCTGACAACCGTTCAAAGTCAGCTGAGAAGGCATTCAACAAGGTTACCAAGAAGAACCCATTCGGCGTTCCAGTTAATGTAACAAGTGTTGGTGAGGACTGGGAAGGATTCCAGGAACTCGTTGCTGCTTCTGACCTCGAGGACAAGGATCTCATCATCCGCGTTCTTTCTATGTACAGCGACCCTGCAGTTCGCGAGCAGGAGATCAAGAACATGTCTGCAGTCTACAAGACTCTCGCAAAGAACGTTCTTCCTGAACTCCGTCGCGCACGCTTCATCGCTAACGTAGAGTTCACAAACTACTCTAACGACGAGCTCCTCAAGCTTATCGAGGAGAACATCGACGTTCTCGACGAGACAGCTCTTCTCCGTGCTGCTACACTCGTTAAGGACAACGCACAGAAGATTGCTCTCTACACCAAGGCTGTCGAGAAGTTTAACAGCGCTAACGGTCAGTACAACCTCGCTGTAACTTACATCAAGATGGACAAGCTTGCTGAGGCTAAGGCTGCTCTCGCTAAGTGCGCTGTTGATGCTGACGTTAACAACGCAAATGGCGTTATCGCTCTGCTCGAAGGCAAGACTGCAGAGGCTGAGAAGCTCTTCAAGGCTGCCGGTAACAACGCAAACCTTGCTATCGTTGACGTTCTTAACGGAAACTACAAGGCTGCTGCTCAGAAGGTTGCTGGTGCAACAGACTTCAACTCCGCACTCATCGCCCTGCTCAACGGCAACACTGCACCTGCTGCTGCCCTCAAGTGCGAGTGCCCATGCGCTGCTTATCTCCGCGCAATCGCTGCTGCACGTAACGGCGACGCTGCTGGTGTGAAGAAGAACCTTGAGACAGCAAAGAAGTGCGAGAAGCTCGCTGCTCGCGCCGCTAAGGATATCGAGTTCGCTCAGTACAGATAATCAGAATTTATCAGATAACTGCAACGGCTGGCCTGAAAAGGTCAGCCGTTTTTCATGGGTTCTCAACTACCGTCTTCGCCTTAATACCCCAGGCGTTATGCCCTTCACCTTCTTGAATGCTCTCGTGAAATACTGCACGGTCTTGAACCCGCATTGGGACGCAATTGCCGGAATAGGCGTTTCAGTATGCGCCAGAAGCACAGAGGCCTTCTCTACCCTGATGCGCGTCAAATGGTCAGAAAAACCTTCACCATAATGCGTCTTGAAGAATACGCTGAAATAAGTCCTGCTCATTCCTGCATATCGGGATATTTCCTCAAGCGATACCTTATTATAATAATTACACTCCAAAAAGCGATCTATTCTGGCCTTTCTTTCGGCAATATCCTGCTCGGCAAACTCCTGTATGCTTTTTATGAGCACGAAGTCGTCAGGGGTGGACATCTGCGCCAGAACCGCAAACATAATGACTGGCTGTTCCTGTCTTGGACAAGAAAGCATCTGATCAAGCAATCTGGAAAATCTGATCCATTTCGGCCCTTCCACCGCAAGAGGATTTCTGATTTCCTTTATCTTCAGCACCATCTCTCCTGACGCGGGAAATGTTGAGACAAGTGCATCCAACCAAGCATTATCAAAGCGCAAGACTGTCGCCTTTAAATTTATATTATATTCATCTCCAAGATGCTCCGCATCAAAGCTATAAGAGACCCTTGGAGGCAAGACTACGATATCTCCCTCGTTAAGACATCTGAGAGTTCCGTCGAGAAGATACATCCCGATTCCCTTCTTGATATAAACGATAGTCCAACTCCTGTTAGTCTTCTGATTGTCAGATAGTTTTATCAAACCATCTTCGTTAGATAATACGTAACCTGTTTCCATACAGCAGAATTTCAACAGGACAAATATAGTATAATTTTATAAAAATATAATATAATTTATGGGATTTCTGAAACGGCTCCAGAAATCCCATAAAAAATCATGCATATTTATACTTTATTTCTATTGGTCCTTAAGAGATTTTATCGCGCCTGCAAGCTTCATAAGGGCCCATACGATCATTAGAACATAAGCTCCAAGTATTAATTTCTCGTTTCCCCCGGCGAGACCTTTGCCTATGTGTATAATCATAAAGACTACAAGTGCGACAGTAAGCAAAGCGATGACTGCCGCATAGAAGATTTTAAAGATTCTGGTTTTCATATCAGGCAATTTGATTGTTTATCAGATACCAGGTATAAGCGACAAAACCAAGAAACAGCAAAGCGCCTTCCCATCTTTGGATTTTGCAGTCCTTTCCAAAAAGATACAGAACAGTGACAGAGGCTATCATAACCAGAAAATCAACCATTGTGATACCTGTAGAAGTAAGAGGCATAGCCTGGGAGCTGAGTCCTATGATCAGCGCAATGTTGAATATTGAAGAGCCCACGACATTTCCCAATGCCATGCTTGTATTCTTCTTCAAGGCAGCCGCAATTGATGCAGCAAGCTCAGGAAGTGATGTACCGCAGGCAATCAATGTCAAGGAAACAAAGGCATCGCTTACGCCAAAAGACTTTGCAATGGATACGGCACTATCGACAAAGAAGTCGCAGCTCACAATCAGCAGCGCAAGTCCGCCGACGACCTTGGTTACAGCGAGCCACATCGGTCCTAGCGGTGCAGATTCCTCAATCTGGGACTCCTGCACCTGAGTTCCGGATTTCTTGTCTCTGTAAAATGACAGCCACATGAATGCCGCAAAGGTCAACAGCAGAACAAGTCCGTCAACTCTTCCGACACAAAGGCTTGTTCCGTTGAAGAAATTGAATGCAAGCAGCATCAGCAACACAGAAATGCCAATGCAGAACGGTATCTCGAATTTGAGGTTCTGTCTGCCGAATGTAACTGGAAAGAACATCGCTGTGATGCCGAGAATACCCAATACATTGAATATATTTGAGCCGACTACATTTCCGATGGCGACGTCTGCGTTCCCGTTAAGCGCGCCTATGAAACTTACGGTCAGTTCCGGCGTAGATGTGCCGACGCCGATTACCGCTGCTCCGATCACAAAATCGGACACCTTGAATTTTCTTGCGATTGACACAGATCCGGCAACGAGAAAATCCGCACCGAACACTATGCCCACCAAGGAAATGATTAAAATCACGTATTCCATATGATAATTTGTAAGTTTAGCAACAACAGAAAAGGCACCCATATCGTGGGTGCCTTTTCTGCTTTTTTTCTGCGGTGAGAGCGGGATTCGAACCCGCGGTACGGTTACCCGTACGTCAGTTTAGCAAACTGGTGGTTTCAGCCACTCACCCATCTCACCAAACTACCCTGTTTTCTAACGGGATTGCAAAGATATAAATTATTTTACGGAATCTCAAAATAAAACTGCAAAATGCTATCAAGAGTATGCAATCCGAAGACTAAACAGGTCAGAAAAAAGGAGATGTGCCACTATCAGCCATCTCCTTGCAACTTGAACCAGTTATTCTATAATCTACTGTTTTGCAATATTTTCGCGCATTTCGGTGTCCGCCTGGATGTTTTTCATCTTATAGTAGTCCATGATACCGAGATTGCCGCTGCGGAATGCCTCTGCCATTGCAAGAGGAACTTCCGCTTCTGCTTCGATAACACGTGCCCTTGCCTCCTGCGCCTTTGCCCTCATTTCCTGCTCAAGTGCAACTGCCATGGCACGACGCTCTTCTGCGCGGGCCTGAGCAATGTTCTTGTCAGCCTCGGCCTGGTCCATCTGGAGGACAGCTCCGATGTTCTTTCCTATATCAATGTCAGCGATATCGATAGAGAGAATCTCAAAGGCAGTGCCTGCATCAAGACCCTTTTCCAAAACCACCTTGGAAATGCTGTCCGGGTTCTCAAGAACGGATTTATGGCTTTCAGCAGAACCGATAGATGATACGATACCCTCACCTACTCGCGCAAGAACAGTTTCCTCTCCTGCACCTCCGACCAGCTGCTTGATGCTTGCACGCACTGTCACTCGAGCCTTTGCTATAAGCTGGATACCATCCTTTGCCACGGCAGTTACTGGCGGAGTGTTGATAACCTTCGGATTTACAGACATCTGTACCGCCTCAAACACATCTCTTCCGGCAAGATCAATCGCAGCCGCCATCTTGAAATCAAGGGAAATATTCGCCTTGTCTGCTGAAATAAGCGCATTCACCACCTTCGGAACGTTTCCTTTTGCAAGGTAATGTGCCTCCAGTTCATTCGCATACAGCTTAAGACCCGCCTTTGTGCCGGTAACCATCGCCATCACGATAATGTTGGGAGATACTCCCCTCCAACGCATCAGCACGAGCTGTATGAGAGAAATGCGTACTCCAGAAATCAAAGCCTGGAACCATAGGGTTACAGGAAAAAACCAAAGGAAGATGATCAGACCTACTATCGCAGCGCCTGACCAGATAATAATTGAAAGTTCCTCCATAACTATATCTGTTTTACATATATTTTACCGTCTTCGATCAAGACCACCTCTACCTCTGCACCGGAATCAATCATCCCCTCGAACGCTCTCGCCTCAACCTTTCCCGCATCAAAACGTGCAGTACCGGATGGAGCCAGTCTTGTCATCGCCTTTCCCTTGTCGCCGACACAAACCAACGCAGCATCATCAGCAACCGCTTTGGATTCGATATTTGTGTGAAGAGAGAGCTTCTTCCAGGTATTGGCCCTGAATGCGACGATGGTCATTGTAACAAGAATTGCGAGATTTATAGCAGTCACAACAATTCCAGCGACTGTTCCATACTCCGAAAAAGCGAGATAACTTGAGCCGCTGATGGACAAGATTCCCAAAATGCCGGCCACTCCGATTCCCGGAACAAGAAAAATCTCGGTAAGAATAAGGATCAACCCGATTATCATAAGTGTAATGATCAGTCCCATATACTATTGATTAATAATTTCTTCTATTTCCGCAGGTCCATACCCCATCGCAGAGACAAATTCAACAAATTCACGTGCCGGTTCCTCTCCCTCAAAAGGTCCGACTATCAACACATCATCTCCCTTGGCTATATCCCTGTCTCCCGCCTGTTGCTTCAGACTCATAAGAACAACCTGATCCATATCATCACCCGCCTTCACAACCACACGGAACAGTTTCGGTTTTTTCGCCTTGAGTTCGTTTTCCATATTCCTCACAACCGCAACTTTCTTCTCTACGCCGTCCACCATGGCAACGATGTAGGCACCTCGGAATCCCAATCGCTTGACCGTATTGAGGTGCGGCAACACATCCTTATATTCGTGGAACAGACCAGCCCTATAGACAAACCTTCCGCCAGGGGTAACCGTTTCAAATACCGGACTGAGGCCTTTGAGGCTTTTCAGGGTGGTCGGACGATCAGCCGACATAAGCTGGATCTGATACACTATACCAGACATCGTGACAGTATCTCTCAACACTTGGGCTTCCTCAAGCACCTTGAACGAATAATCGAACTCCGGCTGGGGAACCTCTATCTTCAAAGACAGACTTTCTCCGAGAACATTCCTGGAAAAAACATAGCCTGTAGGTTCTCCGATCACCTCACGCTCCGCCTCAACAAGAAGCTTGTCCGGATCTATTACCACACCGCTGAACAAGAAGTCCATTTCAATTTCCTGCAGCTGCCTGACAGCCTCATCAAGACGCGACTGGAGTTCAGGAAGTCGCGACTCTCCAGCAAGAATCTGGTCCGTGAGCTTTTCCTTCTGCTCCACACTCTCCACCTGGGCATATTCTTCTCTGAGATGAGCTATGGACTCCTCACAAGAAGACAGCGTATCACGCAAAGCCCTGACATGGGCCATTTTATCCATATATCTGCGCGTATCCACATTCTCAGGAATATCTGACTTCACGTCCTCCGCACCACCTACGCTCTCCATACCTGAAGCCAGATCAAGACGGGACAGCCTCATCAGATCCTCAGGGGCCGTCATTGCGCTTCTCACAGGAACGCTCTCCTGCTCTATGACATATACATTCACGCTATCGCTGCTGCAATCCCTGTCTGATGCAAACGTCAGATACTTCCCGTCAGCACTTTCTACCAGCAGAAAATCATTGGACGGGGACGAATAAGGAAAACCCATATTGACCGGTGCCGACCAGTCCCCGGACTCTTCATCCCACCTTGAAACATAAATATCAAAACCTCCCACCCCGTACAGTCCTTTGGACGCGAAATATAAGGTCTTTGCATCTTCAGACACCATAGGACATATTTCATCCGACGCAGATGTCATATCTTCATTAAGAAGAGACGGGACAGTCCACAGGGAGTCCTTCAGAGAAGTAGTGTAAATGTTTCTGATTCCGTTCTGGTCAGGAGCAGAGAAATAGATTGTATGTGATTCCGACGGCACATACATGGCCTTGGAATATGGTCCGACCAAGGTATCCAGCTGGTTTGGAAGCGGCCGCCAACTGCTGTCCCTGAGCGGATAATAAAGGAAGAAGTCGTCCAAAGAGAACGTGTGACGGGCCACGACCTTCGGAACATACACATAGTCCGACATGCTCTTTCCGTTCTCCGAAAGCAGAATGCGGTCGCTTACATCGAGGCTGAAAAGAGAGTCTTCCGCAGTTGCTGTCGTGTCCTGCAATGCTGTCAGAGCCGCGTTATAAGCCACCAATGATTCCTCAAAACGATAGGCCATCCTCAACGAATCTCCCCTGACGACAAGACTGTCGGCCACGCCCCTCTGCGCGGCAACATTCTCTGTCCCAGCGAAAAACGCCGACAAAAAGGTAAGAAACTGTAGAAAAACGACCCTCACGTTCATTATCTGCTCACTTTTTCAGCCTACAAAAATAAGAATTATTTACAGAATCTTCATTTATTAGAAAAAAATCGTAAATTTGTGCCCTATTTTGCGTTTGCTGTGACCAGGTATCTTTCCTGACGCAGTTAAATATGAAAATCAAATCATTAAAACAATAATTATTATGCAAAGTAAAGGTGCTATTAGATTTGTGGTAATCCTGCTCCTTCTTGCTTCTTTCTGGCAGCTCTCTTTCACTGTGGTTACACAGTATCAGGAGAAGAAGGCTGAGAAGATCGGACAGGAGAAGGCAGAGGCCGCAATGCAGACAGCCGCTTATCAGAATCTTTCTGAGGCAGAAGCTCAGACTTACCTTGAGAACATCAAGGCTGACGCTACCAGAGCGTACATTGACTCTATCTCAGCAGAGAAGATTTATTTCGGCTACACATTCAAGGATGTAAGATCAAAGGCCATCAACCTCGGTCTTGACCTTAAGGGTGGTATGAACGTTACCCTCCAGGTACAGCTTCAGGATCTCGTGAAGGTTCTTGGCGGAGAGAACGCAGACACAGAAGAGTTCAAGGCAGCTCTCGCTCTCGCAGAGCAGAGAAGCAAGGACTCACGTCTGGATTTCGTTGCTCTTTTCGCAGAGGCCTGGAAGGAGACTTCAAACGGTGCTCCGCTCTCAAAGGCTTTCGGAACATACGATCTCAAGGACAGAATCACCCCTGAGACAAGCGATGATGCTGTCATCGAGGTTATCAGAGCAGAGGCAGAGAGCGCAGTTGCAAACTCTTTCAATGTCCTCAGAAGCCGTATCGACCGTTTCGGTGTGACTCAGCCTAACATCCAGAAACTTGCCAACGGACGCATCCTCATCGAGCTTCCGGGCGTCAAGGAGCCACAGCGTGTGAAAGACCTCCTTCAGGGAACAGCGGCTCTCGAGTTCTGGGCAACATACAACAGCGAGGATATCGTAGAGTACATCCTCGAGGCTGACAAGAAGCTTGCTGAGATGAATGAAGCTGTCGCACAGCCAACGGCAGCAGAGACTGACTCTCTTCTCGCATCACTCAACTCTGATGCAAAGGCAGAGGCAGAGCATCCGCTCCTTTCAAAGCTCATGCTTTCAGAGGCAAGAGGAAACGCTTGCGTAGGTTGGGCACTCCGTTCAGATATGGACAAGATCAACGCTATGCTGAACAAGCCAGAGGTAAAGAACCTCTTCCCTATGGACCTGCAGTTGATGTGGACTGTCAAGGAGTCTCAGATGATCCCTGGCGACACTCACTTCGAGCTCGTTGCAATCAAGGGTGAGACAGCTCCGCTTGACGGAGACGCAGTAAGCGATGCACGCGTAAACTTCGGCAATGCCGGCGGTAACCCGGAGGTATCTATGACCATGAATGCTGAAGGTGCAAGAACATGGGCAAGACTTACCAAGGACAACATCGGAAAGCAGGTTGCAATCGTACTCGACGGAATGGTTTATTCATATCCTACAGTTCAGAGCGCAATCGAAGGCGGTAGCTCACAGATTACAGGTAACTTCACACTTGAAGAGGCAGAAGACCTCGCGAACGTACTCAAGTCAGGTAAGCTTCCTGCTCCTGCAAAGATCATCGACGAGCACGTTGTTGGACCATCACTCGGTGCTGAGTCTATCAACGCAGGTCTCATCTCATTCGTGATCGCATTCGTACTCGTACTTATATATATGGTACTCTTCTATCAGGGTGCAGGTCTCGCAGCAAATGTTGCACTTCTGTGCAACGTTGTGCTTCTGTTCGGAACCCTCGTTTCATTCGGAGCGGTCCTCACACTCCCTGGTATCGCAGGTCTCGTCCTGACCCTCGGTATGGCAGTTGACGCCAACGTGATCATCTACGAGCGTGTAAAGGAAGAACTCCGTGCAGGCAAGGGTCTGAGCAAGGCAATCGCTGACGGTTACTCTAACGCATACTCTGCAATCATCGACGGTCAGATCACTACCCTCCTTACCGGTATCGTGCTCTTCCTCTTCGGTTCAGGTCCTGTACAGGGATTCGCGACTACCCTTATCATCGGTATCGTGACATCTGTATTCACATCGATCTTCGTTACAAGACTCCTTTTTGATGACAGAGTTTCAAAGGGCAAGAACGTTACATTCGACAACAAGTTTACAAGAAACTTCCTCCAGAATACACATGTTGACTTCCTCGGCAAGAAGAAGATCGCATACATCGTTTCAGGACTCCTTATCGTCGCTTCATTCGTATCAATCTTCACAAAGGGATTCACATACGGTGTTGACTTCACAGGTGGTCGTACTTATGTTGTAAGATTTGACGCTCCTGTAACAGCAGAGGATGTACGTACCGCGGTTAACGACGCATTCGCAGTTGCAGTTGCTAACGACACAACCGTTACCACAAACGCATCTGCCGAGGTCAAGCAGTTCGGTAGCGACAACCAGATGAAGATCACTACAACTTACAAGGTTGACCAGGAGTCTACAGATGTTGATGAGGAAGTTACTGTTATCCTCTATGATGCTCTCAAGGGCATGTTTGCAGAGGAGAACTACACATTCGATGACTTCAAGAATACTCAGGAGAATCCATTCGGAATCATCAGCTCCGACAAAGTGGGTCCTACCATCGCCAACGACATCACAAGATCTGCATTCATCGCAGTCATCCTTGCCCTGATCGTTATATTCGGTTACATCGCATTCCGTTTCCGCGGATGGACTTGGGGACTCGGTGGCGTAGTCGGTCTTGCACACACAGCGATCATCGTGATCGGATTCTTCTCGATCTTCTCAGGCATCCTTCCATTCAGCCTTGATATCGACCAGACATTCATCGCGGCCATCCTTACTATCATCGGTTACGCAATCAACGATACAGTGGTTATCTTCGACCGTATCCGTGAGTACAAGGAACTGCACCCTAAGGCTGACTTCAAGAAGAACGTGAACGAGGCTCTCAACAGCACTCTCTCACGTACAATGAACACTTCACTCACTACACTCATCACCATGCTTGCAATCGCAATCTTCGGTGGCGAGGTGATCAGAGGTCTTGCAGTAGCATTGATCGTCGGTATCATCGTCGGTACCTACGCTTCAATCTTCATTGCAACCCCTATCATGTTCGATGTGACCAAGAAGACAGCAAAGAAGGAAGAGAAATAATCTCTGACATATTAAGTAAAACGGCGTTCTGATTGTTCAGAGCGCCGTTTTTGTTTCGGTTCAAATCACATTGTTGCCTGCCTCTGCAAAATCGATTACAAGTCGGGGTAACAGATTTCCAGAACCTTGTCTGCGTACCGTTCTCCTAAAAGAAGCTGTCCGTCCCTGCTGAAATGCGGATCATCATTAGCTGGACTGACGCAGGTGCAGCCTTCGGATGAGACATAATCGGAGTTCGGGACCTTGAAATATATCTGCTGGAGCATCTTGTTGAATGCTGTAGAATATACCCTCCACTGTGGAAGTTCACCTGCGATGAAAACAGCCTCAACGGCTCCTGTACCTGTACGCAATGCCGCAGCGACCTTGGACAATTGCGAAAGATAAACATCTATGTCGCTCTGTTTATATGAATCATGACATCCCTGATGCCATAAAATAGCCTTAAGCTTACCTCCCAGTGCCAATGCCTGATTGGTTCGTTGGATGGCGGCATTCAGATAACCTGTCTGCGCATCGGGCAACCACTCTGAAATAGCAGTCTCAGCTCGTGCATTCACCACCAGCAGAATCTTTCTTCCGGTAACTTTCGCCACCTTCTTTGAGAAACTGAATCCCGGACCGATCTGCTGCAGGGAAACATCCTTTCCTACCGTAGAATACTGATTGAGCGGGTTAGTTGCCGGCACAGCCTTTCCTTGCTTATCCAGCAGGAAAACCTTGTCACTGAAAACCTCCTTGTCTCCATCTATCATAGGTCCGCGCCCTGCCATGTTGGACTGACCGATAAGAAGAAATATGTCATAACCTTCGTCATCTGGTCCTGAAGGTTGTGAAGGGACATTCGGCTGATCTGTTGAAGAATTGTCACCGGAAGCGGCCTGATCCATCTGGGAACAGGAAAGCAATACCGCAAACAGTGAAATCAAAAGAAATATTCTGCGCATAACTATAGGGTTTGAAGACAAACATACAAAAAAATTGGTCCGGATATTGAAATCTTCACAAAAACAACATCAAACCAAATTGAAGATATGGACAGATATGTATGCATTCTCTGCGGATACGTTTACGATCCGGCAGAAGGGGATCCGGAAGGCGGCATCCCGGCAGGAACACCATTTGAAGAACTCCCTGAAGACTGGGTATGTCCAGCCTGTGGAGTAGGAAAGGAATACTTTGAAAAGGAACACTGACTCATGAAAACATAAAAAAGAGAAAAACATAAAATAAAGAAATTAATTTTCGGTCTGAGCCGGCAAACCATTGCATTTGCTCTTGACAATTGGGAACTTTACAGGAGGAGGACAGCGGACGGCAGCCATGAATATTTTCATTAACCTTTTAAATGTAATATTTATGGCTAAAATTCAAGTAAAAGAGTCTGAGATAACAGTCCTCAGCATCAATGAAAATGATTACATTTCATTGACAGACATCGCAAAACACAAGAGCGATGATCCATTTATCGTCATTAACAACTGGATGCGTAATCGCAACACTATCGAATACCTTGGAATGTGGGAGACTATTTTCAATCCAGATTTTAAACCTATCGAATTCGATAGGTTTAAAAGGGACGCAGGTCTCAATGCATTCACCTTGTCTCCACAGAAATGGGTAACCGCCACAGGTGCAATCGGCATTATAACACGTTCAGGACGCTATGGAGGCACATTCGCACATAAGGATATAGCCTTCAAGTTCGCAAGTTGGATTTCAGTGGAGTTTGAATTATATATGGTAAAGGAATTCCAGCGCCTAAAGGAACAGGAACAATCGCAAATCGGATGGACCGCCAAACGCGAACTTGCTAAAATCAACTACCACATCCACACCAGTGCAGTCTGCCGACACCTCATTCCTCAAAAAGTCACTGCCGAGCAGACCCACCTCATATATGCGTCCGAGGCCGACGTACTCAATGTCGCCCTGTTCGGAATGACTGCAAAACAATGGCGTGACAGCAACCCGGACCTCGATGGGAATATCCGGGACCATGCATCCATCAACCAGCTCATCTGCCTGTCCAATTTGGAAAGCATGAACTCTGTGCTGATTGAAAGCGGACTTGCCCAACATGACCGCCTCATTAAGTTGAACGAAATGGCCATACACCAAATGGAGATTCTATCGAGCAACGGGAAAAGGGAACTTTTGAAATAGAGCGACATCTAGATGACCACGAAAAGGAAATCGACTTCTTTGTCCGCACTTCCCTACCGCCGGTAGAAGGTGTCTCCGTACATATTGCCTCCTTCCGTCCATGAAAAGGGACGATTTCGTGGACGGAGGGCGGTTTTCAGGATTCCGTCCACAGAAACAGGGATTTTCATGGATGGAGGCACAATTTCATGCTGTCCGTCCATGAAAATGCGGGTTTTCGTGGACAGGTCGGGAGTCAGTGCTTCGGTCTTCTGTAATTTTGGGCGTTTTCGTAGCCTATGGCATGTTGATAACTTTTTCGTATTGATTACCAAAGGGTTGGGCAAAACGGTGGATTATTATTTTGATAGGTATACAAAGAATATTTATCTTTGTCATCCCTCTGAAACGTCCGGCCGCACTGCGGCAAAAGGACCGTTCAAAGGTAAACAGAGAACATCGGCAAACCGTACCCCTAATACCCGCAAAGCACTATGTCATTCGTCCATCTTCATGTCCACACACAGTATTCCATCCTTGACGGTCAGGCATCAATCGCAAGCCTTTTCGAGCGTGCGAAAGAGCTTGAAATGCCTGCACTTGCCATCACCGACCATGGCAACATGTATGGTGTCAAGGAGTTTATGAAGGTGGCCAAGAAGTACCCTGATATCAAGCCTATCATCGGTTGTGAGGTGTATGTGACAAGGCATTATGACCATAAGTTGAAGGACAAGGACCATAGGTCTTACTTCCACCTTATCCTGCTGGCAAAGGACTATACCGGATACAAGAACCTGATGAAGATTGTTTCTACGGGTCATATCGAGGGCAAGTACTATGACAAGCCGAGGGTAAGCCATGAGATCATTGAGCAGCATGCGGAAGGACTCGTATGCTGCTCTGCATGTATCGCAGGGGAAATTCCGAGAGCTATCATCGCTGGTGATATGGAGGCTGCGGAAAAGGCCATCCAGTGGCACAAGAGGGTGTTCGGAGAGGATTTCTATCTGGAAGTGCAGCAGCACAAGACAGAGATTCCGGGCCAGTCACAGGAGGTTTACGAGAGACAGCTCATCTCCAACGAAGGAATATTCGAACTGGCAGAAAAGACCGGAACAAAGGTTGTGGCTACCAATGACGTGCATTTCACGCGCAAGGAGGACGGTCCGGCTCATGACCGCCTGATCTGCCTCACCACCAACGCCAACCTTGACGACCCTAACCGTCTGCGATATACCCAGCAGGAGTACCTCAAGAGCGAGGACGAAATGCTGGATATGTTCTACAAGCATCCTGAAACCATCAGCAACACGCTTGAGGTCGCAGAAAAAATCACATCATTCAAGATTGACAAGGACCCGATCCTTCCGAAGTTCGACCTTCCGGAAGAGTTCCTTGCAGACATTGACACACATCTTGAAAAATACAGGCACATCATCGACGAAGGCCGCTGCGACAAGAGCGGAAACGAGCGAGGAGAGGAATTCTGCAAGTCTGTTGCATTCCTCTGCCATCTGACATTCAAGGGAGCTGATGAAAGATATGGCAACTCGCTATATGAACCATATAACGGTGGAGACTCCCCTGCTGAACGTATCGAGTTCGAGCTCAAGACTATCTGCAAGATGGGATTCCCCGACTACTTCCTTATCGTGCAGGACTTCATCGCAGCAGCACGCAGTGAAGGCATTTCTGTTGGTCCCGGCCGTGGATCAGCAGCAGGATCGGCTGTTGCCTACTGCTTGAAGATTACCAACATAGACCCTATCAAATATGACCTGCTCTTTGAGCGATTCCTCAACCCTGACCGTATCAACATGCCCGATGTCGATATCGACTTTGACGACGACGGCCGTTACCGAGTGTTCCAGTACATCGAGGAGAAATACGGCAAGGAGCAGATTTCCCATGTGATCACATACGGAACCATGGCTGCAAAATCTGCAATCAAGGACGTTGCACGCGTGAGCAACCTGCCTATTCCGGAGTCCAACAGGCTTACCAAGATGATTCCGGACAAGCCGATCATCCAGATGGAGGACGCAGAAGATCCGTTCAATGAGGGAGATACACTTGAGGAAGGACAAAAACTCATCACGAAGGTAGTAGAAGAGGATGACCCTGAAAATCCTGGACAGAAAATCAAGGTTGAGAAGAAGTTCAAGAAATATAAGAAGGAAGTTTCATATAAACCCAAGCTCAAGAACTGCTACAAACTCATTCCTGAGCTTAAGGAAGAGCTTGCAAACGGCACGGAACTGAACAAGGAAGTGCTGAACTATGCCGGCAAACTGGAAGGCTGTGTACGTCAGACAGGAGTTCATGCATGCGCAATGATCATCGGACGCAGCAACCTTACAGAATATATTCCGATCTGTGTCGCTAACGATAAGCTCACGGGCGAAGAAGTATGGGTATCGCAGTATGACGGACATTATATCGAAGAGGTAGGCATGCTCAAGATGGACTTCCTCGGTCTGCGTACCCTGTCCATCATCAAGGAATGCCAGGCTAACATCAAGAAGCGTTTCGGCATCGAATTCGACATAGAGAAGATTCCTATCGACGACCCTGAGACATACGCTCTCTACAGCCGTGGAGATACAACCAGCGTGTTCCAGTTCGAATCCGGAGGTATGAAGGAGTATCTTATAAAACTCCAGCCTACCCGTTTTGAGGACCTCATCGCCATGAACGCCCTTTATCGTCCGGGCCCTATGGACTACATTCCTGACTTTGTTGACCGTAAGCAGGGTCGTAAGCCTATTGAATACGACCTTCCGGCAATGGAAGAAATATTGAAGGATACATACGGCATCACAGTATATCAGGAGCAGGTGATGCTTTTGTCAAGAAAACTTGCAGACTTTACAAGAGGTGAGGCTGATACCCTGCGTAAAGCGATGGGAAAGAAGATGCTCGATCTTCTAAACTCATTGAAAGACAAGTTTATAGCAGGTGGAACAAAGAACGGACATCCTCAGGAAATCCTTGAGAGAATCTGGAAGGACTGGGTCAAGTTCGCATCATACGCCTTCAACAAGTCCCATGCTACATGTTATGCATGGGTAAGTTACCAGACAGGTTATCTCAAAGCCCACTACCCGGCAGAGTTCCAGGCAGCCAACCTGACCAAGAATCTCTCCAACATGGATGAGATCAAGAAGATCATGGATGACTGCAAGAAGAACGGCATCAAGGTCCTCAACCCTGATATAAACGAGTCAGAATCGAAGTTTACCGTCAACAAAAACGGAGAAATACGCTTCGGACTCGGCGGTATCAAGGGATTCGGAGAAAATATCGTCAAGGCTATACTTGCAGACAGGGAAGAAAACGGGCCGTATGCAGACATCTATGACTTCGTCGAGAGAATGTCCGGAACAGTCAACAGAAAGGCATTCGAGTCACTTCTGCATTCGGGTGCATTCGATAGTTTCGGCATCCAGAGGAAGCAGTTCATGACACCTTGCAAAGGCGGCGATACATTTATTGATGCCATCCTTAAATATGGTGAACTCTATAAGAAGGACACGATGGACAGCGCCGTTTCCCTTTTCGGAGAAGCAGAGGAACTTAAGCCGGAAAGACCGGAAATTCCGCCGATGATCGGTGAGGAAGACCTTCTGGCAAAACTCCATCTTGAAAAGGAACTGGTCGGAATGTATCTTTCGTCGCACCCCCTGGACCAGTATAGGTTTGAAATGGATAATTTCGCTTCACACCAATTAACTGAAATCGATGGGCTAGTTGCAGAGTGCCAGGAAGCCAAAAGCAAGAAGAAGGTTTCTGTCGCAGGATTTGTGATATCCAGTCAGACAATGTTGGGCAAGAGTGGAAAACCTTGGTCTAAAACCGTCATAGAAGACTTCAGCGGCAGTTATGAACTTGCGTTCTTCGGCAAGGACCACGAAGCATATATGAATTATATGCAGCTGAACAACGCCTTGTACATTGAAGCAGAAATCGATGAAAAATACTATATAAAGCCGGAAGAAAGAGCAAAAGGAAAGACATCTGACTATGCTTTCAAGGTGAAGAAGATCATGCTGCTTGGCAACGTGACGGAAACATATCTGAAGGGATTCTCAATCAGCATCACCACAACGATGCTCTCCCCTGATTTCAGGAAGAAACTGGTGGAACTACTGAAGGAACATAAGGGAAAGATTCCTTTGACGATGTACCTTTATGACCCTGAAAAGGGCTGGAACATAGAATTCCTGGCAAGAAAATTCACGGTGGCTGTAACAGACCAACTTATAAGCGACCTGCACAAGATGGGAATAATGTATAATGTCATTAAAAAGTAAAAACACTATGGCAGAAGAGACTTTTTCAGACCTCGGAAGAGTAGAGGCAATAGCAAAACTCTACGAAAACACACCTTACAAGCCTTTTGAGGGAAGCCGTTTTGAAACGGAAGGTAAATCGGTTGTAAGCACCAGGTCACGTACATTCATAGAAGGCATAGACTTCGATCTTACATATTTTCCCCTAAAACATCTCGGATACAAGTGTGTAACGGCTGTAACCGGTGAAGTGTATGCGGATTTTGCACACCCCCGCACCATGGACATCCGCCTGGGCATATCCGCCAAACTTGACTTTGCACAGATAAAGGAGGTATGGGAAGGCACAGTAGCAGCCGCGAGAGAACACGGATACAAGAAAGTAAATCTTGACCTTATTCCTTCGCCAAACGGTCTTACCGTAAGTGTATCTGCTGCCGGAGAAACATCACTTCTGACATCAAAGCGCCGTCCTGCTGCGAAAAGCATGGACCTTATCTGCATCTCAGACAATATAGGAGCCGCATATCTGGGTTTTCAGGTATTGGAACGAGAGAGAAGAGCCTTCGAGAAGAGCGGCGACGCAAAAGCACAGCCTAAACTTGAAGATTACAAAGGCCAGATCGGAGCTTATCTGAAGCCGCAGATCAACCCTGGCATCATCACACAGATGGAAGATGCAGAAATCATCCCGTCATACGGATATCTGGTTACACGCGGACTGGCAGATGCCATCAAACGCCTTGTGCGTGACAGCGGACTTGGAGCAAAAATTTACGTGGATCGACTGCCATTTGCAGGCAAGACCTTCGATTTGGGCAAAGAACTCGATATAGACCCACTTTCTGCGGCCCTGAACGGCGGAGAGGACTATCGCCTGCTCTTTACCATTCCGATTGGAAAACACGACAAATTCCGCCACGATTTCCAGACATTCGACATCATCGGCCATCTGGCCAAACCGGAAGTCGGAGCAGCGCTCGTCACCCCTGATGGAGTTGAACTACCGATGAAGGCGCAAGGTTGGAAATAGCAGTTCCATCAAAAAATATAGGGAGTGATATACAAGTTTACACCAAATGACCGCTTGGTACTAAATTAGCCAAAAGTCGGATAAGCGGTCATCAAAAATGGCATATTTGTAATAATTTCAGTACACCTTGTCCGAGTTTTGGGCAAAAGTAGCACAAGCGGTAACAATAAGTTTGCGGTATGTGTCCTTTTGTCCCTTTAGTGTAAACACATATATCGCTTCCAAAATATATTGAACAGCGAATTAGAGGTAAAGTCTGGTAAGGATTATACGAAGCGTAGTGCTTTGAATAACTTCATGGAGCGTTTGATATGAGTCGGGCGATTCAATAATACATTACAGTATTCGTATTTCATCCAGCACCACGCCCTCGTCAAGGGCATTTACGGTCAGAATGTGGGTTTTGGAGGATGAGAGCGGCAGACTTACACGGCGGATGGCCTGGTTGCAGAGAACATTAAGCTTCCACTCCTCGCTGGCTCCGGCGGTCGCATAATCAATAAGAACCGGTTCGCCGCCGTCGAGTGAGACCTCGACACGAAGAGAATTTCCAATGACCGGATGTACGGGAAGAAAACGCAGATCAACCTCGACACGACGAGGCGAGGCGCTGTCAGCCTTATCTGAAAGTCTGTCCGAAGTTCCGGCCTTGCAGCCGTCAGAATACTTGAATCTATAGGTAACAGCGTTCCCTGCCGGAATCATCGCTGATTTCTCCGAATATCCGAGGCCGTCATATATCATAGCCTTTCCGTAGCAATCACCGCCTTTTAAAACAGCGATATAGTCAATATCCTCGACCATAGGTTTGTCTGCAACGGTCCGTTTCACCGGCTCGAACACCTTGCGTCGGCGTGGCTGATAATCCATCATGCCGTTCCATTTGCCGTTATTGCGGATGCCCTTGTTATATATGGCAGTAAGTGCCTTGATGCTGTCGAGAGCGGCATCCGACTCCTCCCATGAAGCAAGCCCATGACGCGCCTTCTGGGCTGTAAGCAACTTGAGATTCATCTGATATGCACCCTGAACCGGATATTTGACCAGATGGTAGAAGGCATCATCAAGAGCAGCTCCCGGCTTATAAGCCTCGCACCAGTCAGAAAGCGACTTATATTCAGCCAGACGCTTATCTATACAGGAAAGGCTCCAAGGCAGATCCTTCACGACCCAGTGGATGCGGTTCTTTTCATAATCACGTGTGTTGCCCATGTGCTCGGGCTTGCGGATGAACGCCAGACGGTAGTGTTCATGCAGGACAGAAGCGATGTCCAAAGCCTTCTCCTGGCCGAAATTTCTTGCAGCGAAGTCTTCAATATGAGCCCTGACGCCCTGCTTCCTGACCTTGGATATGTCCCATGCCATATCCATGAAGAGCTCTATCTGATACTCTGCAGGCTTAAGGTCTCCGACATTCAGTATCCACATCTTGCGGATATTCTTTTCATAAGCAAGGGACATCTGCTGATAAAGCAGGTACGGGCTTGCTGTACCGAGCCACAGATAGTCATGAGGTCGACCCCAATACGACACGTGGTAGTATATGCCATTGCCGCCTTTGCGTGAAGCCTCTGCCTCCGTCGGAAAATGACGGATATATCCGTAATTGTCGTCGCACCACATGAGTGTCACATCCTCAGGAACCTCAAGACCGGTGTTATATACATCCAATACCTCCTTGTAAGGAATAAAGACCTGGGGCACCTGGAGCAGATCACGATGGCTTGCAATCATCTCCCTCTGGGTCCTGAGTACGTCCGCAAGCACTGCCTTCTGCTGCTCAGGCGTATCCGCTCCATTCATTTTACCATCATGCAGACCTCTCATTCCAAGTGTATATATCACAGGCTGCTCAGCGGTTTCCTTAACTCTCTGCTCCCAGAAACGGCGGACCTCCTGCTGATTGGTCAGCCAGTTGTACTCACCGCTTGCTCGGCGTGGCCACTCGATAGGAGTACTGCACAGAAGCGGCTCACAATGGGACGTTCCCACATATATTCCATACTTCTGAGCCACTTCCCTGTTGCCGGGAGTCATAAAGAACGGATAAGTCACCTCGTGCATCGCAGGCCAGAAAGCATTCGCACGAAGCCTCAACAGAAGTTCAAAGATCTTTTCATGAGTCTTCGGTCCTATCTGCCCCTTGACATCGGTCGGCTCATAATTCTTGCCGCTCCAAGGCATCATGCCCCAGTCCTCATCATTGATGAATATGCCACGGTATTCCACAGAAGGGCTCTGCTCCGTGCGGAACCCTGACGGAAGGCGGAAAGATTCAAGTTTGGAAGGAGTGACATCCGCCCACCATTCCCAAGGTGACACGCCCATAAGACGTGACACCTCAAGAATGCCGTAAGCAGTGCCATGAGGGTCCGAACCCTCGATTATAAGTTTTCCGGAAGAGACCTTGATTGAGAAGCCCTCACGAGGTCCCTGTCCGACAGTCCTTATCACAATATCCGCCTGGGTGGCATCGCATATCTGCACAGGAGCATCAAGGACATTCATAAAGTCCTTTTTGAGAATATCCAATGCCGTTCCGACCACCAGAGGAGTCTCCTGAACTGAAACTCTGACGGTCTGACCTTTGGAGATCTTCCACGGTGCGGCGTATGCCGAAGTTGCCAACAGAACAGCAAGTATTGCGATAAGATGTTTTTTCATTTAAATCAGTTTAGTTTGCAGCCTGACGTACGCAGCGGAGGATATAGAAATTTGAGTTGTATTTAAACGTTCTGCTAATTGATACGGAGCTTGTGGATACCGACAGTTCTCCCGAAGATCTTACAACCTTCATTAACCATACTTGATCTGCCTGACGCAACTCATTAGAAAGAACATATACTGTAGGATAAGTACGTGTAGCTCCCCATATATCTCCATTGCTCCTCTCACCTGTTCTCATGTGCCAATAAATATAGTCATCTCCCGGATTATTTGACGCCGTCTTGTCAAGTGTAAATGCTCCATTTTCAGGATCAACAAGATAATCCAATTGTGCTTTGGTCGGAAGTGACCATCCTTCAGGACAAGGGTTCTTGAACTGATCGTTTTCACGACAATAAGTATTATATGTAAGTTGTTGATGTTCAGTATTTGTAAACGGATCCAAAACAAGCTCACCTGCCACATCAATTCCGCCTACAAGCGGGAAATAATATCCGCCAGGTGCCGATGCATCTATCACCGAGCCGCGTGGAGGAAGAGGTTTATATTCTGAATCAGGAATCAATGTTGTCTGGTCAGGATATCTTGTAATATATCCCATCTCTATTCTTGACGAACGAACCAGTGTGAATGGTTGTGTCGTTCTTGTATGATATACATTTGTTGACAGATAAATAGTTACAGTCAAACCTTTTGAAAAGGTTACAGGAAGAACTGGAATAAAGTAATCCTGATTTGAAGTAAGAGTACCGTTTACTGTTACTGATGTCGAGCCTTTTCCTGGAGTTACGGTAATATCCGCAGGATTTGCACAGTCCACGATAACCTCTCCTGCAAGGTATTCTCCACCTGCCGCTTCAAAGACCACCTTTGTAACATTGCTTCTGTTTACTCTGAATCTGATAAGGGCACCAATGTTCTTAAATGTGAAATCTGAAGAATTGGTTGCAGCCACAGAAGCATTGTAAGGGAATGTTCCATAATTCGGAGTAACCACCGACGGAGTTGTGAATGTAACCTTGCTACCATTCCACACAGCATTTGCATCCGATGGATAATGTGCATAATAGGTATTTCCTGCAGGAAGTTCCAAAGACGCCTCTACAGGAGAAAGTGTAGTTGTAAGTCCCTCTGAGGCCGCCTTAAATAGATACGACTGTGATCCGTCAGAAATGGTTACAGGATCTTCTGCAACCCATGATACAGACCAGTCCTTTGTATTCAAAACTGTCTTTGTTTCTTCAGTCGCCTCTTCCGCAGGTTCTTGAACTTCAAATCCTGCTGTAAAATAAGAGAACGTCTCTCCGGTCACCACCGGTGTAGTTTCCTTTTCGTTCATACATGAAACTACCATCAGCAACGCTGACATTGAAATTATAATCTTTTTCATAGCTTTTCGTTTTACCAAGAGAATGTACTTTTCTGTCCGAATCCTTCGTGTTGATAGATGATTTCATCCATTTCACCACTGTCTCCGCTTGTGCAGAGTAAACCTTCCTGCTCAATGCAGAATAGGTGCAGCTCTGGAGACTCATAGTCTCGTTTTTCAAATTTTGTCATAATGTCATTATTTTATGGTTTGTATTATTCCCACTCAAACTGGATTTTGTTGCCGAATCCTTCATGACTTAAGGTCAGGTCAAGCTCTTTTTCGTCTACCGTAATCTTACCTGACTGTTCATCATAAAATACCTTGACCGGGTCGGTAGCGACTTTAGACCATGATATTGCTGTAACAAATCTGGTTTTCTGTGCTGTCTTGGATATTTTAATCAGTGCCATTTCTTCTTCAGCATCTCCCTGATGTCTGGCTTCAATAGTCTGCGAATATTTTCCCATAGACGTTCCGGAAGAAAGACTCTCTATACGGATATTGTGTATATCGGTACGGTCCGTATATACATTGCCTAAGCATGTTCCTGTCTGAGATTCCGGATAAATCTGCACTTTGATATCCATGGACTTGGTGCACTCTATATCATCTACAATCACGACTACATCCTTTGTCTTGAACCAAATGAATTTTCTGATATATGTCTTAACGGCAGCAGCATCCTGATATGAAGCTGACATATCTGAAACAATGGTTTCAACGCCTTCTTCCGCCGAAATGGAAGTGATGGAAGGATATCTTGCCGGTGTCAAAGGCCAAGGAGAAAAATATCCTGACTTATCTCCCCACAGTCCGTTTCCGCCAATCAGAGCAACGTTATGATATTTACTCTGACGCTTTACATATCCTGTATTCCTGACGATGTACTCTCCATCATCATAGATTACAAAATGGCCGGCATCAGGATGAACGTGGCCGAGATCGCCTTGAGAGTATCCGGAAGATGGACCGGCAGACTTGCCCAAAGGAGCACCACACCTGTATATTACAACTGTTTCTGCGCCATTCCAACCTGTTCTGGATGCATAAAAACCGGTTTCCTCAAAATGATGACTTTCAGGCATATCGGACGGTATTGATGCATTCACAGAAGGATCATACCACAGCACATCAAGCCATGATGATGACACATCATATTTCACAGCTTCCTCAGCCCACGCCTGTGATGTACCGTCATTGTTCATCGCCGCGAGCTTATGGAAAATATGCACTGGTCCATACCAGCACACCCGCTTTGCATCACCCCAGTCTACAAGGCTTTCCGTTTTTGATGCAAAATACAAAGGCAAGATGAAATGCCTTCCGAACTTGGCGGTATTCTGCCAGAATGATGTGTTATTGGCGTAGAAATCAGAACCAAGAGACTTCGCCAGATCAAAATCGATCATAAGAAACTCCATTCCATACTGCCAATATCCGGGTCCTTCCTGACTTACACCATCCTTGATAAGAAGCCTCGAAACCTTACCGAGAGTTGTAAGTGCGAACTCCTTCCATAAAGATGTTTCCTCATAATCCTTATGCAGGGCCATGGCAGAAGTCAGAATTCCGCAGATATTGATCCAGCAGTGATTTGTCAGAAGATTAAGACTTTCATTTGTATATGCATTGTACAGTCTGCTTGCACGTGCATAAACCGTCTCCCTTACTTTCTGCAACTGACTCCTTGTCAGGTATCCCTGTCCATAATCGTACAGCATGGCAAGTCCAAGAAGCTGGTGACCATATGCAAGACCGAATTCCTGACCGTCGGAAGTATTGTCTGTACCCCATGTAGGATAAGAAGCACTCTTTTCTGCCCATGCATATGCCTTGTCAAAGTACTTCTGGTCCTCAGACATATAACCGGCAAATGCCAGAGACTGTATAGTGTTACCGACTTCTCTCTGCCAGAGTTGCTCTCCTTCATCATCCTTAAACTCTGCCGGTGTACGTCTCATATAATTGTCCGCCTTTACCTTCACTCTCTGCCACACTTCAGCATGCGTCGTCTCCAACTTTGCCTTTAATTCCTCTCCTTGCTGGTAATCAAAGAACAGGACAGGATGACCGTCAGGAACAAACGGAATGTATTCATTTATCACTCCCATTTCTATATGGGAAGAACGTGACAGTTCGAATGGTTCGCTTTCCTTTACATAAGTATTGCCTGTCTTATCATACGACGTGGTCCTGAGTCCTTTTTTGAACTCATTCGGCAGAAGTGCCACATAGTATTTTACATCGGGAACAAAACTTCCTTCGACAGTGACGGACTTGACTCCATTCACGACCTCTGCCGTCGGAGGATAAGCCTTGCAATCCACCCTTATCTTGCCGGCAATATCTTCATTGCTGCAGCCTTCAAAGACAATCCTTGATACATTATCCGAGCTTACCGAAAACTCAACGAGAGCACAGATATTACGGAATGTCATATCGGAACTCGTTGTATAGGCAACCGAAGGATTATAAGCAAATGTTCCTGCAACCGTATTCTGCAAAGAAGGCAATGTAAATGTTACGGATGTACCACTCCATTTTGCAGACTCATCATATGGACAAAGGGCATAATATGTATTGCCCTTCTTCAGAGTAAGCCCCTCATTGACTGGAGAGAGTTCTGCCGTGTTGTTAGATGTCCCGATCAGAGACGCCACAAAACGATGAGCGGCAACGCCATTGTATACCATTACTCCGTCACCTTCCACCCATCCCACAGTCATGTCATCATTGAGAACGGTCTTGGTCTCCGAGACCTTTTCTGCGAAAGACGCAGTAAATTTCTCAAATTCAGGGTTTGTTGTCGAAGTCCCCGGTTCTTTTTCATTGCTGCATGCATATAGCAATACAGCAGCTAAGAATATCTTCATACGTTTCATTATTCCCATCCCGGATTATTTTCAGTTATAGCCTTGTTTACCGACATTTCCAATTCAGGAATAGGCAACAGAAGATGACGTTCAGCAACATTCTTATATGAACGTGCCACCATCTGAGGACCAGTAGGATTCGTACTTGTATACGGGAAGCCACTACCGTTCTGAGTAAATATCGGATTATACACTTCGTTGCCGTTCACTGTAACTTTGACCGGCAGCTCTTCAAGCCATTTACCAATGTTTTCCATTGTTTTCAGGAAATCTCCCCAACGGATAAGATCCAATTTTCTATGAGACTCCATTGCAAGTTCTCTGGCTCTTTCATCCTTGATATATTTGAGGAAATCAACCTGTGACATTGCTGTCTTATCGACATCTGCCGCAGGTGTCATCGGGTCAAGACCGAATGCACGACGACGCACCTGATTGACAGCCTCAAGAGACTCTGCTGTCGAACCTTCGTTGACATGATTGTCAGCTTCAGCAAACATCAGGAGAACGTCAGAGTATCTGAGCAGAGGATAATTTGTCGAATTACCCCAGGAATATACAGGAAGGTTTATCTCATACTCCCTCCTGAACTTACCTGGATAACGGAAACGGAACTCGTCTTTATACCTGAGTTTGCTGATTCTGTCAACATTCTCGTACATATAAGGCATTATTGTCCAGTCTCTTCTAAGATCTCCTTCTTCATAAAGCTCATAAAGCTGCGGCGTACAATAGAAGTATCCTCTTCCTCTAGCAATTGATTCCTTGGTGAGGTCATCAACCATATAGTCTTTCGAGAATTGAGGAGTATAATATGATGCAAACCCTGCCGTCTCCCTCATTTCATCGGAATATACATTTCCATGACATTCCACCTCAAAAATCGACTCTTTCAACTCATACCTGTCCTGCATCAGATTGATGAATACATCCTTATAGCTTGGATTCAAAGCACAGAATTGTTCATCAATCAGACTTTTGGCCCATTTTCGTGCATCACCATAATACTCATCTATCCCAAGACGTCCGGCAGCATTCAGATAAACTCTTGCAAGGATTCCCTTGACTGCCTGCTTGCTTACCCTTCCGGAAAATCCAAGTGCAGAAAGATCCTCAACCATCTCAAAAGCCGTCTCCATATCCGTAAAGACAGATCCATATATTTCTGCAGATGGTGACTTCGGAGTATAAGCCTTGTCCGCTGATGGAGTAGATGATAGTTTTAGAGGAACATCTCCCCAATAGGCTGTTAGAAGAAAATGATAGTATCCTCTCAAGAACAAAGCCTCGCCCTTGATCTGCTTTATCACTTCTGCATCACAATCTGCATTATCGGCATTCTCAAGCAATACATTAGCGTTATCAATACCCTTGTATAGTTCCTGCCAGGTCACTTTTACTGTATTGTCTGCCTTGTCATGATTGTAATAGTATGGTATCATCTGAGGAGCAGATTCTTTTGAAAAGACTTCATCCGTAGCCTGAGACAGATATACGCTGATGTAATCGCTGTACACGTCCCTCAACGGGTCATATACTGTCGCCAATGCCATCTCAAGCTCATCCTGGTTGCTGTACCATGTGGATGGAGAAGTAAAATCCTGAGGTTCCTTGTCAAGACATGCTGACGTCATCATGGCAACCATCGCCAATATGATATATTTCTTCATTTTCATGGATTTTATCAGAATGAAAGATTAAGACCAAAAGTGAATGTCCTGCTTCGTGGATAGGACAGATAGTCAAATCCCGGAGTAAGCGGAGTATTATAGATGGATACTTCCGGATCATATCCTGAGTATCTTGTAAGAGTAAGCAGGTTCTGTGCAGACACATATACCCTGAAGCCGGAAATGACCTTGTTCTTCAGATACTTCTGCGGAATGGAATATCCGAGCTGGACAGTCTTGAGTCTTAGGTAAGAGGCGTCCTCCAATGTTCTGTCTGAATAATAATTTATTTTACCTCCGCCAGGAACATAATTGACTGCATCCGTATTTTCAGGAGACCATCTGTCCGCATAGGAAGCAAACTGATTCAATCCGAATCTGTATGTTCCTTCAAAGAGAATCCTGTTGGCATTCAATACCTTGTTGCCATAGCTGAACTGAAGGAATACATTCAGGTCAAAGCCTTTATATGTGAAAGTATTTGAAAAACCACCGATAAAGAGAGGATTAGGATCTCCCAATACAACCCTGTCGGCATCACCGATATGTCCGTCCCCGGCATCAGGAATACCATCTCCATCGGTATCTACAGTAGGCTGGTCCTTGAACTTCACATATCCCGGCTTGATCTGGTTACGGGCCATGCCGTTGTCAGGAACATTATCCTTCAGCACATAATTACGTGATTCGTGAGGAATTGAAGGATCAGAATCATTCTGCCATGTAAAGTCCGCAATCTGATAGAGTCCGTCTGACTGCATTCCCACGAACATGGTGACCGGACAACCGACCCTAGTCTCATAAAGAGGAACGCTTTCCCAATCACTACCCCATCTCATCTGCGTATATCTATACTTTTCACCATCAGTCAGGGCGGTTACACGCGACCTGTTGAAAGAGATGTTCAAGTTTGATGTCCATGTAAAATTCTTCTTCAAGATATTCACCGTGTTCAGAGTGAACTCAAATCCCTGATTAACTACCGCTCCGATATTCATCATGGCATTCTGATAACCTGATGACAACGGAAGGTTTGCCTTCAGAAGCAGATCTGTCGTGTTTTTGTGATAATAATCGGCAATAACTGTAATCCTGTCGTCAAACAATGACAGATCGAGACCTACATCTGCCGCAGCCGTACTTTCCCAACGTAGATTATAGTTTCCGAGTGTGGCCAGATTGGCTCCCTGAGTCAGATCGTTATTCCATCCGTATCCGTTCTGATTGGAAACAGTAAGAGACGACATATAATCAAAAGCACCTACTCTGTTGTTACCTGTAAGTCCATAACTTGCACGTACCTTTGCATCTGAAATAACGCTGTTATCTTTGAGAAAATCCTCCTGTGAAAGTCTCCAGGAGACGGCCCCCGAAGGGAAGAAACCCCATCTGTTTTCCTTAGGGAATTTCGATGAACCGTCAGCACGCATAGAGAAGGTAAGATAATATTTCCTGTCATAATTATAGTTGACTCTGAACAGGGCGGAATGAAGGGCACTGCTGTTCTTTGATGATTTCAATGGTTGTGCAGCTCCCTCATCCAGACCGCTTATTCCAAGACTTTCACGAGGAACATCCCATGCAGTGCCACGAAATTGCGACCAGTTGTAATTTTGCATTGTATAACCTACCATTGCATTCAGATTGTGCTTCCTCTTGAATGTACGGTTATAAGTAAGAGTATTCTCGTTAAGCAATGACGAACGTGTCGTATATTCGGCAAATCCATTCACACCCTTGATTATGCCCGTAACTTTCAACGAATAAGGATGCTTACTGTTGAAGAAGTCTTCTGTCACTGCAAGATTGAGGTTTGCTCCACCGGAAATCCTGAGCTTGAAATACTTTGCAAAAATCAGTTCCGCAAAGACGTTGGCATTGAAATTATGCTGCTTGTAGGTCTTCTCCTCGTTGTCGAGATACAGACGCGGGTTATATCTGTTGCCGTAAGTGGACAGTTCCACGATTTCGGCATCTTCATCCGAATAAAGAAGATTATCAATAGAACTGCTTCCCGAAACCGGCCTGTAACCCCACATATTGTACATCTGCGTCAAAGATGCCTCAGCATTGCTTTCAGGCATACGCACGGACGAACCATACTGGTTTGTATGGGCATAAGTAGCATTTATTCCGAAACGAAGATTCTTGCTTGCATTAACATCCAGCTTAAGCCTTCCGGATATTCGGTCGTATCCACCTCCAACAATGATACCTTCCTGATTAAGGTAATTGATGGAAGTTGCATACTGGATGGACTTGGAACCACCTGTAACCGAAACAGTATGATCATTTATCGGTGCTAGCTGAAGACAACGTGCCTGCCAGTCTATATACTGGACATTCCTGTAATAATCCAACGACTTGGTATTGAAACCGTTGGAATTGGGCTTGAAATACATTTCAGGGCCCCTGACAGGATCCAGTTCCACCTGAAGCCTGACAAATTCATACGGATCCATAAGTTCCATCTTGTTGGTAGAGAACTGGAAGCCGGTCTTACCATCATACGTGACTTTCGTTTTTCCCTGCTTTCCGCTTTTTGTTGTCACGAGAATGACTCCATTTGCACCTCGGGCTCCATAGATTGCCGTAGAAGACGCATCCTTGAGCACATCAATGGATTCTATATCCGAAGGATTCAGCGACGATGCATCGAAACTGTCCATTGGAAAACCATCGATTACATAAAGCGGAGAGTTATCCTGAGTCAATGAGTTCTGACCTCGTATGACAATATTTATTGCCGAGCCTGGCTCTCCTTCTGTGGATGTGACCTGCACACCGGCAACTCGTCCTGCAAGAGCCTCTTCGAACGATCGTACAGGTGCCTTGATCATTTCCTCTGTCTTCACTGATGCAACTGAACCTGTAAGGTCAACTCTACGTACATAACCATAACCTATCACGACCGCATCCTCAAGCTGCTCCATGTCCTCATACATGGTCACATCTATCCGAGTCTGATTTCCCACCTTCTCCTGATATTCCTTATATCCTAGAATTGAATAAATAAGAATATCACCATTCTTTACCTTGATGCGATAGTCTCCAGCGCTGTTTGTCAGGGCATTGACTGTCTTATCCTGGGTCATCACCACGGCACCTGGCAAAGCCCTGCCTTCATCATCCGTAACCCTTCCTCTAATTTCAATCGTCTGGGCTGATGCAATACTGCACATAAGTGTCAAGATTGCCAATATATATAGTCTTTTCATATCTGATACGGTATTAGATCATTCTGCTATTTACTGAGCATCTCGTACGCAACGCAGACTTGAACGGAAGTTTCCGGTACTGAATGCCGCACTGCGAGCCTGACTTGCAACCTTTACACTCGGACTTGAACTTCTGTTCACCTGCATCCTCCATACCTGACTGTCTGCAGATAATCTGGATTCAGACGAAAGCACACGTATTTCAACTGCACTATATGTGGCACCAAAAATGTCACCATCGCTTCTCTCTCCTCCTCTCATATTCCAATAGAAATAGTCATATCCAGGATTCCTTTCCGCTGCGGCATCCACTTTCCAGTTTTCCTCAGTAATCATTTTACGCAATTGTGCCTCAGTCGGGAGTGCCCAGCCTTCAGGACAAACATTCACAGGTGCTGTTTCATTTGCAGATGGCTTTGCTATCATCTTGCGTGTCGGATCGCAGTAGTCGTTCCAGCATTTTGTAGGATCGACGGCTATTTCAACACCTGCTACATCTATTCCACATACCAGCGGATAATAATATCCTCCAGGTGCAGTCCTGTCTCCGATTCCTCCTCTTGGCACAACGAGCCCTGCCTGAGTCACCAACACCTCTACCGCCTGGTTTTCTCTCCCGGTGATGTAAACTCTCCATACTGCCTCAAGATTATAGAAATTGACATTCGGGGCTGCTGTGAAATTCAAGGTATTGTTGACTATGTGCGGAGTGAAAACCCTGTCTCCGCTGACATACTCGATATTCGGGTCCGAAGATGTAGGATTAGCTATCTCGCCGGTATAAGAGGCTGTTCCGTCTGCATTTACAGTATATCCTTTCTTTCCTCCTACAAGATCAGTTCCCAATTCCACATCGAAGAAATCGGAAATCTGTGTCAGACGAAAATATTTCATCTCACCAGAATAAGTCACCTTGATCCAATCCTGGCGGATTGTTTTTCCGGTGTTTTCATCAATAGAGACAGTAAACTGACCAGCATTGTAGTCCGGCTCCAGCACAAAGCCCTGGGTGCCGTCCATAAGTTCAACAGTCCAGACAGTTCCTGCCCCACCGACAGTAACTGTGTAGGTCCGTGAAATAGCCGCATGAGTACTGTTCGGCCAATCATTAGTTGTCGAAATGACCTCAAAGGTCCTTATTTCCCCGATGACAGCGTCATCCTCATCATTACATCCGCATATAGCAAATGGGATGAAAACAACGAACAAGAATAAGTATTTTCTCATAGTATCCAATATTACCAGTTGTCTGTTCTGAACGGTGAAGCCGGAATCCCTGCCGTACTGAATACGGATGCCTCACACCAGTTTCTGAATCCATATCTGACCGCTACAGGATTCTTTACCTGAGGGCATTTTACCACGATACAGTCGCGTTTTGTAGTTTCCGCCGTTGCTGGATAGAAAACCTTATCTTCTCCAGCCACCTCAAATCCCTCAAGTATCTCATTTCTAGGTCCGACACCACGTCCTCCAACCTTGAAATAAACATACGACATTCCATTCTTGAACTCTACGCTCTTATATATCGGAGCCTCCAGATGAAGTCCCTGTATTCCGTACGTCTTCGTCAAGGCAAGATAGGCAAACCTCTCTCCCACCTCCTTCTTTTTTGGAGGGTGAATACAGCCCGGATGTCCAATATCCATTGTTGTCACCATTCCGCTGTTCTTTATATCCAAAAGTGATAACATCTGCTGTTCACGCAGCAATGCATATTCAATTCCTTCAGGATTCCTGTTGTTAAAAGGAGCGAGTTGGGCATAATAGAAAGGCATCTCAGGATTCTGGAACAGTTCTCTCATCATCTCGACATAAGCAGCCTGAAGCTTTCCGTATGGCCTCTTCTTGCCAACATCCTCACATCCTTGATACCACAAAAGTCCCTTTATCGTAAAAGGAATAATAGGAGCAATCATGCCGTTGAACAAAAGCACAGGATGTTTGGACGGAATTTCCGGCATTTCACCTTTCTCAATGAAAGACAAGTCCACCTCGGGGAACTTCTTGGAAAGAGTTTCTTTATTCATCCATGCGAAAATCGGACTGCCGCCAAAATAAGGCATTACAAGACCAACCGGCACCTCCAAGACCTCATTTATAAGCTTCGCAAAATAATATGCTGCCGCGCTGCACGTATTTACATTGGCCGGAGTATGTTCAAGCCACTGGACCTCACAATCCTCCAATTCTGTAAATGGTGTCGCACGCGGAATGGTACACATTCTTATCGGAACAGAAGGTTTTGCCCTTATGATATCTGCAGTTGAGCCTTCCACTGGCTGGTTATTATAACCGCTCATCTGCATTCCCATGTTAGACTGACCTGAGCAGAGCCATACTTCACCAATAAGGATATTTCTTACTGTTGTCTTCTCGCCATCATCAAATACAATGTCATATGGTGTCAAAGATGCCTGCGGAGTAGCCACCTTAACAAACCATTTTCCGTCAGCTCCAGTCTTTACCGTTGTCTTGACCTTGGTCCAACCAGGCATTATCACAACCTTCGAGTCTGGCTTGGCAGTTCCCCAAATTGCAACTTCTGTCTGCTGCTGAAGTACCATGTTGTCTGAAATGATACCTGCCGGCTTAACCTTTGCCGACAGTGCAATACTCATGAAAAGAGTACAGATGATTGTAAGAAATCTTCTCATCTTGCCTGGTATTTTATATACTTTTTCAACTTAACCATCGCCATTCCCGCCTCAATCAGCAAGCCGGTGCCATGGATCTCACCGTCTACCTTGCGACGGTTACGATAGAAGTCCTTGTCTGAACCGATGCCGGTGCCGACGCAGACGTTCTTGAGTTCGTGTTTTTCGGATATTTGACCTGTGGTGAGCGCACCCCAGCCGTTGAGTGCGGATTGTGAGTATGAGGCATCTAACCATCCGTTCACTATCGCGTGAGCCAGGCAGTAAACAAATATCGCCGTACAGGAACTTTCCTTGTATGTCTGAGAATCGTCCAGGAGCTGGTGCCACATACCGTCGGAATCCTGATAACGGCAGATGCCTGATACATGATTGCGGAAAATCGGAAGTACTCTGTCCATCAAGGCTTTGTTATCCTTGATATAGTCCATCAGGGTAACCATGGCGAACATCATCCATCCGTTGCAACGGCCCCAGTGGGCTCCGACAACCGCACCTTTCTGCTGGTCCCAACCATGCCAATAAAGACCGTTATCCTTGTTGAGAAGATAACTATTAAATAGTTCGACCTGCCTTACAGCATCTTCAATCATCTTCTTATCCTTCTTCCATGCTCCGTATTTTGACATGAAGGACAACCCCATATAAAGATCATCAGCCCAAAGCGTATGCTGGTTGGGCCAGGTTCTCACAAGGGTACCATCGGCAAGACGTGCCTGTCCGTTTCTTATGTGACCGGCGGCCTTGTCAATATATGGCATATAGGATTTCTTCAGGTGGGGATATTTCTCGACAAGTCTTATCAAAGCCGCACACTCGGTACCGACATGGTCAAGTTCGCGGAATTTCCTGAGAAAATGGAACGGTCTATGGTCTTCCGCTGGGCCTTCTGCAAAGAACGGATATGATGCAAGGCAATAATCCGCCTGCTTACGTGCATATTCCGCATATCTGTCATCTGCTGTAAATTCGGAAAGATGCATCATCGCAGAGTTGAGGATGCCGGTACTGTAGTGCCAGTCCATGAACTTGCATCCGATCCTCACTTCCGCCCCCTCTTTTATGCTTTCCAGAGAAGTGTAGACCTCCTTTGTGGCACGGTCGACATACTCGATACGGTAGCTCTCAAGGACATTGTCCGCAATGTTCCGCACTAGCAGGCTGTCGTTGCCTGCAACCAGTGAAAAATAGGAAAATGACACAAGAATCAGTATGAAACATCTTTTCATCGGACCATTTTTTATAATCACAAAGAAAACACATATATATTGTATGGATTTATGCGAAATATTCATACATTTAAGAAATATATTCAAACAAGAAACGACACCGAAGGGTGCATTATTTGATAAATTATTATGAATAAATTTGAAAAGTCTAAATATAGAACCATGAGAAAGACGGTTTTCAGCCTTTGTTTTACACTTTTGACGACATTGTCCTTTGCGTTCGAGAAAGACTTCGGCCACCTGAGCATTTCCGACGGTCTATCCCAGATGTCAGTGGTCTCGATCGCGCAGGACACTGACGGATACATGTGGTTCGGCACCCGCGACGGTCTGAACAGATACGACGGGAAGGAGTTCAAGATATTCAGAAATGACATCGAGGACACACTCTCCATAAGCGATAACTATATCAAGGTTCTGATAAAGGATCCCAAAGGTGGCTTATGGATTGGTACAGCAGGGGGACTGAACTACTATGACAGCATAAGCGAAAGTTTTACTAGATTTTTTATAAACCCCGGACAACGCACGGGAAACATCAACGAAATAAACAGTCTCTGCCTCTTGGAAGAAAATCTCTTGATAGGCACCTACCAAGGTCTATACATTCTTAAGGATAATGTAATAGAGAAATTTCCGGATTTTGACAACAGGGTGTATTCTACGATTGAAAAGGATGGAGAAGTATATATAGGCCATACAGCAGGTCTTTCTGTCTTGACAAAGGAGATGAATATAAAGACTTTGATTGATGGAGAAAGTGTTAACCATATATACATTTCAAAGGCTGGCAATCTCTATGTGACATATGCCGATTACGGAGATTTCGCGAAGGTTGACATGCATACCGGAAAGACACAAAGATTTCACCTTTTCGGACAGCAGGGCAGGTCTGGACAACCTCTTATCAGATGCATTACAGAAAGCACTGACGGCAGATCGCTTATATTCGGAACATACGATGGACTGCGCATCTATGAACTCGACTCAGGTAAAATCACTTCCATAAACCAAGGTAACGAGTTCGGTCATGGTCTGTCGCATTATGCAGTTGAAAGCATATATTCAGACCGGGCTGGAACTCTTTGGGTTGGAACCTACGGCGGAGGCATCAATCATGCACACGATGTGTCGCCTCTTTTCCGCCATTATGCGGCTAATACCGATGAAATACAGTCTGGAGTACTCAGCAGCATCACAACCTCTCCCGACGGAAAGACACTGTGGATAGGTACAGACGCCGCCGGTGTAGTTGGATTCGACGTTGAAAAGGAAACCTTCCATACATACCCGAAATATTCGGATGACATGTACAAAGACAACAATGTCAAATCGCTTCTATATGACGAAGGTATGCTCTATGCCGGTTTCTATACGGGAAAGTTAGGCGTCTTCGACACAAAAAGCGGAGCGTGGAGCAAAATCATTAAAGACGACAACAATTCGGCGATATATTCCATTATAAAGAACAATGGACAAATCATATTGGGCCGTTATTCTCAGTACGGGCTCAAGAAAATCAAGGGAGACAGGATTGTAAATATGGGACTGTCAACCGAAGATGGCAACATAGTGAATGTAAGTCAGATAACTACTCTCTGTTATGACAGGGACACTCTGTGGATTGGTACCAGAAGCAAGGGTCTGTACAGGTATGTCCCAAACGGCAGACTTGACCATTTCAGCATAGACGGTTCTCTGAGTATTTCAGGCAACAGAATATCTACCGTTGTGAGGGACAGCCGGGGCAGAATATTCGTCGGTACGTCTGACGGAGGGTTGAACATATGGAAGAACGGATGTTTTACATGTATATCACATAAGGACGGGCTCGCTGACAACAGTATCTGCTCAGTGCAGGAGGATTATCAGAAAAGAATCTGGGTCATAACCCGTTCTGGAATATCTCTTCTCGGGGAAGATAATAGGGCTGTGCGTACATTCAACCATTCAGATGGTATACTCACTCATGAATTTTCTCCAAATTCCTGTACTATCACTCCTGAGGGCCATATCTGGATAGGCGGCGATAATGCACTGCTGAAATTCATGCCAGAAAACATGAATATCAACAGTTATATTCCTCCTGTTGTCATCAACTCGGTTACAGTGAATGGAAAACACGTATCAAACGGCAAGACGCCAGGACTTGTTCTAAATCATAGGGAGAACAGTCTTACTTTCCGATTCAGCTCCCTCAATTACATGTATCCTGAAAAGAACCGCTACTCATATTTCCTTTCAGGTGCAGACAACCAGTGGCAGGAAGCTGGTGCCATAAATATGGTGAACTATACAAATCTTTCCCCAGGAACATATGAATTCATGGTCAAGGGCTCCAACAACGACGGAGTCTGGAACCCGGAACCTGCTGTATTCAGGTTTGAAATCCTTAAACCTGTCTGGACGAGATGGTGGGCTCTGTGCATATATCTTCTGGCTATCTGCATTATTGCATTTATCATTTTCAAGAGTGTATCCGACAAAAGGAAGATGCACCGCTCAATGATGGAAAAACAAAGGAATGAGGAACAGTATAAGGCAAGGATAAGACTGTTCACTAATTTCGCACATGAACTGAGGACACCTCTGACACTGATAATATCCCCTCTTGAGGAAATTCTTTCTATAGACAATCCTCAACCTGTCACGCACAGCACGCTGCATCTGATCCACGACAATGCAAAAAGTTCTGCATATGGTCAACCAATTAATGGATCTTCGCAGCAAGGAAGAGGATAAGATGAAAGTTCGGGTGGCTGAAGGAGATATAGCCGGGTTTGCAAAAGAAATATTCATCGCGTTCAACCATCAGGCACAGCAGCGAGGCATTTCTTATGAATTCGTATGCCGCGAAAAGCCTTCCGGGGTATGGTTTGACAGAAATCTGTTTGAGAAGGTGCTGATGAACCTGCTGTCAAACGCATTCAAGTTCACTCCTGATGGAGGAAAAATATCGCTTGATATATCGGAGAAAGACGATACTGTGACATTGAAAGTAAGCGACTCAGGTATCGGTATATCCGAATGTGATCTGGAAAACATATTTAATCCGTTCTATCGCACGGATGACGCCCATGACGGCTTTGAAGGATCTGGAGTGGGACTTTCACTTGTCAAAAGCATAATTGAGCTCCACCACGGAGATATCTATGCAGAATCGGCCAAAGGTCGTGGAACTACTTTCTACATTGTTCTACATAAAGGAAATGACAGATTCGGAGAAAGTGAGATTATACAAGGATATCAGGATAGTGAGACAATCGACAGATATGTGACTGGGGAAGAGATAAAGTATGTTCCAGCTGCTGCCAAGAGTTCCACTACGATTCTTGTTGTAGAAGATAACAAGGAACTTCGTAAATATATAGTCTCAGGATTGTCGAGATTTTATAATGTAGTAGAGGCTTCCAACGGATCAGAAGGCAGACTCCAGGCTCTGGCCAATGCTCCATCTCTTATCATAAGCGACGTCATGATGCCTGTGATGGATGGTCTTAAGATGTGCGAAGAACTGAAGAATGACTCCAGAACCTCGCATATTCCTATAATACTTCTGACGGCCAGGCAGATGGTGATACAAATGAAGGAAGGACTTGAACTTGGTGCTGACGACTATATAACAAAGCCTTTCAACATGCAGTCTTTGATCTTGAAAGTCGGTAATATTATATCTTCACGAGAGAAACTCAAAGTTCTTTACGGTCAGACTGTTGCCGTAGAAAATCTCGGTCTTGAGATAAATGCCGCCATCTCGGACGAAAAGTTCCTCCAGCAGCTCAATGCGCACATAGACCAGTACATTTCGGATTCAGACCTCAATGCAGACGCCCTTTGCCACATTGTCGGGATGTCCAGAGCTACATTATACAGAAAGGTCGTGGCTGCTACGGGCTTGTCTCCTGCACGATATATACAGACAGTTCGCCTGAATATGGCTGCAAAAATGCTTGAAAATTCCGACATGAGCGTAACAGACATTGCCATCGCGACAGGCTTTTCAAGTATTGTGCATTTCTCTTCTTCGTTCAAGAAGAAGTACGGAGTATCGCCTACCCAATATGTTCATGAAAAATCTCAAGAGCAGAAAAATGAACATATTTATTAAATCAATGAAATAATAAAGGAAAACATAAGCATACATGAAATATATCTTTGCGGATATGAAGAAGATCGCATTAATATTGACCCTTTTGATTGGAACAACAGCATTCGGCAATGAGACCCCCGGATTTGAATTCTGTATAAATGGGAAAATCTATACATCACAGGATCCTGTTTGGTCACATGCAGGAAGTTCCGAAAAAACGCTTTCCAACGGAGGCATAAGGACAACGTTCCATATCAAGGGCACCAAGGCTCTCCGCGGCCTTGAAATATTCTGGGATAAGGAGACATTCGGTGATGATAAATTTGTCCGTGAGCGTCTCAGGATGCGTTCTTCAGAAGGACGTAAGTTCCGTCTTACCAACCTCAACGGAAAGAACCATTTCGTATTTCCGAAATATTCATTCAAATCTTCTTCCGCTCCTTCCGCTACTGAAATCCGCATAGGAACCTATGGCAAGGAAGTGCTTGAAGACCTCCATACAGGAGCTACCTACGATACCAGATCTTCACGCAACCTTGCTTCGTGCCATATGTTTCATCCGGAATACATCTCTCACAAAGCCGGATGTGAAGTCAAAGGCCCTTTCATGCTTGTGGAGTCTTCTGACCTCAAGATTCTCACCTCATACGAACACGCATCTCAAGACAAGGTTTCTAAAAAGATGAACGATAACAATTTGTCAGAGAATATTGATGCAATGCAGGGTGTAGAAGGCAATCTGGAAAAAATCACCGACGACGATCTGTGGTTCATTTCTTCCAACATGGACTATACCGACGGCAATATTGTAATTTACAATAAGATTCGTCGCGGAGGATATATTGACGGAGAACTTATTCCTTCTGATTCATTCTATGAAACCGTATGGTCTACAATAAGTATTCTCCAAAATGATGAACCTTATGAAGAGGCTATACATGAATATCTTCTCAAAAGAATAACCGAAAACATACATTCACGTAAGCCTGATTTCTATTACAACACCTGGGGAATGCAGCGGGAAATGAATCCGCACATGAGGGAAACATTCACTGAAGAGAGAATAATGAAGGAGATTGAGATTGCAGGGAAAATGGGAATGGATATCTTCATTATGGATGACGGCTGGCAGCAGGCTTTCGGAGACTGGACAGCAAACAGAGAAAGGCTTCCGAACGGTATTAAACCGCTTGTGGACAAAATCAAGGGCTGCGGTATGATCCCCGGAATATGGCTTTCTCTTTTGGGAACAGACCCATCGGCTGATACTGCAAAGGAACATCCCGAATGGATTATTCTGGACAAGGATGGTGTCCCGGTAAGGGCCCAATGGAATCTTCCCGCTTTCGACCTTGTAGGGGGCTATTATGATGTGATTTTAGAAAGTCTTAAACGTCTGACAGATCAGGGAATACGTTTCTTCAAATGGGACGCGATAAACACCTTGAACAGTTATCAGCCCGGACTCGGTCATGGCTCGGAAGATGCATCAAGGAAGGAGCGCATCGACAGATACAATTATCTGCTTCCGTTCCGTGTCACCTCGCTCATGAGGGAACTTCGTGAATATTGTCCGGATGTAGTGGTAGAAATAGACCTCACCGAGCCAGAAAGGGCACTTATAGGCCTTATGCCGCTTCAGGAAGGCAAGTTCTTCTGGATGAACAACGGAGCCTCGAATTACGGGGATTACAGCACCTACAGGGCAAAGAGCATGAGGAACAGCATCAATGCCACCTACCGTATCCTTCCGTGCGAACTGCTTACCTATGCCTGCTATCCTTTCAACAGGTCGCCTTATTTTGCACAGAGGTATAATGTGAACACGATACTCCAATGTGGTCATGGCATATGGGGAGACCTTTCGGCCACTTCAAAGACAGAAAGAAAGTATATCGCATCACAGACTGCCAAGGCGAAGAGAGTGCTTGAGCACGTGGCAGGACAACAGTTGCAGGTTAAAGGCAAGATAGGTTCTGTTCCTGAAATATATATTCAGAGCGACTATGATGGAGGTTGGTCACTGATGACTGCTTTCAGCGGCGGCCCGGCAAGGCATACTGAAACAATAAAAGTGAATCCGGACAAGGTGTTAGGAGTCCTTAACCATGCATATTCCGTTGAAAAAGACGGCATAAATGTGAATATGGAATTCCCATGTGCAGATGAAAGCCGTGAGGTATTCGTACTCGGAAACGAAGGCTGCGGAGTACGAATCCTCTCATCCACGGGGTGGCTCGACAAGATTTCATTGTCAGGAAAGACACTCAGCGTCCGTGCCGGCAGCGACACTGAAATCCTGCTGGACATCCAGGGTAAAAAGAAAGAGTCTCACCGCATTCCTGCCGGCAAGACTCTGAAAATTTCATATTAAAAGTCTCTTGACCTTCTCCTGTCGATCAGCATGTAGGCCGTTACGGAAACACCGACAATCAGACAGGCGAGGGAGAACCACAGGCCGTAACCGTTGCAGAAAATTATCGGTGCGAAGGTTATGAGGGCTATTTCTATCGGGGCTATAAGGATATATGCTATCGCATAATGGTCCATGCATTTGCTTCGGGACTCAGGATCCGCAATCCTGAGCAGGGCCATTCCCATAGCCATGGTGCCTGTAAACCATCCCCATGAGAACATAGCCTTCTCGAACCAGTATTCCTTGAATATATGCTTTGCAGCAAGGAAGATATACAGTGCCGTAAACAGGAGTCCTGACACAAGCAATATCGTCAACGGAACGATATACTGGCCGACAATTGAAAGTTTTATCGATGCTATTCCGAAAGCCACAAGATAGTCAGTGAACATGCCGCTGAGACTTGACATCGTCTGTGGACATATATAATCCTTGATGTTAGTGTATCTCCATAATGCCTTGATTATCATTCCGGCAATATAGGCACAGCTGAATACAGGCAGTTCGAGTCCCGGTGCCAGTCTGGCTCCGCCCCTGCTCAACAGATATCCGAAAAGCACTATAAGTGCCACCAACGACAGATGGAATGTAAGCGTAGATACAGATATGCCTGAAAAAACTTCTTCTCCTATGCTTCTGCGGTTATCCTTTGCCACAAGTCCCGTACGCAGTTCTTCCGGAAGTGTCTCCGCCTGTGTCAGGCATGAAGAATGACCACGTCTGGTACCTATCCTGAGGAATATAAGACCGAGAATGATAGAACATATTATGCCGACGGTAGCAGCTGTCATGGCTAATGTCAGTACCTCATCCTGACCTAAACCGGAAAACGCATTTCCAAGGGCGGCAGCACTACCATGACCACCACAATATCCTGCCGGCATACTGATACCAAAAGAGTCATTAAGCGGCCATATCCGCCCCAGAACAAGTATTCCTATCAGTCCTCCGAAAGCCCACTGAAGAAGCATTCCTCCTTGAGAAAATCCCCACATCCTCTTGACTTTTCCAAACTCCCTCGAAGTTGAAGTAGAAGTAAAGGGAATAGATGCAAAGACAAAGGCTATAAGAATACCTGCATATGTGCCAAGATTACCAGATAAAGGTAGCCATCCGAGTACTTCCGGACCGAGGACAAGTCCTATTACTCCTGCAAGCACAGAAGGAGGTATAAGAAACTTCTGGACAATATTGAACTTGACCCTGATATATTTTCCCACCAGGATAAGTGCGGAAATAATACCAAGGTCAATTATCATTGTCCATGGGGTAAATGTACCCATGTTTATTTAAGTTTCTTGAGGATGTTGCTGAGGTTAACCTCCTTGCTGATGATGCTGTGAAGATCCTCGATCTTTACCCTCTGCTGCTCCATTGTATCACGATGACGGATGGTCACGCAACGGTCGTTGAGCGAGTCGTGGTCGATGGTCACGCAGAACGGAGTTCCGATCGCGTCCTGACGGCGATATCTCTTTCCGATTGAGTCTTTCTCATCGTACTGGCAGTTGAAATCATACATGAGCTCATCCATGATCTCGCGTGCAAGCTCTGGAAGACCATCCTTCTTGATAAGTGGAAGCACTGCAACCTTTACTGGTGCAAGAGGCGCAGGAATGCTCATTACAACGCGTGTCTCGCCGTTTTCGAGCTGCTCCTCCTTGTATGAGTGCGAGAGCACTGCAAGCACCATACGGTCAACTCCGATGGAAGTCTCCACAACGTATGGAACATAGTTCTCACCGAGTTCAGGATCGAAGTACTGGATCTTCTTGCCTGAGAACTTCTGATGGTTTCCAAGGTCGAAGTCAGTACGTGAGTGGATACCCTCAAGCTCCTTGAAGCCGAACGGGAAGCGGAATTCGATATCCGTAGCTGCATTCGCATAGTGCGCAAGCTTGTCATGATCATGGAAACGGTAGTTCTCATCACCCATTCCGAGGGCCTTGTGCCATGACATACGGTTTTCCTTCCATTTTGCGAACCAGTCAAGCTCTGTTCCCGGCTTGATGAAGAACTGCATCTCCATCTGCTCGAACTCCCTCATACGGAAGATGAACTGACGTGCCACAATCTCGTTTCTGAACGCCTTACCGATCTGTGCGATACCGAAAGGAATCTTCATACGGCCTGTCTTCTGAACATTAAGATAGTTAACGAAGATACCCTGTGCTGTCTCTGGACGGAGATATATGATGCTGGCATCACCAGTAACGCTGCCGAGCTGGGTAGAGAACATAAGGTTGAACTGACGCACATCCGTCCAGTTCTTTGTACCTGAAATTGGACATGCAAT